>JANQMB010000106.1 GCA_028280355.1 Verrucomicrobiales bacterium
TTGGGGGCAGGTGCCTTGCAGCCGGAGGAGGCAAGGCTGGCGAGCGCGGCGAGTGCCGAGGCCGTGAGCTGGAGGTGCTGCCTCTGGGAGGATGGCATAGGGAGCGGTCACCTTTGGCCGATAGCGGCCCGGCCGCAAGCTGGGGGATGGCCTTGGCGATCGGCCGGGGACCGTCTAGGCTCCCGCCCATGGCAACGATGAAGATGGTCGTCCCGGCGCTGTTTTTCGGAGGGTTTGTGGGTTTACATTCCCCGGCCTGCGCGGAACCCCCGGCACCGGGGGCAACCGTTTTGCTGATCACTTCGGAGCGGTTGGCAGAGGCCTGGGGGCCGTTTGCGGAGTGGAAGACGCGCACAGGACGGGCGACCAAGGTGCTGACGGTCAAGGAGATCGGCGACCGCTATGAGGGTGAAGATATCCAGGAGAAGATGCGCCTGGCGGCGGTCGAACACATCGAGAAACAGGGGACCAAGTGGGTGATCCTCGGCGGCGACAGCCTGCCCGGCGGCGAGGGGGAGGTGCCCGACCGCGACACGCCGCACGTGGTGATGGGGCGCCTGCGCTACGACGACATCCCCAGCGACGTCTATTTCATCAGCGAGACGGATTGGGACGCCAACGATGATGGCGTGTTCGGGAAGTGGTCCGACGACCGGGAGGCGATCAGCTACGGCAAAGGCGGCGCCAGCATCGGCCGTATCCCCGTGCGCACCGCGGAGGACGTCGCCGCCTACACGGAGAAGGTGATCGCCTACGAGTCGCGCTACCCGGCCGAGAGCTTCGCGAAGCGCTTCGTCTATACCTGCGCCGTCCCGCACGCGGAGCCCAAGCTGAAGACGAGCTGGGACCAGTTGCTGGGGCCGGCCTGGGAGGGTGGCGAGGTCCTGCGCTACTACACCGGGGAGACCCCCTGGGACGGCGACGCCAAGGGCGACCATGCGCTCAGCCCGGACAACTGGGTCGAGATGATCAACGGCAAGTCGTACGGGAAACTGCACATGCACGGCCACGGGTTCCTCCCGGTGTGGGTTCTTGAGGGGCACAAGACGGTCGACAAGGGGCACGTCGGCAAGCTCAACAACGAGGACGCCTACCTGACGATGACCACCGTATCGTGTTTCACCGGCCATTTCGATGCGGAGGAGGACCCCTGTATCACCGAGTCGATGTTGCGCCAGCCGAAGGGGGGCGCGGTCCTGGTGATCGCGCCGGCGCGCGAGGGGGTGCCCATCTTCCATGACCCGCGGCGCGACATGCGGCTGATGGTGACCGAGGGGAAGATGGACGGGACCACCGAGACCCTGTCGCGGTTCTGGCACCACGCCCTGAAGGGGGGGCTCACGGCGGGCGAGGCGGTGCAGGCCGCACGGGCCGACATGGCCGAGCACGCCGCGAAGACCAGCGGCTACCACTGGTGTCAGTGCGAGCTCAACTTGCTCGGCGACCCCACCCTCGACCTGCGGGCCGGCGACGCCCGTCTGCCCAAGCTCGATGTCCCGGCCGAGGTCACCACCGGCGAGGCGGTGACGATCGCCGTCCGCACGGACGCCCCGGGTGCCACCGTCTGCCTGTGGCAGCGCGGCGGGCTGTATTCGGTGCTCGAGGCCGATGGCGACGGTCTCGTCGAGGCGGTGTTGGAGGTCGGGGTAGGGGAGGCGATCTCGGTCACAGTCTGTGGACCAGACCTCAACGTCGCGCAGGCGGAGATCGCCGTGCGGTAGGGGGCTCTTCGCGCGACCGGCGCGACCGGCGCGATCGAGGGGGGGGCGCCGGGGAGTGGTGTGCCGGCGTCTGTTCCGGTTTCCGCGTCCGAGTGGAGGCCGAGGTTTTCGGCTTCTGGTGGGAGGGGCTGAAGGCGGGTGACGATATATTAGGTGGTATGGTAGAATATGTTATAATTATAATAACTTATTCTATGAAATATCGATAGCTATCGTGGGGTGCCCCCCATGAATGCGGGGCGTTGAATGGGGCGTGGCGAGAATTCCCTCGAATCGCATAACGCGGGCGTCGGTGTGGAATATCCTAGGGAGCAAAGCCTATCCCCGGTGAAGCACGAGAACGAAGATTACGCCGAGTACGTCAGGTTGCTGATCAGCCACCAGACGAATATCCGTGCGTACATCATCTCCCGGATGCCCGGCGTCACGGGGGTCTCCGACGTGCTCCAGGAGACGAACCTGGTGCTGTGGAAGAAGCGGGAGCAGTTTGAGATCGGTAGCAATTTCAGCGCCTGGGCCTTCGCCATCGCGCGCAACAAGACCCTCAGCCACCTGCGCAAGCTGAGGCGAGACCAGCGCCCGGTGCTCGACGAGGGGCTGGTCGAGGAGCTGTCCAACGAGTTCGCCGCCGAGTCCGGGGAGCTGGATGCCTGGTTTGACGCCCTGGACGGGTGCGTGGGCAAGCTGACGCGCGAGCAGCGCAGCCTCCTCGAGTTCCGCTACCGAAGCGGCAGAGAGCTGCAGGAATACCCCTCCAAATCGTCGGTGGGAGCGCTCCGCGGGCGCCTCCACCGGATCCGCGCCGCCCTCCGCGACTGCATCAACTCGACCCTGCGGGTCGGCTCCTACGCGCGATGAACCGGTTACGTCTAGAGGGGCTGATCCAGGATGTCCTCGACGGGGAGCCGATCGGGGAGGAGCTGGAGGCGCTGCAGCACGAGCTGCGTGCGAACCCCGAGGCGCGGGCGATCTACCGCGACCACATCCGTATCAACGCGGCGCTGACGCCGAGCAGCGAGTCCGTACAACAACCGGTTGCAGAGATCATCCCGATGGACCGCCTAATCGAGCGCCAGCGGCGCAAAGCGCTGAAGATCACCGCTATCGGAACGGCCGCGGCGATCGTCGCGCTAGCTTTCGTGCTGAAGCTGGTCGTCCTCCCAAACGCGCCCGTGGCGCGCTTCAAAATCTCCCCGAAGACCGATTTCACCCTCACCCACGCCGTCCCCGATGGGGAGGCGGCGCCCGAGGGGCGCGTGGTGGAAGTCGGCTCTCGGCTGACCGTCGAGCGGGGCGCCGTCGAGCTGTCCTTCGCATCCGGGGTCAAGGGCATCATCCGCGGGCCGGCCGATTTCACGTTGCGCGAGGAGGATCTCGTGGAATTGCGCTCCGGCACCGTCTGGTTCGATGTGCCGCGCGCGGCGGTCGGCTTTCGGGTCGATACCCCCGACTTCCTGCTGACCGACCTGGGCACCGAGTTCGGTGTCGTGTCCCGCCCAGATGTGATGGACGAGGTGCACGTCTTTAGCGGGGAGGTGGAGGTGCGCCACCACCGGGGGCTCGAGGAGGCGATCTCCGTCACCGAGGGGCAGGCGCGCGTCGCCGGCCGGCTCGGGGGATGGGAGGAGGCCGATTACTCCCCGACGCTGTTCGCCACCCACCTGCCCAACGGGGATCCGGCGCCGCCTTACCTCTATTGGTCTTTCGATGGTTTCGAGGGCGACTCCCTGCCGGTGGAGGGCACCCACCCCGCGGCCGCGGAGATCTCCTCTAGCCGGGGCATCGCCGGCGAGGGGCCGCAGGTCGTCGAAGGGAGGGTTGGGCGCGCGCTGTCGTTCGACAAGGTGGGGGATCACATCGAGACCGACTGGCCGGGCATCGGCGGGGGCGAGGCCCGCTCGGTCGCCTTCTGGCTCCGGCTGCCGCCGGTCCCCGACGGCACCACCTACAACTCGACCTACGTGACTTGGGGGGAACCGCTCGACCGCAAAGTGAACGAGAGCTGGTCGGTGCGCGTCACCAACATCGGCATCCAACTGCCGCCCGCCGTCCAGGCTCAGATGCATGGCCGGACGTTCCTGCAGTTGTGGTTTGGCGCGACGGTCATCGACGGCACGACCGACCTCGCCGACGGCGAGTGGCATCACGTCGCGGTCTGTTACAAAGGGGGCGCCGACCCCAGCGGGCGGCCGAAGGTGGACGTCTACCTCGACGGCCGGTGGGAGCCCACCCATTTCAGCGGTGCGAACGCACGGGAGATCCCCGTCCGGACCGCGACCGGCCGCGCCGGTGTCAACCCCCTGCTGATCGGGCGTTCGAAGACCAGGCGGGAGGTCTCCTGCGACGCCGCCCTCGACGAGCTGTTCATCTTCGAGGGCTACCTCCGCCACGACCTCGTCTACTCGCTCGCCCATGCCGCCGAGGGCTGGCGCCCGTGATCCCCCCACGACCGTTTTCCCCCTCCTCTAACCCGACAATACGACAACACAGAAAACCAGAATGAAAACATACCTCGACAACAAAACACGTTCCAACCCGGGTAGGCGTATGACGCTGGCGGCCGGCGTCGCAGCGGCCGCCCTGGCGACCGACGCGGGGGCTGCCCTGGTCGGCCACTGGGAGTTCGACAACACCTTCAACGCGACCGTCGGCACCAACGCGACCGCGGTGAACGGGGCATCGTTCGGCACCGACCGCAACGGCAACCCGAACAGCGCCCTCTCGGTCGTCGGGACTTCGGGGCAGTATGCATCCGTCGCTGATGGGGGCGGCCTCAACAACCTGCAGACCGGCACCATCGCCTTCTGGATCGCCTGGTCTGGGACACAGGACCTCGGGTTCGGTGGCGTCGCCGGAGCGGCGACCTCCCGCCAGGACAACGGGTTCTCCTCAGAGCAGATTATCGCCCTGAGCGGCGCCAATCCCGCGACGGCGACGATCACATGGGCGCCCTACTCGTTCACCCCCACGCTCACCGGGGGCACCGCGGTGGGGGACGGCGCCTGGCACCATGTTGCGATCACCTACACCTCGGGGGATCACAGGCTGTATATCGACGGCAACCTCGATGGGACGGCGGCGACGGCGGGAGCGATCAGCAACAAGCCGGCGGTCGCGCTCGGCATCGGTGCCTGGTACGGTGACGGTGCCTCTTTCGCCACCTCGCTGATCGACGACTTCCAGGTGCACAACGTCGTGCTCAGCGAGAACGAGATCAAAATCCTGGCGGGCATCCCGGAGCCCTCGAGCGCCGCCCTCGCCCTCCTGGGCCTGCTCGGGTTCGTCGGCTTCCGCCGCCGTCGCTAGAAAACACCTCCACCGCAACCTCATCGGGTCCGACCCCCGTAGAGGTTGCATCTCACCCTAAGCCCAGACATCCCCGATGAAGCGCAACCCAGTCCTCGCCTTGCCCTTCGCCACCATCGCCCTCGTGACGTCTTTTGCGGGGGGCGCCCGCGCTGAGCTCATCCGACATTGGCCGTTCGACAACTCGCTCGCCGAACTCGTCGCCAGCGACGACGGCACAGCGGTCGGCGATGTCACCTTCGCCCCTGACCGCGACGGCAACGCCGACAGCGCGCTGTCTGTCGACGGTAGCCTGTTCCAGTATGTCAGTGTCGCCGGCGGGGGCGGGCTGAACGCCCTGGCGACAGGGACGGTCGCGTTCTGGGTGAAGTGGTCTGGCCTCCAAGATGGGGGCTTCGGCAACATGTTCGGTGTCGTGTTGGCGCGCCAGAATGACGGGTTATGGTCGAACCATATCCTCGGTCTGAGCGGGGCCGACCCGGCGACGGCCACGGTTCTCTGGCGGCCCTATTCGCCTTTTGTGGAGGGCACCGCGATCACTGGTGGGACGGCTGTGGGCGACGGCGAGTGGCATCATGTCGCGGTCACTTTCACCGACGGCGAACACAAGCTCTATCTCGACGGAGTCCTCGACGGGACTGGTGACGCGGCACCTGATGTCGATTTCTTCATCCAAGACGACATCGATGTCCCCCTGGGTACAGGCGCCTGGTATGGCGACGGTGCCTCCTATTCGACCTCGATGATCGACGACCTGAAGGTCTTCGACACCGTCCTCTCCGAAGCTGAGGTCCAGGCGCTGCTCGGGCCGTCGGCGCCTTTCGAATTCGCGATCACCGACATCGTCCATCAGGGGGGCGGGAGCCCGGCGGTGACCCTGACTTTCAATTCGGTCTCCGGCGGGAACTACGCCGTCGACTTCGCGACGACCCTGCTGCCGAACGGGCAGGCCGGGGGCTGGCAAGAGCTTACGGATAGCGTCGGTGCGACCGGGAATTCCACACAATACGAAGATACATTCGCCGTCGCCCAGGGCTTCCCCAACCTGTTTTACCGGGTGCGCGACCCCGCGCTGCAGCCGGCTCCCTAGAGACGAGTAACCCCCGCCCCCCCTGCGCCAGGATCACCGCCGTCACCGATCTGTGTCCCTTGCAACCGGGGGGGAACCCCCCGGGGCTAGGAGATCGAAAAGTCGCCGGGTTTCAGGTATATTGAAATCGCCCTCAATGAAAACTCCCCATAGCGCAAGCGCGGTCGCCCCCGCGTTCGCCGCGCTTGCCCTGACGTTCGCGCCCGCGGCGGCCGCCTCCCCCGATGCCGTGGTGGTGTTCAACGAGGTGCAATACAACCCGCCGGGGGCCTCGGAGGCGGGCGAGTGGGTGGAGCTGTTCAACCAGATGGGGATCAAGACCGACATCTCCGGCTGGCGGATCGACGGCATCGGCTACACTTTCCCGGCGGGCACCGTGGTCGATCCGGGCGATTATGTCGTGGTCGCCAAGACGCCCGCCTCGGGGGAGCTTGGGCCATTCACCGGCAGCATCGACAACGGCGGCGAGCGGCTGCGCCTCTACAACCAGGGCGGCCGGCTGATGGACGAGCTGGATTTCGGCGACGGCGGGCGCTGGCCGGCGGCGGCGGATGGCTCCGGGGCGACATTGGCCAAGCGCGACCCGCATACCGCCTGTGGCCCACCGGGGAACTGGGCGGTCTCGGCGCAGCTCGGCGGCACGCCGGGCGGCTTGAACTTCCCGGACCCGGGGGCCCCGCCGCCGAGCTCGACGGTGCCGCTGGTCGTGCTAGATGATGTCTGGAGGTACAACGAATCGGGCGCCGACCTCGGCGCGGGCTGGGCGGGTTCCGCGCACCCCGTGGGGGGAGACTGGGGCTCCGGGGCCGGCGGCCTGGGCTCGGAGAGCGGGGACACGATCCCGTTGGGGACGACGTTGACCTTCCCCGGCTTCAACAACCCCTACGTCGTCACCTACTATTTCGAGCGCGAGTTCGAGCTAGGTGCCGCGCAGCTTGCCGGGCTGGGGTCGTTGGTGTTGCGACACGGCTTCGACGATGGGGCGGTGATCTACCTCAACGGGGTCGAGGCGCTGCGCGTCAACATGCCGACCGGTGCGGTGACGGCGGCGACGCTGGCCTCCGGGGGCGTCGAGGTCGACGCGCTTTCGGCGGACGTGCCGTTGCCGTCCGGGGCGCTGGTCGCCGGGACGAACAGGATCTCGGTGGAGCTGCACCAGGAGTCGCTGGGCAGCAGCGACGTCGTGTTCGGGCTGGAGCTCGACGCGGAGGTCGCCGCGGTCGCCCCCGACGCCCCCGGTCTCGTTTTCAACGAGCTGCCGGCGGCGACGGAGCCCGCGTATTGGGTGGAGATCCTCAACGCCGGGGCGGCGGCGGTCGATCTGGCGGGGGTGAGGGTCTCCGCGGCCGGCGATCCCGCCCGCGAGTACCTGCTGCCCGCTGGGCAGCTGGCGGCCGGCGCGTTGCTGCTGCTCGACGAGGCGACGCTGGGCTTCCGGCCGGCCGATGGTGAGAAGCTTTTCCTCTATGGCGCGGCCGGGATCGCGGTGTCCGACGGGCGTGCGGTGACCGGGCGGCTGCGCGGGCGAGCGGGGGGGAGGGGTGGCGCCTGGCTCTATCCCGCGGCGGCAACACCGGGAGCGGCAAACAGTTTTGCGTTTAACGAGAGCGTGGTGATCAGCGAGGTCGCCTATGACCCGCCGGCGTTGCCGGCCGCCCCCGCGGTGCCGGCGACCTACGATTCGGTATCGCTGGTGGCGATGGGCGACACCTGGCGCTACAACGACGCCGACGAGAACCTGCCGGCCGGCTGGGCGGCGTCCGCCCACGCGGTCGGGGGCAACTGGAAGGCGGGCGCCGCCCCAGTGGGCTGGGAGGCCGGGGCGCTGCCGGTGCCGCTGGCGACGGTGTTGACGGGCTACTCGCCCTCGACGGTGACCTACTACTTCGAGAGGGACTTCACGGTGGCCCCGGGCACCTTCAGCCAGGTCGACTCGCTGGAGATCACCCACCTGCTCGACGACGGGGCGGTGTTCTACCTCAACGGGGTCCGGGTGGGCGACTTCAACTTGTCCGACGACCCGGCCGGCCCGGAGACCCTCGCCAGCCCCGGCGTCACCGACGCGGTGCTGGTGGCGCTACAGATACCGGCCGACAACCTGCTGCCCGGCGCGAACCGGCTGTCGGTCGAGGTACACCAGAGCAGCACGACGAGCAGCGACCTGGTGTTCGGCGTCGCGCTCGACGCCCTGGTGGAGACTTTTCCAGGGACGCCGGCCCTGCCGCTGCGCAACTCCGACAACCAGTGGTTGGAGCTGACAAACCGCGGCGGGGGGCCGGTCGACCTGGGCGGCTGGGACTTCGGCGACGGGGTCGGGTTCACCTTCCCCGCCGGCACGACCCTGGCGGCGGGCGAGAGCGCCTGCGTGGCGCGCGACGCGGCGCTCTTCGCGGCGGCCTACCCCGGGGCGCGGCTGCTCGGGGAGTTCGGCGGCTCGCTGTCGCGCTCGGGCGAGCGGCTGTTGCTGCGCGACGCGGCCAAGAACCCCGCCGACGAGCTGCACTACTACGACGGCGGGCGCTGGCCGGCCGCGGCGGACGGCGGCGGCTCGACCCTGGAGCTGCGAGACCTCGACGCCGACAACGCGACGGCCGAGGCCTGGGCGGCCAGCGACGAGTCGGGGCAGGCTTCTTGGAAGACCTATACCTACCGCGGGACGGCCGCGGCCAGCCGCGGGCCGGATACGAAGTGGAGCGAGTTCAACATGGGCCTGCTCGCCGCCGGCGAGATCCTGATCGACGACATCAGCGTGGTCGAGGACCCTGACGGCGCCGCCCTGCAGAAGCTGGCGAACACGGACTTCTCGTCCGGGACAACGAACTGGCGATTACGCGGCACCCACCGCCACGGCGAGGTGGTCGATGACCCGGACGCGCCGGGCAACAAGGTGCTGCGCCTGCTCGCCACCGGCGGGACCGGGCACATGCACAACCAGGTCGAGACGACCCTCGTGAGCCCCGTCGTCAACGGCCGCGAATACGAGATCTCGTTCCGCGCCCGTTGGGTGTCCGGGTCGAACCAGCTGCACACGCGCCTCTATTTCAACCGCCTGCCGATGGCGACGACCATCGACCGGCCCGCGGATGGGGGAACGCCCTCCGCCCCGAACTCGCGCGCCGTGGCGAACGCCGGCCCGACGATGTCCGAGTTCGGCCACTCGCCGGCCGTGCCGGCTGCCGGCCAGGCGGTGGACGTGAGGGTCCGGGCCGCCGACCCCGACTCGGTGGCCGGGGTCACCCTGTTCTACTCCGTCGGCGGCGCGCCGTTCCAGAGCGTCGCCATGGGCGGTGGAGCCGGCGGCCTCTACAGCGCGCAGGTCCCGGGCCAGGCGGCGGGCTCGGTGGTGCAGTTCTACGTCCGGGCGACCGATCCGCTCGGGGCGGCCGCGACCTTCCCTGCGGCAGGTCCGGACTCGCGCGCCCTCTACAAGGTGGACGACGGCCTCGCCGCGACCAACGGCCAGCACAACTTCCGCATCGTCGTCACCGACGCCGAGCGAGACTTCATCCACGAGCCTATCCAGGTGATGAGCAACGACCGGATCGGGGCGACGATCATCGACCGCGAGCAGGAGATCTACTACGACGTCAGGCTGCGGCTGAAGGGCAGCCAGCGGGCGCGTAACCAGACCAACCGCGTCGGCTACAACATGCGCTTCGGCGCCGACCGCCCCTACCGCGGGATCCACCGGTCGATGGCGATCGACCGCTCAGAGGGCGTCGGGCAAGGGCAGATCGAGATCCTTTGGGATTTCATGATCGCCAACTCCGGGGGGATCATCAGCCGCTACTACGACTTCATCAAGGTGCTCGCGCCGAAGGACCAACACACCCGCTCGGCGGTGCTGCAGATGGCGCGATACGACGACGTGTTCCTCGACTCGCAGTTTGAGAACGGCTCGGACGGGAGCCTGTTCGAATACGAGGCGCTCTACACCCCGAACACCGCCGACGCCAACGGTTTCAAGATCCCGGAGCCCGACGGCCTCGTCGGCTACGCGATCGGCGACCTGGGTGACAGCAAGGAGTCCTACCGCTGGCTCTTCCTCAAGAAGAACAACCGCGAGGCGGACGACTTCGGGCGGATCATCGCCTACAACAAGCAGTTCGCGAAATCGGGGGCGGCCTTCGAGGACGGGCTCGAGGACGTGGTCGACGTCGACGGCTGGCTGCGCGGCATGGCCTACGCCGTGCTCTCGGGCTCGGGCGACAACGCCGGCGCCGGCACGATCCACAACGGCATGTATTACGCCAGGCCTGACGGGCGGGTGACCTTTTTCCCGCACGATATGGACTTCCAGTTCAGCATCAGCCGCTCGATCTTCGCCAACCCCGAATGTGCCAAGCTGACCGCTGACCCGGCGCGCAAACGGATCTACCTCGGCCATCTGCACGACATCATCAGTACGACTTTCAACAGCTCCTACATGTCGATCTGGACGGGGCACCTGGCCTCCCTCGACCCCGGGCAGAACTGGGCGGGCCACCTGAGTTATATCAACAACCGCTCGAACAACGTGCTGTCGCAGATCGGCGGCCAGATCGCGCAGGTGGCCTTCTCCATCTCCACCCCCTCGCCGCTGACCGTGGCGGCGAGCACGGCGATCGTGTCCGGCGACGGCTGGGTGAACGTACGCGAGATCCGCCTGGCCGGCGCCGCCTCGCCCCTGGCGGTCACCTGGACCGACGGCGACTCCTGGCAGGTCGCGCTGCCCGTCGCCCCGGGGCAGGCTACCTACACGCTGGAGGCGGTCGACTCCTCCGGCGCGGTGATCGGGACGGACACCATCACCATCGACAACACCAGCCCAGTGGAGCCGGCCTCGGCGGCCAACATCGCCGTCTCCGAGCTGATGTA
>JANQMB010000151.1 GCA_028280355.1 Verrucomicrobiales bacterium
GTTGCTATGAGGAGGATACCCCCCCTGCGGACCCGCGTCCGCACCCTCGCCGCGATGTTCGTCTCGAGCGTCGCCGGCCTCCAACCGGGCCTCGCGCCCGCTCAAGACGAACAGGCCATCCCCGGATTCTGGCCGGCGCCATCCGAGCATGTCCACCTGCAGGTCGAGAACATCACCTCGCCGGGGCAGGAGCTCCAGAAGGTGGTCGTCACCTACGTGTCGAACGTCCGTATCGACATCGACAGCATCGACGGCGAGGACATCTGGGTCGCCAGCCGCAACGGCTACAACGAGGTCGGCCGCCTGGTCGAGGTCCACGAGCTGCCGCTGCCGGCCGACCCGGCACCCCTGCCGGCCGACCCCTTCGCCACGGGGGGGGGCATCCTTCCGCACCTGTATTTCGCCGCGCAGGCGACCTACGCCTTCGCGCCCGGGACCGGCGACAGCTGGTCGACGGAGGACAACGGCCTCTACGCCGTGATCCTACAGCGCGGCCAGGTGCGGAAGGCCGACGGCACCGCCTTCGCCTCCGACCTGCTGGGCTATTTCGGCGTCAGGGTCGGCGAACCGATCCCGGCGCTGCCGGTCGATGCGGAGGTCACCGTCCGCCGCGAGCAGGTGACCGACACGGCGGGCGAGACCACCGTCGTCTACCACGCCGACCTGCGCGTCACCTACCGTGGCGACGACGTCGAGGTGACCAGCTGGGGCACGGTCCGCCGGGTCGGCGACCACTTCGTCGTCGACATCGAGGCCTACCGCCCGGCGGGCTCCACGACCCCCGACCCCATACCCGCTGGCGCGGCCGGGGACGAACCCGACCCGCCGCTGGTGGTGCAGACCTTCGAGCACAGCTACCGGCTCGGCCGCCTCGGCCACGGCGAATACAAATTCACCGCGGTCAGCTTCGGCGAGCGCATCGCCGGCACGAGCTGGGTCGTCCCGCCCGACGTCGAGCCGGTACCGGCCTTCCCGGAGGAGACCTCCACCGACGTCTACCCGCTGCCGGTGATCGCCATCGTCCCGCCACCGCCGGCGGAGTATGTCGCTGAGGTCAAACTGCACTTCGAGCCCGGCGGGGTCGAGATCGAGAGCTGGGGCGACGTGACCCGCCAGGGCAACACGATCACCGCCGAGGTGCTCGCCGTCCGCAGGCCGGATATCACACCCGACGACCCCGAGAAGGACGCCGGCGGGGGCGAGACCTTCCGCCACCGGTACGACCTCGGCACCCCGACCCCCGGAAGCTACCGCTTCGTGCTGACCTCGCGCGGGCGGACGCTCGGCGTCGAGGAGTTCACCGTGCCCGAGCCGCCGGACCCGAACCGGCCGCCGGCGCAGGTGGCGCTCGACGTCGTGTCGACCAATAGCCACAGCGCCCTGATCCGCGCCTACGTCGCGTTCGTCGGGCGCGGGTGGGAGCTCACCGACCCGGGCGAAGCGGAGCGCGTCGACGACTTCACCTTCGTCATCGACGCCACCGCCGAGCCGACTCCGGACACCCCCTTGCGACACGGGCGGTCGTCGACGAAGCACCATTACCTGTCACCGCTAAAGGCCGGCGAGCACACCGTGATCTTCCGCATCAACGGCTTCGATTTCGAGAGGGTCAGCTTCGAGATCGTCGGCGGCAGCCAGCGGCCACACATCCGCGACATCGAGATCCACGAGGGCAACGCCAGCTATGCGGCGGAGGTCTTCGTGCTCCTCCCCCATCCCGAGATCGGCATCCTCAGCTGGGGCAACGCCCGCAGGGAGGGCAACCGATTCTTCGCAGAGATCGTCGTCGGCCCCATCCCCGACCCCGTACCCCTCCCCCCGGACACCCCGAGGCCGGACGGCGTACCGTGGGATTTCCCCGGCTATATCGTCAGCAACTTCTACAACCTGGGCGCTCTCGACCCCGGGGGCTACGCCTTCCACGTGACCTACGAGGGGGAGCCGATCTTCACCGAGGAGTTCAAGGTCCCGCCGACCGGCGACGACCTCCCCCCCAAGGTGGAGGTGCGCGTCGAGAACATCGAGGAGCCGAAGAGCGAACCCCACCTGTTCACGATCCAATACTCCGACCGCTCCGGCCTCGACCTCGAGTCGATCAAAGGGGCGCGCGTCGTAGTCGTGAACAAGCGTCTCGGCTTCGAGGCGGAGGCGGAGCTGCTCAACTTCGCTACCCCCCCGGCAGGCGCCCTCGCCGCCTACGCCATCGGGGCGCCGGGCGGGACCTGGGACGCCCGGGACCGCGGGCGCTACAGCATCCTCGTCGACCCCGAAGCCATCCGCGACCTGCAGGGCAACCACATCGACGACCGCCGCATCGGCCGCTTCAAAGTCGACATCTGGCCCGAGCCACCGGGCTTCCCCTGGGAGGCCGAGGTCGAGGTTGGGCAAGATCCGGCGGGCGGCATCTGGAACGCCAAGGTCGCCATCGAGCTGCCCGAAGAGCTGGCCGCGCCGGACGACTGGGAGATCGACTGGGGCGAGGTGCGCCACTACGGCCACGTCCTGGTCGCCCTCGCCCGCTACCACAAGGTCGGCGAGCCTCCGGTCGACGGCCCCGGCGCCATCCTCCTCCCACACGCGAAGGACGCGGGGACGCAGACCGTCCGCCACGAATACGAGCTCGGCGCCCTGCGCGACGGCCGCTACCTGTTCGTGTTCCTCTCCAACCTCGGCCACTTCGGCAAGGAGCGGTTCAACGTCGGCGCCCCGGACAGCCCCGGCGCGATCGACGAGCTGATGCCCTTCGAGGCCTGGCAGGCTGGCGCCTTCGAGCCCGGCGATTGGGTCGCGGCGCCGCAGCTCGTCGCTGCCGGCTCCGACCCCGATGGCGACCGGTGGTCGAACTTCGAGGAGTACGCCTTCGGCTTCGACCCGCTGCGCGCGGAGGCCGGCGACCCGGAGGTCAGGGCGGAGATCGTTGAGGGCGAGGGCGGCGCAAGCCACCTCGGCGTCCGATACCACGAGATGCTCGCCGCCGACGACGTCGAATACCGGATCCTCGGATCCGCCGACCTGAACCGTTGGGACGATGTCACCGACCTCGTGGACTTCCTGCACCGCGAGCCACACCCCGACGGGAAGGTCGATGTCCTCGCCTGCCTGCGCGCCAGGCTCGGCGCCAGTCCCTATCGCTATCTCAAGGTGATGGCCATCCCGGCCGACGCCTCCGAGTAGCGACCCCGTAGCCAGATGGCCCTGGGGGCGGGGGGAGATCCCCCCGCCCCCAGGCCACGCTCGCCCCGCCCTCCCCCAACTGGCGACGGCGGGGGGCTACCGCGCTACCCGGACGGCAGCCCCAGGCGTCCGAAACGTCGCAGGCGATTGGCACGCGATAAGCTCAACGAGGGGAGGCATGAGATACGGATTCCTCCTCGATATGGATGGCGTGATCTACCGGGGCAGCCAGGTGATACCTGGCGCCAACGCGTTCGTCCAACGCTTGCGGCAGGCCGGCACGCCGTTCCTGTTCCTGACCAACAACAGCCAGCGCACCCGGCGCGACGTCGCCATGAAGCTCTGCCGGATGGGCATCGAGGCCACCGCCCAGGACATCTACACCTGCGCCATGGCCACCGCCCGTTTCGTCGCCGGACAGAAGCCGGGCGGCACCGCCTACGTCATCGGCGAGGGCGGCCTGCTCAGCGCCCTGCACGTCAACGGGTACTCCGTCGTCGAGGAAAACCCCGACTTCGTCATCGTCGGCGAGGGGCGGACCATGACCTTCGAGACCATCGAGAAGGCCGTGCGGATGGTGGATGGCGGTGCGAGGCTGGTGGCGACCAACCTCGACCCCAACTGTCCGACCGAGGCGGGTGTCAGGCCGGGCTGCGGGGCCATCGTCGCGATGATCGAGCGGGCGACGGGGAAGCGCGCCTTCTCGGTCGGCAAGCCCAGCCCGATCATGATGCGCGCCGCCCGCAAACAGCTC
Organism: Verrucomicrobiales bacterium; assembly: GCA_028280355.1. Lineage (GTDB taxonomy): Bacteria > Verrucomicrobiota > Verrucomicrobiia > Verrucomicrobiales > DEV007 > JANQMB01. Next base: position 3,929 of record JANQMB010000151.1, read on the forward strand.
GGCCTGCGCAGCGGCGAGACGGTGATGGTCGGCGACACCATGGAGACCGACATCCTCGGCGGCGTCGGTCTGGGGTACCGCACGATCCTGGTGTTGTCGGGCGGGACGCGCCGGGAACAGCTGGCCGACTACGCCTTCGCCCCCGACCTCATCCTCGGCAGCGTCGCCGAGATCAGCGAGGACCTGGCCTTCCCCGCCCCCCCGAGGACCGCCCCCGCCCTGCTCGAGGCCGCGGGCTGACGGCGGGGCGGACCGTCAATATTTCACCTTCCGCCGCCGGCCTTTCCGATCCCCGCCGCCCTCGCCCATCTGCGCCTCCAGTTCGGCGATCTGGTCGCGCAGCAAGGCCGCCTTCTCGAACTCCAGCTTCGCGGCCGCGTCCTGCATCTCGCCCTGCAGCTCCTTGATCACCGCGACGATGTCGAAGTCCTCCCCGCTGTCCTTCAGGACGCCCTCCTCGACCTCCCTGCCGCCCAGCGTCACGTGCAGCGACTCCTGGACGGCCCGCTTCACGCCCTGCGGGGTGATGTCGTGCGCCTCGTTGTGCTCCAGCTGTTTACGCCGCCGGTATTCGGTGATGTTGAGCAGCCCCTCGATGCTCTTGGTGGTCTCGTCGCAGAACAGCACCACCCGCCCGTCGACGTGCCGCGCCGCGCGGCCGGCGGTCTGGATCAGGGAGGTCTCGCTGCGCAGGTAGCCCTCCTTGTCGGCGTCCAGGATGCACACCAGCGCCACCTCGGGCAGGTCGAGCCCCTCGCGCAGCAGGTTGATGCCGACCAGGATGTCGAACTCTCCGGCGCGCAGCGAGCGCAGGATCTCGACGCGCTCGATGGCGCCGATGTCGCTGTGGAGGTAGCGGACCCGCAGGTCGACCCCGCGCAGGTAGTCGGTGAGGTCCTCGGCGGTGCGCTTGGTCAGGGTTGTGACCAACACCCGTTCGCCGCTCTCGGCCGCCGCCCGGCACAGCTCGATGGTCTCGTCGATCTGCCCGTCCAGGGGCTTCAGTTCGACGACCGGGTCGAGCAGCCCGGTCGGGCGGATGATCTGCTCGACCACCAGGTCGCCCCCCGGTGTCGTCGCGTCGAAGTCCTCCGCCGGCTGCGCCGAGCCCGAGATGCGCGGCAGGAGGGCCGGGACGGTCTCCTCCTCGCCGATCTTCTTGCGCCGGTGCGGGATGTACCCGGCGTTGCCGGCGGTGCTGTTCTCGATCTCGAAGCGCGCCGGGGTCGCGCTGACGTAGAGGCGCTGCCCGGTGATCGCCATGAACTCGTCGAACTTCAGCGGCCGGTTGTCGAGCGCGCTCGGAAGGCGGAAGCCGAAGTTCACCAGCGTGGTCTTGCGCGACTTGTCGCCCTCGAACATCCCGCCGATCTGGGGCACCGTCGCATGCGACTCGTCGAGGATGGTGAGGAAGCCCTCCGGGAAAAAGTCGAGCAGCGTCGAGGGCCGCGAGCCCGGCTCGCGGGCGCCGAGGTGGCGCGAGTAGTTCTCGATCCCCTGGCAGAAACCCATCTCCTGCATCATCTCGATGTCGTATTCCGTCCGCTGCCGGATGCGCTGCGCCTCGATGTATTTCTGCTCCCTCTCGAAGAACGCCACCTGTTCGTCGAGCTCGGCACGGATCGCCGCGATCGCCCTGGCCATCTTCTCCGCCGGGGTCACGAACTGCTTGGCGGGCTGGAAGGTGTAGCTGTCGATGCGGGACCTGGTGTTGCCGGTCAGCGGGTCGAACACCGAGATGCGGTCGATCTCGTCGCCGAAGAACTCGACGCGGATCGCCTCGTCGTCGAGGTAGGCGGGGATCACGTCGACCACATCGCCGCGGGCGCGGAACTTGCCGCGGGCGAAGGCGATGTCGTTGCGCTCGTAGAGCATGTCGACCAGCTTGGCCAGGAAGCGGTCGCGGTCCATCTCCATCCCCGTGTGCACCGGGCACATCATGTCCTTGTAGTCGTCCGGCGACCCGAGGCCATAGATGCAGGACACGCTGGCCACCACCAGCACGTCCTCGCGCGTCAGCAGCGAGCCCATCGCCGACAGGCGCAGGCGCTCGATCTCGTCGTTGATCGACGAGTCCTTCTCGATGTAGGTGTCGGTGCGCGGGATGTAGGCCTCCGGCTGGTAGTAGTCGAAGTAGCTGACGAAATACTCCACCGCGTTGTCGGGGAAGAAGTTCTTGAACTCCGAGTAGAGCTGCGCCGCCAGCGTCTTGTTGTGGGACATCACCAGCGTCGGCCTGCCGATCTCGGCGACCACGTTGGCCATGGTGAAAGTCTTCCCGGAACCGGTGACGCCGAGCAGCGTCTGGTGCCGGTTGCCGACGCGGATGGATTTGGTCAACTTGGCGATCGCCTGCGCCTGGTCGCCGCGCGGCTGGTAGTCAGAGCGGAGCTGGAAAGGGCGTTTGGACACGGGCGGAGACTATAACCCGCGCCGCGCCGCGCGACAGCGCATAGTCAGCCCCCGCGCCCGACCCGGTGGGCCACCCGCGGACCCCGGAGAAACCAGAGGAGCCCGGTCGCGAACGACCGGGCTCCAATGGGTGTGCGATCCGCAGTTCGGGGGTGAGCTAGCGGATCGCGGGGGGAAATTCTGTCGTGGCGACCGGGGTCAACCCGCGGCGCCGTCCTCGGCCTTCGCAGTGTCGATGGCGGCGGCGACCAGCACGCTGGCGGGGATGATCAGGCCGGCGAGGAAAATCAGGGTGGGGATCCATTCGATCTGCATAACGTCCATCTAGACGGACCGCGCCGGAGACCATGCAAAGTTTTTCGGGTTCGTGCGGAGATGGTCAGCACAGGCGCGGGGGGAGCACCGTATCAGTCCTCCTCCCCCTCGCCCGTACCGTCGCCCGGGTCATCGCCGTCCAGCTCGTCTTCGAGCTCGTCGTCCAGGTCCTCCCCGTCGTCGAGCTCGTCGTCCAGGTCCTCCCCGTCGTCGAGCTCGTCGTCCCAGTCCTCCCCGTCTTCGGACAGCGCCTCCCTCACCTCGTCGGCGATGATCTCGTCGCGGGAGGACTCCATCTCCCTGATCTCCGCCGCGATCTCGTCGACCTCGCCCTCGAGCTCCTCGAGCTCGCGCCGCATCTCTGCGATCTCGGCGTCCACCCGCGCGGCGATCAGCTCCTCCAGCTCGCGCCTGATCCCAGCCCTCTTGGCCTCATCACCCTCCGCGTCATACCAGGCGTAGACGAGCCCGATGACGCGCACCTCGAGGCGCTCCTCTGCCAGGAACGCCTCCGCCTCCTCGGCGCCATCGTCCGCCCGGATCTCACGGTATTCCTGCACGAGCTCGGCGCCTAGCTCCAGGGCCTCCTGGTATTCTGCGAGCCCTTCCTCCTCGCGCATCCGCTCGAGCAGGGCGAGGGACTCGGGCATCTTCTCTTTCAGAAACGCGACGATCTCTCCCGCGCTGAGTTCATGCCTTTCATCGTCGTCCTCCGCGATGGCCAGGTTGGCGGTGGCGAAAGGGAGGGCGACGAGCGCCAGAAGGGTGAGGAACGAGGGGTGTCTGGTCTTCATAATCAAGAGGTGTTTTTCGTGTTGAGCCGGTTGCGGAGTTTGCGCACCCGTTCGCGGGCGGCGGAAAGCTTGTCCCCGGCAGGCTGGCGCGACCGGGATACGAACAGGCGCTCGGAGAGCTTCGGCGGCTTCCGTTTCGACGCCCGCGGCGCGGTTTCGCCGGGGTTGGCGCCGGCCCCTTCCGCGACCACCGCCCCCCGCCCGCCGCGGTCCCCCACGCCAGATCTGACGACGACGCCCACGAGGATCAAGACGGCCGCCGCCGCCGCTATCCACCCCGGCCAGAAACGCACCACCCGCACCGTGCCGGGGACCACCGCCGCCGCCGCCGCCTCGGCGGCGAAGGCCCGCGGCACCTCGGCGGGGGGCAGGGACCCGACCTCCTCCGAGAGCTTCTGCAGCTCCTCGAGATAGGACTGGGCGCCGGCTTCATCCCGCAGCCGCGCCTCGACGGCCTCGGCCTCCCGGGCGTCGAGTTCACCACTCCAATAGAGGAGCACATCGTCGTAGTTCGTCGGGTCCATCGCGTTAGCTCAGTAGGGGCTCCAGCAGCGGGCGGAGGCGTTTCTTGGCGTTGTGCATGCGGGCCAGCACGGTGCCCAGCGGCGACCCGGTGACCTTGGCGATCTCCTTGAACGGCACGTCTCCCTGCAGGCGGAGCAACAGCACCTCGCGCTCGGCGTCCGGCAGCTTGGTGACGGCCTCCCGGAGGGCGTCCGTCCGCTCGCCCCGCTCCAGCTCCTCGCTCGCCGTCGGCACCTGCCGGGCGAGCGGGTCGGCGGCGGCGTGCTCCTCCGGGGCCTCGTCGGCCACCGTACGCTTACGGCGGCGGATGGCGTCGATCGCCTCGTTGTGGCCGATGCGGAACAGCCAGCTCTTGAAGTGGCTCTGTTCGCGGTACCGGGGCAGGGCACGCAACGCTTTCGCGAAAGTGTTCTGGATCGCGTCCTCGCAATCTTGGGTGTGCCGCAACATCTGCCAGAGGTAGTTGTAGAGAGCCCGCTCGTATTTCCCCAGCAGCTCGGCGGCAGCTTCGCGATCACCATCATCGCAGAATCTTCGGACTAGCGCTGGGTCTTCCACGGGCTCTCTGGGCGGCACTAACGGCTCCGGGGGGGGATTATTGTCGGCCAGATCACCTTTTTTCAAAAACCGAAATCTTTCCACCCCGGGGTCGCAATAAATCCGCGGGATCGCTGTTTGTGAGTGATGACAGACCGCGCCCTCCTCACTCCAGCGGTTTTTCCCAACCCCACAACCCCCGCTCGGGGCGCCATGAGCTCCGGGCGGGGGATCTTTCCCCCAGGCGCCCAGCCCGCGGCCAACAGGGCCTACTCCCCCACCTCAGCGACCTCCATGTCCCAGCGGTCGCCGCAGCCCGAACAGCGGTAGGCGACCCAATCGCCGGGCTCGAAACCGAACTCTGGCTCAGGCGTCAGGCGGTGCGCCCTCTGCCCGCAATCGACGCAGGTGATGACTTCGGGAACCTCCACGGCACGTCCCCAGGGAACGGAGGAGCCCCCCGCTATTCGCCCTTGCGATCCTTCTCAGATCGGGCGGTGTCGGCAGCGGCGGACACCAACACCGTGATCGGAATCGATAGACCCGCCAAAAAGACAAAAACTTGTAGCCATTGGATACCCATAGGAGCTGTCGATTGGAGACGACGAGAAAAACTACACCCAGTAGAAGGGAATATCTAATGAATCTTAACTAAATATTGGGGTCGGAAAATTTCTCTGCCGAGGGCGTCGATCCGTGGTTTGAATAGCGCCGACCATGGAGACGCTCACCATCTGCGACCTCAAATCCAAGGCGCCCGCCGAGCCCGGCGAATACGCGGTGCACGCCCAGGTCGCGGCGGTGCTCAAGAAGGAGACCAAGGGCGGCAAACCGTATTACGAGGTCGAACTCGCCGACGCGGGGGGCTCGATCAAGCTGAAGGCCTGGCAGGACTCCGCCGCGTTCCCGCAGGCCGAAGTTCTGAAACGGGACGAGTTCGTCTGTGCGGATGGCCACTGGTACCAGAACGGCACCTACGGCCTCGACGCCCGCGACTGGACGATGCGCCCGCTCAAAGACGGGGAGATCGAGGCGCTGCTCGCCGGCCCGGAGGGGCTGCGTGCCAAGCAGGCGTCCGACTACGCCCTGCTCGAATCGGTCTGCTCCGGCCTCGCCGACCCCAGGCTGAGGACGCTCTGCGGGCTGTTTTTCGCCAAGTTCGGCGGGCGGCTGAAACGCACCGCCGCGGCGCGCGGCAACCACCACGCCCGCCGGGGCGGCCTCGTCGAACACACCGCGCAGATGATGCGCTGCGCCGACGCCATCTGCACCGTTTACGAGAACCTCAACCGCGACCTCCTGCTCGCCGGGGTGCTGTTCCACGACTGCGGCAAGCTGTGGGAGAACAGCTTCCCCGAACAGGGCTTCGCCATGCCCTTCAACTTCCGCGCCGAGCTCATGGGCCACATCCCGATCGGCGTGGAGGTGATCGACTCCCTCTGGCGGGAGATGTCCGAGGGGCCGGAGGCGGCTGGTTGGGAGACGCTCGACCCGCCCTCCGACCACGTCCGCCTGCACCTCAACCACCTCGTCCTCTCCCACCACGGACAGCTCGAGTTCGGCTCGCCGGTACCCCCGAAGACACCCGAGGCGATGGCGCTGCACTTCGTGGACAACATCGACGCCAAGCTGGAGATGTTCGAGGAGGGCTACCGGACCTCCGCGCAGCTCTCCCCGGAGGTGTTCGAGCGCGTCTGGCCGATCAACGCCAACCTCGTCCGGCCGCTGGCCCACTTCGCGGGGGACGGGGGCGCCGGGCCGGCGGCCGACCCCGACCCGATCGCCGGCGGGCGGCTGGCGGACTGAGCGCCCGCCGGACCCGGATGTTCAAACTGTTCAAGAGACGCCACGTCTGGCTGCCGACCTGGCCGACCGCACTGGCCGGCCTGGCCGCCGGCGCCGCGCTCGCCGCCTGGCTGTTTTTCTCCTCGCACAGTTTCCTCGCCGTGACCGACCCCAGCCCCGGCGCGAAAACGCTGGTCGTCGAATCCTGGGTGGCCGACAACGCGATGGGGGAGGTCGCCGCCCTGCTCAACGCCCCCGCCAGCCGGTACGGTTCGGTCTGGCTCACCGGCCCGGTGTTCGAGAGCGGCTCCTACGCCTTCGAAAAGTTCGAAACGTTCAGCCAGATGGGGGAGGCCACCCTGCGCGCGCTCGGGGTCGACGGGGCCAAGATCCACGTCGTGCCGGCCGAGAGGCACCACCGCCACCGGACCTACCACGCCGCCCGGCTGCTGCGCCAAGCGTTCGAGAGGGGCCCCGGGATCCCGGCGGCGTTCGACCTGGCGACCGTCGACGTCCACGCTCGCCGCAGCCGCGCCGTGTACCGCAAGGTCTTCGAGGGGGCCGCCGAGGTCGGCGTCATCGCGCTGCCGCCATCCAGCTTCGACCCCGCCGACTGGTACAAGACCAGCACGGGCGTGAAAACGACCATCTTCGAGATCGTCGCCCTCGCCTACGAGACCCTCGCGGACGGTGGCCGGTAGCCCGCGCACCCACGCCGCGGCACCCGCGGGTCCTGCACCCGCCCGACTCCCAGTTTACCCGACCCCAGTTCCGCGGTACCCTATCCACCCGCCATCCCCATGCGCGCCGCCACCGCCATCTGCTACCCGATCCTCGCCCTCGCCCCGGCGTCGCCGGCCGTGGCCGAGATCGATATCGCGGAAGGCAAGGGACACTGGGCATACCAGCCCCTGCAGAGGGTCGCCACCCCGGCGGTCGAAGACCTGGGCTGGCCGCGCGACCTCATCGACCACCACCTGCTCGCCGCGATGGAGGCGCGCGGCCTGCGCCCGGCCGCCGACGCCGACAGGCGGACCCTCATCCGCCGCGCCACCTACGACCTCACCGGGCTGCCGCCGACCCCGGGGGAAATCGACGACTTCCTCGCCGACACCTCGCCCTACGCCTTCGCCAGGGTCGTCGACCGCCTGCTCGCCTCGCCCGCCTATGGCGAGCGCTGGGGCCGGCACTGGCTCGACGTCGTGCGGTACGCCGACACCTCGGGCAGCAGCTCCGACCACCCGGTGCCCGAGGTCCACCGCTACCGCGACTACGTCATCGCCGCCTTCAACGAGGACAAACCCTACGACCAGTTCGTCCGCGAACAGATCGCCGGTGACCTGCTCGACGCCGCGGACGGCACCGGGCGCGGGGAGAGGACCATCGCCACCGGATACCTCGCCGGGGCGCGCCGCTTCGGCGTCAGCGGCGAAGAGGTCCGCCTCACCGTGGAGGACACCATCATCAACCTCGGCGAAGCCTTCCTCGCCACCTCGATCGGATGCGCACGGTGCCACGACCATACGCACGACCCGATCCCGATCACCGACTACTACGCCATCTACGGCATCTTCGCCTCCACCCACTACCCCTTCCCCGGCAGCGAGACCCAAAAGATCCCCCTCGGCCTCGTCCCCCTCTCCGGCGACCCCGCGGAGAAGCGGGCGCTCGAGGTGGAGTTCGAGCAGCTCAACGCGGAGTTCGGCGAGCTGAAGAGAGGCGAGGCCGGAACCGCCGGCGCCGGGGGCGACCGCATGGGCGAGATCACCGCCCGGCTGCGCGAGGTGCGCCTGAAACTCGCGACCCTGCCCGACCTCGCCTACGCGGTCGCCGAGGGGCGGAAGGTCGGCGACGCCTTCATCCAGGACGGCAAGCGGGCCGGCCCCGAGGGCGGCACGATCCGCCGCGGCTTCCTGCAGGTGCTGGGCGGACAGCAGCTGCCGCCGGACCACCCCGGCAGCGGCAGGCTCGAACTCGCCGGCTGGGTCGCCTCCGAGGCGAACCCGCTGTTCGCCCGGGTGATCGTCAACCGCATCTGGGCCTGGCACTTCGGCCGCGGCCTGGTCGAAACCCCGAACGACTTCGGCACCCACGGCTCCCCGCCCAGCCACCCCGGGCTGCTAGACCACCTCGCGCGGCAGTTCGTCGCCGACGGCTACTCCTTCAAAACCATGCACCGCCGGGTCATGCTGTCGCGCGCCTACGGGCTGTCCAGCGACGGGCCGGCCCGCTACGGGGGGATCGACCCCGACGCGACCTACCGCTGGCGTTTCCAGCGCCGGCGCCTGTCCTCCGAGGAGATCCGCGACAGCATGCTCGCCGCCGCCGGCCAGCTCGACCGCTCGCCCGGCGGCGCCCACCCCTTCCCCCCGAAGGCGGAGTGGAAATACACCCAGCACCTCCCCTTCTACGCCGAATACGACCACGACCGGCGCAGCGTCTACCTGATGCAGCAGCGCCTCCGCAAACACCCGGTCCTCGCCACCTTCGACGGCGCCGACACCAACTCCAGCACCCCGCTTCGCGAGCAGTCGGCGGGCCCGGTCCAGGCGCTGTTCCTGATGAACGCCCCCTTCGCCCACCGCAGCGCCGCCGGCCTGGCCGAACGGATCGCCACCGCCGGCCTCGACGACGCCGGCCGCATCGGCGCCGCCCACCGCATCACCTTCGGCCGCGAGGCGCTCGAGGAGGATATCAAGCTCGGCCAGTCCTTCCTCGCCGACTACCGGCGCGCCCTCGCCGGGGCCGTCGAGGACCCCCTCGAGATCGAGGCCAAGGTCCTCATCGGCTACGCCCGCGCCCTGCTGTCCAGCAACGAGTTCATCTATATCGACTAGACCCGAACCCCGATCTTCGAACTCCGACCCCGATGCGCCGCCGCCACGCCATCCGCTCCCTGCTCGGGGGGGGCGCGTTGATGCCAGCCATCGTCTCCGACCTGCTCGGCGGCGGCGCGGGGCCGCGTGGGCCGCATTTCCCGCCGCGGGCGAAGAACGTCATCTTCATCTACCTCAGCGGCGGGTTCTCACACCTGGATTCCTTCGACCCGAAACCCGAGCTCGCCAGGGCGGCCGCCTCGGGGGGGCGGCATAAAGGCAAACCGTTGCTAGCACCCCTGTGGGAGTTCAGCCCGCGCGGGGGGTCGGGCACCGAGATCAGCGAGCTGTTCCCGCACATCGCCGGGCGGGCCGACGAGCTGTGCCTGATCCGCTCCATGCACGGCGACCACAACAACCACTTCCAGGCGACCCTCGGCCTGCATTCCGGCTCCTTCTCCGTGCCCCGGCCCAGCCTCGGCTCCTGGGTCTGTTACGGGCTGGGCTCGGAGAACCACAACCTGCCCTCCTTCGTCGTGCTCGCCCCCCGCCTGCCGTACGCCGGCGGGCAGGCCTTCGACAGCGACTTCCTGCCAGGCCAGTACAGCGGCGCCCGCATCGCCGACCCCCGCGAACCGCTGCCCAACCTCCTCCCCCAGTCCCCGTCCGAGCGGACGCAGCGGCTCGAGCTCGGGCTGCTCGCCGACCTCAACGACCGCCACCGGTTCGCCCGCGGCGACGACCCCCAGCTGGCCGCCCGCATCCGCTCTTTCGAGACCGCCTTCGGCATGCAGATGCAGATGCCCGAGGCGCTCGACCTCGAGAGGGAAAGCCGCGCCACCCTCGAGGCCTACGGCCTCGACCCCGCGCAGCCGGCCGGCTTCGGCTGGCAGTGCCTCGTCGGGCGGCGCCTGGTCGAGCGCGGCGTGCGCTTCGTCGAGCTCATCCACACCGGCTCCAGCGACAACTGGGACGCCCACTACGACATGAAGAGCCACGGGCCGCTGGCGGCCGAGGTCGACCGCCCGGTCGCCGCGCTGCTCGACGACCTGGCGGCGCGCGGCATGTCGGACGAGACCCTTGTGGTGTTCACCACCGAGTTCGGCCGCGGCCCCGTGCTCGACGGCAAGAACGGCCGCAACCACCAGGCGAGCTGCTTCTCCACCTGGCTCGCCGGCGCCGGCGTCAGGCGCGGCCACGTGCACGGCGCCAGCGACGGGCTCGGCGAGAAGGTCGCCGAGGGCGGCGTCCACATCCACGATTTCCACGCCACTTTGCTGCACCTGTTAGGCTTCGACCACAAGCGCCTCACCTACCGCCACGGCGGCCGCGACTTCCGGCTGACGGACGTCGCCGGCGAAGTGGTCGGGGGGGTGCTCGCCTAGCGCAGTCTAAATTGAGATGTGACCTCTGCGGGGAGGGGATCTCGCGCCAGGCGGCGGCCTCGTCGAGGCCGCCCTACCTTGGCCCAAGGC
>JANQMB010000186.1 GCA_028280355.1 Verrucomicrobiales bacterium
GGCTCGGGGTCGGGGACAGGGTCGGGGCCGGCCGGCGTCATCGAGGCGCGCCTGCTCTCGCTCGAGTGGGGCGAGAAGGACACCCTGCCGCCGCCGCCGGCGGGTGCCCCGGGCGATGGCATCTACGACGGCTGGACGGGCATCGACCGCGTATCGATCCCGCCGTACGTGATGGTGCCCCAGGGCGGATCGAGCACCCAGCAGCTGCGGTTCCGCGACGGGTTCCTGCCCTGGAACGAGTCGAAGCACCTCGACCTGGACGTCGGAGCGTCCGGGGTCGCCAATCTCGCCTCGCTGTCGCCGAGCTCGGCGGCGGGTTCGCCGCGGGAGGTGAACTTCACCGCGGCGGCGGTGGCGGGCGACGGCGGCCACGTGACCTCGACCGTCGATGACACGCAGGCGCCCATCGAGGGTGACATCGCGCCCCGGCTGCGGGTCGCCACCTACCCGCGGCACGACCTGAAGGTGGCCGTGCACCCGGTGACCTTCGAGTGGCGGCGGGACGGGCACGCGATCGACTTCGCACCGCAGTACATGCCGACCCCCGCCGGCCTCAAGGAGACGCTGGACGAGGTGTTCGGGGCGCAGACCAACGTGTTCTTCGAGGTGGTCTACTCCGCCGGGGTGAGCGTCAACTGGGACGTCGACTCCGGCTTCGACCCGCCGGAGGAGTTCGTCGGGGTGTTCGGGGGCAACCTGGCTGGCAACGCCGTCTTCGACTTCGGCATCAACCCGGTCGCGGTCGGCAAACTGGAGGGCAAGAACGTGCTCGACGCGGCGGCCGCCGCGGGGCTCGACAGCTCCGCCGACATCAACGTCTTCGTGATCACCAGCATCGACCCGACGCGGGGGTTCCCCCGCACGATGGCCATGCACTCGCTGACCGCCCTCGGGTCGCCGCCCGAACCGCTACATGTCCGCAACACGGTGGTCGGACACGCGGCAGCCGGTGACCTGGCGGGGTTTCGCAAGGTGGTGTGGGTATTCGATTTCGCCCCCCAGGTTAATGATGGGCAACCGCAGTCACACATCATCGCACACGAGATCGGGCACGTGTTGGGTCTGAGGCATCCGCATGACGAGATCCGGAACCGGTGCTGGCCGTTCCCGGAATGGGGGGACATGGGCATCTTGCTGATGAACGCCGGTACGGCCTACAACCATGCCAAGGAGCCCTACCACCTTTGGAAGTGCGAGTGGGATGTGGCGTCGGAGACCGCGCTTGTGTTGATCAACAGGAGGTCTGCCGGATGACCCTCGCCGTTTCCAGACCTCGATGGGGCGTCTGCTTGCTGGCATGTGTCATCGGGGTGTGGGTAGGGGCAGTTATCAGGTCGTCTCTCGCAACCTCCGGTGACCACAGGATATACTTCGAGTTCAGGCGGGAAGTCTATCTGGAGACCCTGAGGCTACAGGCTGAAATCGAGGCCGGCCGCGAACATGTCATTTCGGAGGTCTTGGATGGGGGCAATCCTGCGAAGGCCGTCTATGTCTTGACAAACCTTTACCTGCACTTTTCTCGGGACGAAAGAGGACAGACATATCCGGGAGTTGCGGAGGAGGCTTACGAGGCGGCGGTCAGCAATCCTGACCATGCCAAGATCATAGGGGATCAGATCAGGGAACTCTCGAAGATCCCGGGGACCTCGCAGGAACGGGACGGGCTGTTCTTCGTCTATCTTGCAAAGTTGCGAACCGAAGAGACGATCGCCGAGATCTGTTCGTTCTTGGAAGACAACGAAGTTCCCTACGAGCCGCCCAGCGACAACTCTGCGATGTGGACGAACCGGAGGCTGGCCGTGCAGGCCTTGAGCCGGATGGATCTGCCCGGCGCCCCGACGCCGCCGACCGCGGACGGGCGGATCGAGGAGGCGGCGCTGTGGATCGACTGGTGGGAGGATAGAACGGGGGAGGGGATAGCGGATGGTACCCGGGGCGATCGCCGAGATGCTCAGGGCGGGCGGCCGGGAGATCGAGAAGGGGGCGGGCTCGACCCATCGGCAGACCCCGGTCATCTGAACTGGTTCTGGCTTGTCGTCACCGCTTTGTTGGCCGCCGCATCCGTCTTCTCGGTCGTCGTGGGGATCAGGGGAGAGAAATAGGAACTCCGATCATGGGACATCGGGCACGTCAGGCCATCATGGTCGCTGCGATCGCGGCCGGCTCCTGTGCACTCGGCATCGGGATAGGGTCGCATGCGACGAGTCGTTCTGCGGAGTCCAACATCGTGCCACGCCCGACGTCGGCACCCTGGGAAACGACGACTACTGAGACGAGCCGCTCTGAAACCGCGGCGAACCCAGAGGGAGATCTCGAGCTCAGAGATCGCCACATGGAGGCTTTGCGCCAACTTCGCGCCTCGAGGGCGGAGGCCGCAGAACTTCAGCGCGCGTTGGAAAGTGCCATGGAGGCGGTCGTCGCCTACCAAAGCCATGTCGATCCCGTCACCACCGAGGAGGCGTACCTCCTGAAGGGATACTATTGGGCGATCGGCGAGAAAGCGTCGCCAGCCCTCCACGCCGAGCTGATGGCGATCGACGAATATCGGGAGCTGGGGGATCTGCTGCTTGGGCTTCCACATGCGGGTTTCTAGGAAAGGCGAAACGAGATCGTGATAGCCCCGTTCTTGAACTGTTGCCGGTACGCCGCTCGTCGGAGAAATGAACCGATCGCCTGGGCGGCCATATCACAGCCCCTCCTTCGGGGTCGGGGAGAACTTGCGAGCCAGACGACTCCGCCGCTATGGGTTGAAATCCTTGTAACTATAGGGAATCCCAACGATTCTTCCGGTGCTATCTTGCGCGTTCGATAACAGGCAATATCCGAGCGTGTCGTCCAATGCACTGTTAGGGTAAAAGAAGGGATCATCTGCGATGTCGGGCGTAACGAAGGCGGTAGTGTACATCGCGATCTTCTTCCTGGTGATTAACGCGATCCCGACTTGCGGGGCTCCGAACTTTCGGTACACAGGATCGTCACTGGAGCGAAGTGTCGTTAATATTGGTTTCCCGATGGCTCTGGCTATCTATGATTCAGAGGTGACACCTTCACTCCAAACATGGCCCGGAACATTCCTGATCCCGGCCGCTCAACTAATTGCGATCCTCACCTTGGTGGCCGCGATGAAGGTGATTCGCCGCCTATCGTGACATTCGGGTTCAAGAGTGAAGTGCAACAGTAGTGGGTTCGCGAGAACGGGCGTTCCGAGGCCGGGGGCCAATTGGCGGGCGGTGTTTGCATGGCCTTGACTTCGAGCCGAGTTGCGAGAATCATCGATCCATGATCGTGGTCAGCAGAATTCTGAGCGTTGTATCTCCCAAGATTCTCGCGGGCCTGGCCCTGCTCGCTGCTCCAGCCGGCGCCGCCGTTACGTTCAACCTCGACCTGAACACCTTGGCGGGCACACCGCCGTCGACGTTCGGTGGCGACGCGACACAACCGGGCACGTGGAACTCGATCGGCGCCGGGCCTGGTGTCTCCCAGCTGGTCGATCTCTCCGGTGCACCCAGCGGCGTCTTCATGCAGACGAGCAATACCCTCAACGGTGCGAGCGGGGGATCCGACCCGTTGAGGAGCGACTACGTCACGGGGATTATGGGGGTCTCGCCGGTCTCCTGGGCGGTGAATCTGACGAGCCATCCCCTCGGACAGCATACGCTCTGGGTTTACGCCTCCGACAATACGCCCACCGGTGCGTTTACCGTCGATGCTGGTGGTGGCCCCGTGGCGTTCGGCAGCCTCGCGGTCAACACGTCGTTGGCAATCCCGATCAACGTGACCGGGGCGGGAACGGTATCGGTCGTGGGACCGGCTGACGGTTCCGGGGTGATCGCCGGCCTCCAGATGGCCGCCATCCCCGAGCCGAGCGCTGCCGCCCTCATCACCCTCGCCCTGTTCGGTGCGATGGTTGGCCACCGCCGTCGCTAGAACGACCCAGTTTCGGGAACGGTTCCTCCCGCGGTCCAACTGGAGTTTGCGGGTCCGAATCATCTGACGTTGCGATATACTGGCCATCGGCACTGGCCGAGATGCCCGGACGGGCTCACGGGCAATGAGGGTATAGGGCGTATTCACGCATCACTGGTGTAGTCGATGCCCTGGGGGCGGTT
>JANQMB010000260.1 GCA_028280355.1 Verrucomicrobiales bacterium
CCCGCGTCCGGCGCCGGCTCGGTCAGCGTCACCAGCTGGTTGGCGCGGATCCCCCGGTGGGTCTCCACGATGCCGTTAGGCCAACGGACGACGAGCCGGTCGACCTGCGTGTCCCCCCCGAGGCCGAAGTGCAAAATGTGGTCGCTGCTCGCCTGGAAGCCGGTAAAGGGGTTGGCCTGGCGAACTTGCCGGCCGCCCCCCTTGGCGACGATCGAGACGGTCGCCCCCAGCGCCGAGGTGTTCGCCCGCCCGCCCCGCAGCCGCACCTTCAAAACGTTGCCCTCCACCGAGTCGTTCCGGTAGACCCCCACCCCCTCGTCGAGGTTCGCCATCACCAGGTCCAGGTCACCATCCCCGTCCAGATCCCCCTGCGCCACCCCCATCGACACCCCGACGTGATCCAGCCCCCAGGCGGCGCTCTGGTCGGAGAAACGCAGCTCCCCATCGTTGCGGAAGGCCAGGTTCTGCTCCTTCAGCGGCTCCTCGTCCGCAAACAGATCCCAGCTCGTCTTGCCGATATCCGACCCCTCCCCGTGCGACAGATCGGCGTGGTTGAAATAGCGGGCGGCGCCGTTGCTGAAAAAGAGGTCCACCCGGCCGTCGTTGTCGAAGTCGGCGAGACGCACCCCCCAGGTCCAGTCGGTCGCGGCCAGACCCGCCATCGGGGCGACCTCCATGAACCGGCCGGTGCCCGTGTTGAGGAAGAAATTGTTCCGCATCGCCTGGCGCGGCCAGAAGTTCTCCAACCCCCAACGCCAGGTCTCCATGTTGCCCATGCTGATCTTCGCCTTGTAGTGCGTGCTCGCCGCCATGTCCGTCGTGAACAGGTCGAGTAGCCCGTCGTTGTTCATATCCGCGACATCCGCCCCCATCGAGAACCACGCGGTGTGGGGCAGGTGGGCGTCGGCGACGTCAGAGAACGTCCCGTCCCCGTTGTTGCGATAGAGCCGGTCGGGGTCGTTGAAGTCGTTGGCGACAAAAAGGTCCATCCAGCCGTCCCGGTCGAAGTCCCACCAAACCGCCGCCAGGCCATGGCCAGGCGCCTCGACTCCAGAATTTCTAGTCACATTGGTAAACGTGGGCAACGAACCGCCGGCGGCCGTCCCGTCGTTGCGGAAGAGGTAGTCTGCGCGGCCGCAGAGATCCGCCTCCAGGCGCTTCGGCCCCACCCGCTTCAGAAAATAATACTTGGCAAACTCGGGTTTGATCCGCGTCTCTCCCCCCACCACCTCCACCGGTGGTGACTCCGGCTTACCCGCGGGGTTCTCGTAACGGTTGGTCAGCAGGTAGAGGTCGAGATCCCCGTCGTTGTCATAGTCCGCGAAGAACGGCATCAGGCTGGCGTCCACCACGTCCAGCCCCATGGCCGGTGCCCGATCGACGAAATTTCGGCCGCCGCCATCGTTGATGAAGCAACGGGTGGGCGAATCGTAGTAGCAGACAATAATATCCAAATCTGAGTCGGCATCGATATCCACCATCGCCGCACCGCCCGCCCAGCCGTCAGCGGCGGGGATGCCCGCCCCCGACCCGAGCTTCTCAAAGGTCCAGGGAGAGGTCTGCAAATACAGGCAACTGGCCACAGAGCCGCCCCCGAGAAACACGTCCAGGAGCCCGTTGCCATCGACGTCCCCGAGCGCCACGCCCCCTGCCGCCCAGGGCGAATGGTAGAGATAGTCCCTAGAATTCCGCAAAATTAAGGGATTTTTGAAATCGATGCCGATATCGCCCCCCGACAGCCGACTGAACCCCTGAACCCGGGAGCCAACCGCCGGACGCCCCGCGAGATCCACCGCATCAAGACCTGCAACCCCGCCCGCCTGGACGGAGGCCAAACCCACAATCCACCCCGCGGCAAGACCTGCCCCCACACCCCGCCAGCAATCCGATATCGACATTTTTCGCATTTTTGTTCTAGTCAATAATATACAACTATGGTAGAAGCCGTGTCACTATGAAAATATCAGCACACCTCAGGAGGTTTAGGGCTTCGATCCCAGCGGTTGCAGCGCTGTCCCTCTTCATCTTGCCGGCGGCGACAACACGGGGCGCCAGCATCGGCTGGAACTACGACGGGGTCGGCGACGACACGCTCGCCAGCACCGACGTCGCCGGCGCATCCGGCTTCGCCCAGGACAACTGGAACAACCATGCGGGGGCCGGCCAGGGACCCGGCGCCGTCCCGTTAAACGACCTCGTCGACGACACCGGCGCCACCACCACCCTCGACGTCACCGGCTGGAGCCTGGTGACCAACAATAGCTGGCAGCACAACCAGAGCGCCAACCCGAACGAGAAGCTCATGAACAGCTTCAACGACACGCAGCCTTCGCTGACCTTCGCCCAGATCCCGTATGCGCTCTATGACGTCGTCGTCTACTACGGCAACAACGAGGGGCCGTCGACCTCGACCCTCAACGTCGGCGCCCAGAGCCGCACCATCACGACCGGGAACACGGCGCAGTCCTCCTACGGGTTGAACGGGTTCCTCCAGGGGACCGACCTCAACACGGCGACCCCGACGAACTACTCGGTCTTCAACGGGCTCTCCACGAGCACGCTCACCGTCTCCCTCGTCGGCGTCAACAACAACGGGCTCTCCGCCATCCAGATCGTCGAGATCCCGGAGCCCGGGTCGATGGCGCTGCTCGGCGCCGGCCTGTTCGCCATCGGGCTGCGAAGACGCAAGCGCTAGCGCGAGACTTTCCAGTCAGTTCATACTGATAGCGGAGCGGCGCCGGCACCCACCGGCGCCGCCCGCTCCTGTCTGGTAAATTGCAGACACAGCCCGCGACGACCGATACGATGACAACCTCCCCAGTTCACAAGACCCTAGCGGCGGCAGCCCTGCTGATCGCCCTGCAGACCCCGGGCCGCGGGCAGGACAGCATCGGCTGGAACTACCAGGGGGTCGGGGGCACGGGCCTCCTCTCGACCGACACCGCGGGTGCCACGGGCTTCGCCCAGAGCAACTGGAACAACCACGCTGGGATCGGCCAGGGGCCCGGCACCATCCCCCTCAACGACCTCGTCGACGGCACCGGCACCGCCACCACCCTCGACGTCACCGCGTGGAGCCTCTCCACCAACAACAGCTGGCAACACAACCAGACCTCCACGCCCGACGAGATCCTGATGAACGATTTCGCCGACAAGGAGCCCTCCCTGACCTTCGACCAGATCCCCTACACCACGAACGGTTACACCGTCGTCGTCTACTACGGCAACAACGAGGGGCCATCGACCTCGACGCTGACGGTCGGCGCACAGTCGCGGACGATCACCACCGGCAACACCGACCAGTCCTCCTACGGGATCAACGGCTACCTCGAGGGGACCGACGCGAACGATGCCTCCCCGACGAACTTCTCGGTGTTCGGTGGCCTCACCTCCGCCACCCTCAGCATCTCCCTGTCGGGGAACAACAACAACGGCATCTCCGCGATCCAGTTCGTCGAGGAGCTGGCGACCGACCCGCCGGGGGCCCCGGCGAACCCGGACCCGCCCGACGGGGCGCCCGACATCAGCGTCGGCAAGACCCTCGGTTGGGACGACGCCATCCGCGCCGACCAGTACGACATCTTCCTCTGGCCAAGCTCTGGTTCGGAGCCCGGGACGCCGACGGCGACGGTGGGTTCCAGCGGCTACGACCCGCCGGCCGACCTCCTCTCCTCCACCGAATACTCCTGGAGGGTGGTGGCGAGGAACACCGGCAGCGCCGCCACGACGAACGGCCCGGTCTGGTCTTTCACCACCGGCAGCAACCTGCCGCCCAGCGCCCCGGAGAGCCCGTCCCCCGCCGACGGTGCCAGCGGCGTCGACCCGGCCACCACCCTGGACTGGGCCGATTCTGCCCGCGCCGCCACCTACAACGTCTACCTCTGGATCCCGCCCGCGACGAAGCCCGCGAGCCCGACGGGATCGACCGCCAGCAGCGAGTTCACACCGGCCGGCGACCTTGCCCAGGACACCCTCTACCACTGGACGGTGGAGGCGGTCAACGGCGACGGCACGACCCCCGCCGCCGATGCGTTCTGGAGCTTCACCACCCTCGGGCCGCCAGCCGGGGCGCCCGACAACCCCAACCCAGAGCACGGATCCGTCGCGGTCTCGCCGGCCACTCCGCTCGCGTGGGACGGTGTCGCCAACGCCACCAGCTACAACGTCCGCCTCTGGGCCTCCACCGGAACGAGGCCGGTCGACCCGACCGCCACCACCACCGCCACCACCTACCAACCACCCGCCCTGCTCGGCACCTCGACTGGCTACAGCTGGGGCATCGAGGCTGTCAACCTCCTGGGCATGACCACCGGCGGTCCCTGGACCTTCTCCACGGCCAGCGGGGTCCCCGGACCTCGGACGATCGGCTGGAACCTCCAGGGGGTCAGCGGGACGGGCCTCGCCGCCGATGCGATCGCCGGCGCCCCGGGCTACGGACAGGCGAACTGGAACAACCACGCCAGCGCCGGCCAGGCGCCGGGCTCGCCGCTCAGCGACCTGACCGACGACACCGGCTCGGCGACCACCGCCGACGTCACCTCCTGGACCCAGACCACCAACAACAGCTGGCAGCACAACCACACCGCCACCCCGGACGAGATCCTGACCAACGATTTCGCCGACCAGGAGCCCGCCATCACCTTCGCCGAGATCCCCTTCTCGAGCTATGACGTCGTCGTCTACTACGGCAACAACGAGGGGCCGAGCACGTCCACCCTGACGGTCGGCGCGCAGTCGCGGACGATCACCACCGGCAACACCGCGGCCTCCTCGGTCCGCTCCGTCGGCTACGTCGAGGGGACGGACGACAACACCGATGACCCGTCCAACTTCTCCGTCTTCCGCGATCTCTCCGGGGCCGGGCTGACGGTCTCGCTCACCGGCTCGAACAACAACGGGCTCTCCGCCATCCAGATCGTCCAGGCGGACGAGGAGCTCTTCGAGATCACCGGTTTCGTGCTCGGGGGCGGCGCCCCTGTGGTCACCTTCACCTCCGTCCCGGGGGGCGTCTACGGTATCGACCGCTCGACCGACCTGGCCTTCTGGGTCAACCTGTCAGACGACACGACCGCCGGGGGGGTCTCGACCGATTACACCGACACCACCTTGGCCGACGACCTGCCGGGGGCGACGGAGGTGTTCTATCGCGTGCGGCGCCTCGAATAGCTTGTGGCACCGCGCCACATCGCCTATCGATCGCAGCCCCCCGTGCCGACCGGGAGCGCCGCATGAGCAACGAGACCCAGGCTAGACCCACATGGAGCCGTCGCCACCCGAGCTGGCATGGCAAGCCCTGCGAGTTTGACGTCACGCTCCCCACCACGCCGGTCCAGGACCTCGCCGTCCGCTGGGGGGGATACCAGTACCTGGCGGGGGGGGACCCGCCGAACGTCCACACGTCCCTCCCCTACGGTCTCCTTATCTTCGCCGTTTCGGGGGACGGCAGGTTCGCTTGCGAGGGGGGGCACTGGCCCGTCCGCCCCGGGACCATCCTGTGGGCCAGCCCCGGGCTATCCTGCCGCGTCGAGCTCGCCCCCGGGTCGCCCGGGCTCGAACACTATGCCCTCCTCCTGTTCGGCAAAAAGACCACCGCGAGGTTCGAGCGCAGTTTCACCTCCGAGGCGGGGGCCGCGCAGCTCATCGACCCCGATTCGATCGCGCACCTCTTCGAGGCGATCATCGACGAGGGCTGTGCGCAGAGCGAGCACGTCGACAGAAACTGCATCGACCTCGTGAAGGTCCTGCTGCGGAGGCTCGAGGACCACATGATCCGCGAGGGCCGGCTGGCCGGGAGCAACGCCAGGGAGACCTACTACCGCGCCCGCAGGTACATCCAGATGAACTACGCCAGCTGCAGCGAGCTGAAGGAGATCGCCTCGGCCATCGGCATCTCCACCCCCTACCTGTGCCGCCTCTTCGAACGATACGACATCCTGTCGCCGTTCGGTTACCTGACCCAGTTGAAACTGATCAAAGGCCAGCGCCTCCTCGAGACCTCGGACCTGCCCGCCCGCGAGATCGGCGAGGCGGTCGGCTACTCCGACCCGGCCCTCTTCTCGCGGAAGTTCAAACACGCCTACGGGAGGAGCCCGGCCAAGTACCGCAAACACTACCGGGAGACCACCCAGGACCTCGGGTGACCCGCCATCCGCACGCTCCGGCTACGGGGTGGTCGCCGACCAGGCGCTCACGTCACCGGACTCGAAGCCGTCGGTGAAGATCTGCGAAGTGTCCTCGGTCAGCAGGTTGGTCATCCCCGGCACACCGTCCCAGCGGCCGAGGCCGGTGCTGATCCGCAGGGAATACTTCTTGTCCGGGAAGGTCGGGCTGAGGGTGATCTGCACGCTGCCGCCCGACCGGACGATCGCCAGCCGGACGTGGCTCGCCGGGTCGCAGGGGTCGGTGCAGAAGGCGTGCTCGTTGGCGTTCGTATGGCCGTCCCCGTCCTTGTCCAACACGGCGTCTCCCGGGTTGTCGGGGTCGAGGCCGTTGTCGGCCTCCCATGCGTCCGCCATCCCGTCACCGTCCTTGTCGGGGTCGGTGTTGTCAGGGATGCCGTCGGAGTCGAAGTCCGGCAAGACCATTCCCGCGACCTCCACGGCGCCGATGTCGACCGTCTGTGAACCGGGTCTGGAAAAACCGCGCGCGTCGATCGCCGGAGGGTTCGGGTTCGAGGGGTCACCACCGTTGATCGCCACGCTGCCCGCACCAGGGAGGTGGGTCGGGCACAGGCCGCCGTTGTCCAAGAGGGGCCCGAGCAGCGGGTCGGTGCCGATCACGTTGCCGGTGGGGTCGCCGGAGAGGGTGAAGATCCCCGTGTCCCCGATCGCGTTGTAGCCCTGGGAATCGAAGGTGCCGCCGACGTCCGGGCCGCAGCCCCCGAGCGCTATGATGTTGTCGGCGATGATGCAGTGGTAGAGGTCGAAGTCGAGGGAGGCGCTATTGTTGTGGCATCCGCCCCCACAACCCGCGCCGCCCAGCTGAGAGCTGCCGGTGCCGGCCTTGTTGGCGGTGATCGTCGAATAGCCGAGCTGGCAGGGGGCACCGGTGCTGTCGATCGCTCCCCCGCTCCCGCCAGACCCACCGGCGATGCTGCCGGCGCCACCGTTCCCCGCGCAGCAGCCGCTGACCGTCAGGCAGTGGAACACCGCCCTCCCCCAGTTGAAGCAACCGCCCCCAGAGCCCCCGTTGCCGCCGAAGTTGGAACCGCTGCCGCCGTCGCCCGCGGTGCAGCCCGAGAAGGTCGCCCGGTTGCAGCGCAGCTCGCCCTGGTTGGCACAGGCGCCGCCGTTCCCCCCGGGCTGCCCCGGACCGTCCACCACGTCCTCCCCGTCGCCCGCGTTGCAGCCGCCGATCCAGCAGTTGTACATGTCGAGCTTCGCACCGGGGCCGTTCCAGCACCCGCCCCCGTCCCCGCTCGGCCCGGCGTCGCAGTCGCTGATGCGCACGTTCTGCAGCTCCAGGTCCCCCTCGTTCATGCAGCCGCCACCGTGCGGATCCCCCATGACCTGGGCGAAACCGCGCGCGATGTGCAGGTCCGTGATGCGCACACAGACGCCCGCCTTGACGCGGATGATCCGGTCCGGTGCCGCACAGGGGAGCGCGTCGCCCTGGAACAAGGTGAGGCCGGCACCGGCGCCGCTGATGGTGAGGTTCTTCTCGATGCAGATGCCGCTCTCCGTAAAGGTGCCCGCCCCCACCGAGATGAAGTCGCCCCACGAGGCCCGCTCGACCGCCTCCGTCAACGAGGCCAGCGGCGTGGCCGGGTCGCGCGGGTCCGGCGAGTCGTCGGCGCCGGTCGGCGAGACGAAGATCGGCCCGCTGGCGGCGGCCGGCGCCAAGAGACATAGGGACACCGACAGGGCGGCGGCGGCGTTTCGGATTTTCGCCCCCCTGCGCGGGCTCACGATCAAACGGACGATTCTAGTCTTCATTCTGGACTCGATGGTTAAAGAGGAAACTCCCGACCCTAGCCTCCCTCCCGAGGAGCCGCTGGGCCAGTGGACAGGCAGATGACGCTCTGGATTCTGATCTGAAAATGCCGCCCAGCTCAAGGCCCAAAACGGCCCCGGGGGTCGCGCGCGAGGGTCTCCCCCGGCGCGGTGGACGATCGTGTTGCGGGAGATCGGGGCGGGGTGTGGGCGGCAAGATGCCGCCCCTCCGACGGACATGTCGCCCTCCAGGAGGGGCGGCATCTTGCCGCCCTTGGGGTAGGGGCAAATCCGAAAGGCTTCTGCCCGAGGACGGTGTCCAGACTCCCCCGACCTCGATGGATCGGACGGGGCAAATGAGGGCAGGATGCTATGAGATACCGCCGATGATCCCGTTGAGGGTCGCGCTCGGGCGCATCGCGGCATCGGCCTTGGCGTCGTCGGGCTGGTAATAACCACCGACATCGACCGGCGCGCACTGCACGGCGTTCAGCTCGGCGACGATCTTCTCCTCGTTCGCCGCCAGGGCCTCCGCCACCGGGGCGAATTCGGCCTGCAGCTCGGCGTCGTCGCCCTGGGCCGCCAGCGCCTCCGCCCAGTAGAGCGCCAGGTAGAAGTGTGTGCCGCGGTTATCGAGCTCGCCCGCCTTGCGTGAGGGCGCCTTGTTGCTGAGCAGGTATTTCGTAGTCGCCTCGTCTAGCGTCCCCGCCAACACCGCGGCCTTGGTGTTGCCATATTTCTCGGCCAGGTGCTCGAGCGAGACCGCCAGGGCGAGGAACTCGCCCAGCGAATCCCAGCGCAGGTGGTTCTCGGCCTCGAACTGCTGCACGTGCTTCGGAGCCGAACCGCCGGCTCCGGTCTCGAACAAGCCGCCGCCGTTCATCAGCGGCACGATGGAAAGCATCTTGGCGCTGGTCCCCACCTCGAGGATCGGGAACAGGTCGGTCAGATAGTCGCGCAGGACGTTGCCGGTCACCGAGATCGTGTCCTGGCCGTCCTTGATGCGCCCCAGCGAGAACCGCGTCGCCTCGGCCGGCGCCATAATGCGGATGTCGAGGCCGTCGGTGTCGTGGTCGCCGAGGTAGACGCCGACCTTCTTGATCAGCTCCGCGTCGTGCGCCCGATCCTCGTCGAGCCAAAACACCGCCGGCGCGCCGGTGGCGCGGGCGCGGCTCACGGCCAGCTTCACCCAGTCGCGGATCGGCGCGTCCTTGGTCTGGCAGGCGCGCCAGATGTCGCCCTCGGCGACCTCGTGTTCGATCAGGACGGAGCCCGAGCTGTCGACGACGCGGATCACCCCGGCGCCGGGCGCTTCGAAGGTCTTGTCGTGCGAGCCGTACTCCTCGGCCTTCTGAGCCATCAGGCCGACGTTCGGCACCGTGCCCATGGTGGTCGGGTCGAAGGCGCCGTGCTCCTTGCAGAAGTCGATCACGGTCTGGTAGACCGGCGCATAGCTGCTGTCCGGGATGACCGCCAACGCGTCCGCCTGTTGGCCGTCGGCGTCCCACATCTGCCCGGAGGTGCGGATCATCGCCGGCATGGAGGCGTCGATGATGATGTCGCTGGGCACGTGGAGGCCGGTGATGCCCTTGTCCGAGTTCACCATCGCCAGCGCCGGCCCCTCCGCGTAGCAGGCTTCGATACCCGCCTCGACCGCCGCCTTCTGCTCGGCGGGCAACCCGTCGATCTTGGCGGGCAGGTCGCCGAAGCCGTTGTTGAAGTCGACCCCCAGCCCGTCGAGCAGCTCGCCGTGCTCGGCGAGCAAGCCTTTGAAGAACACCTTCACGCAGTGGCCGAAGATGATCGGGTCGGAGACCTTCATCATCGTCGCCTTCATGTGCAGCGAGAACAGCACGCCCTCCTCCTTCGCGCGCGCCACCTGGCGCCCGAGGAAGGCGACCAGCGCATCCTTGCGCATGACGGTCGCGTCCAGCACCTCGCTCTCTAACAACGGAGCGGCATCCTTTAGAACGGTGACGGAGCCGTCCCCCGCGACGAACTCGATCTTGAACTCGGTCGCCGCCGGGGCGGTCACCGACTTCTCGTTGGAGCGGAAGTCATCCTCGCCCATGGTGGCGACGGCGGTCTTCGACTCCGCCGACCAGGCGCCCATCGAGTGCGGGTTCGCCCGGGCGTATTCCTTGACGGCTTTCGGCGCGCGGCGGTCGGAGTTGCCTTCGCGCAGCACCGGGTTCACCGCGCTGCCCTTGACCTTGTCGTACCGCGCCTTGATCTCGCGGCCGGCCTCGTCCGCCGGCTCCTCCGGGTAGTCGGGCAGGTTGTATCCGGCCGCCTGCAGTTCGGCGATCGCCGCCTTCAGCTGCGGCACGGAGGCGCTGATGTTGGGGAGTTTGATGATGTTCGCCTCCGGCGTCTTGGCCAGCTCGCCCAGCTCGGCCAGGGCGTCGCCGATGCGTTGATCCTCGCTCAGCGATTCCGGGAAGTTGGCGATGATCCGCCCGGCCAGCGAGATATCGCGTACCTCGACCCCGACCCCCGAAGACCTGGTGAAGGCCTCCACGATCGGCAGGAGAGAGCGGGTGGCGAGCGCGGGCGCCTCGTCGGTCTTGGTGTAGATGATGGTCGGGGCGTCGGACATGGCAGTGCGGAAAAAATGGGGGCTAGCCGGGAGATCGGAGATGCGAGTAAAGCGAGATGGGGGGCGAGGTCAAAGGGAAGGTCGGGGCGAGCCCCGGCGCCCCCACGCATCGGAGACGAATCCCACGCATGACAAGCCATCTGCCGCCCGATAGGTTTCACTTGCAGTGCGACCTCCCCCACTCGACAAGCGACTCGCCCGCGGTGGTCTGGCTGCCGTCGCCCTGCTCGCGCTCCTGATCTGGGCGGTTTCCAGGTCGGGGGATCCGGCGCCCCATCGGGAGGCCGCCTCGCCCCCGCCATCGTCTCTCAGCGCCCTCGTCGCCCCCAAACCGTTGGGCGCCGGCACCCCGGTACAGCAGCTGCGCGCCGTCCTCCACGAACCGAACGCCAAATTGCGCGAGTATCTGTTCTACGGGTTCGTCCAGACCCTCTCACCTGAAGACTTTCCATACGTCTACCAGGCCTTCCTCGCAGCCAACCGGCACCAACGACCCTCGGAGATCGGACATCTGCTGGGATTTTGGATCCAGCGCGACCCGAAGAGCGCCTTGCGGACAGTGCGCCCACTGTTCGACATCGTCGCGCCAACGAGATACCGCGACACATGGGATGGAAGCCTGGTCGCCCCCCGCGACCTCGAGCGTTTCGCCAAATCACGCTTTTGGCCAGATGGGCGCACCTTCAGCGGGATCGGAGATCACATCATGCGCTCCACTTTACCCGACGCCGAGAAGCTGAACCTGCTCGATGAGATAGCCGCTCTCTACGACTCCTCCATCAACCCCCTCGACGACCTTCTTCTGGGTAGTCCAGAACTACTGCTCTCTTCCGTCAAAGGCCCCCCCAGCCACGTCACCGCCGACTTCCTCCTCGCCAACCACCTCGACGACTACCAGCTAGCCGTCGAGATCGGGGCGGCGAGGGGCAGTGCCCTCACGCCGCTTCTAGACGAGGCGGTCAAAGAGGGTCACGTGGCCGCCCTAATCGTCGGTCTCAGGCAGATGATCGCCGACGACGCCTCGTCCGGACCGGACGCCATCGAGACCGTCGTCCGCTTTGCCGCAGAAGGGCAAAGGAGAGTCCAAGAGTTCTATCAGGAGGACTCCCTATTTCACATGTGGCTTCCCGATGCGGTAGAAGAGCAGGCAGAGATGGCCCTGGAAGAGGCGGTACACAAGTGGACAGCCTCCGACCCCAACTCCGCCTGGAGTTGGATCCTCGAGAACCGCGCCGACGATCTCCTCGGGGCCGCCGGCCGCGGGATGATCGCCCACCTCGACCCGGCG
This sequence comes from Verrucomicrobiales bacterium, assembly GCA_028280355.1. Classification (GTDB taxonomy): domain Bacteria; phylum Verrucomicrobiota; class Verrucomicrobiia; order Verrucomicrobiales; family DEV007; genus JANQMB01. Next base: position 11,819 of record JANQMB010000260.1, read on the forward strand.
GAGAGGGCCGAGCTGTTCGACTTGGCTCTCCGACAGGGCGAGGACGCCCCCCACGAGATATCGAGCCTCGCCGCCGCCTGGGCTCTGCAGGAGCCACGCCTGGCCTTGGAATCTGCGCTCGAGCTGGGAGGAGAAATCGCTTTCAGCCAAGCTGCCGAAGAGGCATTCGCCGATGGCACCCCCGAGCAAACGCAGGCTATCGCCGAGGTTCTCGAATCGATGTCGGTCTTACCCGATGAAGGGAACACGGCGATGATCCTGGAGGGGTGGGGAGACAGTGACGTCGGCCGCGCGGCCCGCTACGGTGTCCGTTGGTTGCTGGCCACCGACGAGTTCCCACGCGAGCACCTCCTCAAAACTTGGAGCGGCCAAGATGTCCCAGTGGATAGCACGGTCGACGACCGCACCTTCGGCTGCTTGCGCTGCTGGGCGGTCTGCCAACCGGACGAGATGCAAGCTTGGATCGAGACCCAGACCGACCCCGAAGTGCGCCGCGCCCTACAGTGGATGCTCGATCACCCAGACGGCAAGCCGGTTCAGGCAGACCCCGGCGACGACAGTTCTTGATCGCCAACCTCGGTACGATGGTCCAAAGTCCACATCGGAAATTTCAACGTATTCGCAAAGAGATGCACCACTCCACACGACTCCTCGCCGCTATCGCTGCCACACTCGCCCTCCCTCTTGCGAGCGGCTGTAAGACCACCGAACAAGGCCAGGCCAAGCTCGCCCCGGGGCAGTTCGAGTGGCAGCCCGAACGCTCGCCCTCCGGCCCCGTGCTGGTGGTGGTCAGCATCGACGACCAGATGGCCTACGTTTACCGCAACGGCGTGCAGATCGCCCGCTCGACCGTCAGCACCGGCCGGCCGGGCAAGGAGACGCCCACCGGGGTGTTCACCGTCCTCGAACGCAAGGTGGAACACGAGTCCAGCATCTACCGGGGGGCGCAGATGCCCTACATGCAGCGCCTCACCTGGGGCGGCATCGCCATGCACGCCGGCGACCTGCCCGGATACCCCGCCTCGGCCGGTTGCGTCCGCCTGCCCTACGCGTTCTCGGAGAAGGTCTACGGGGTGATGGCCAAGGGGGGGACGGTGGTGATCACCAAGAAGGGCGCGGCGCCCTCGCAGTCGGCGCGCCCGGCCAACATCCTGCTCGCCAGCAGGGCGACCCGCGCCGAGGACCGGGCTGTCCCCGACCCGGCCGGGACGGTGGTCTGGGAGCCGCACAAGAGCACCACCGGCCCGTTCAGCGTCCTGCTTAGCTACGCCGACAAGACCGTCTACGTCTGGCGCAACGGCGTGCAGATCGGCCAGGCGCCGATCGAGATCGTGCCCGGCACTACCCCACCGGAGGGCGTGTTCATGATGCTCGCCGGAACCGAGCCCCCCGACCCGCGCTTCCCCGGCGTCCAGCTCCACCCCTGGGCCACCCTCAGCCTCAAGGGCGGCACCGGCGGCAACCGCCCGGTCGGCGGCATCCGCGACAGCGTCCGCTTCCCGCGCGAGATCCAGAAGAAGGCCAACGCCCTCTTCACTCCGGGGACCATCGTGCTCGCCACCAGGGAATCCAGCAACAACGCCACCCGCTCGTCCGGCGACTTCACCATCATGCGGCCGGAGGGGTAGGGTGCCGTCATGGGGAGTTGGCGCCAGCCAGAATCCGGCGGCTCTTCTAGTGGCGGTCATCCGCCGCCGCACTTGCGCCGTCTCTATGATCCCGTCCCGAGGCGGGTATCGTAAGCAACGAGGTGATTCGTGCCAATTCGCGAAAAGAAATGGGGTCAAAGAAATGGGGTCAGGCAGATAATTTACAATCGATCCTCGTAAGGATCCCCCTCAACCGCCTCTCCCTATCCGCCCTCGCTTCCAGTTTTGCGCAGGCGTTGGAGACATTGGAGATCGATCCCATCGATAGCTCGGCGGCGATCCAGGCGAGACGGACCGGGGTCTCGCGGCGGATCTTCAGCGCGATGAGCGCCTTCTCCTCGGCCCCCTTGGGCAGACCTGGTAGGTCCTCGGCCCGGAGGCCGAGTTCCGACAGACCGGCGGCGACGATCGCCCTCGCGCGCGCCTCCCCATGGTCACGGATCTCCTCGCCACTGTAGCTGCCGCCGGGCGAACGCGAGCGCCGAGCCAGCAAGCCCTCACCGATCTCGAGCACCCTCTCCCGGAACTTCGCGCCCCCGTAACACCAGCCGCGGCGCAGCGTCGAGTGTAGGCTCTGCCCCTCGGGCTCCACCAGGCCTGCCGCCTCGGCCCCCTCGAGCGCGACCCGGCCGGCGAGACGGCCGACGAACTCCCGGCGCCCCCGCGGGCCATCCTTCAGATCGCAGCCCGCGAAACCCCGTGCCGTCGCCAGGAACGCCGGGCGCCTAGAGGCCGAACCCGTGTAGCTGCCGAGGCTCGTCCAACGGTAGGCTAACAAGTCCGGCACGCCGCCGCCCCCCAATCGCGTCAACCTAAGCAGTAGGTGATTGACTGCCATAGGGTTGGGCGGCGCCGTTTGTCGTGCGCGAGGTGCCTGTGGTCCGGGTCGAAGGGCT
>JANQMB010000279.1 GCA_028280355.1 Verrucomicrobiales bacterium
CCTCGTGGCTCGTGACCGTGGGTCTGATGCTGCTGTGGCTATGGGCTTGCGGGGCGTTGCGCTACCGGGTCGGTCTGCCGGCGCCGCTCGCGGTCGGGATGTTGTTGGCCTTGCCGCTCTGCTGGCTGCGTTGGCCCCGCCGGCGGCGGTGGTTCGCGCTCGGCGCCGGTGCCCTGGCGATATGGATGGCCTGCCTGCTGCTGTTTTTCACCAAGCCGCACAGCCAGCGCAGCTGGTGGCAACCCCACCGCCGCCCGCCGATCGTCAGGATCGACGAGGGGGCGGGGACGGTGAGGGTCCACAACGTCCGCCACTTCAGGTGGCTCGACCGCGGGAAGTACGAACCCTCGGTGGTCGATCAGACCTATTTCCTCGACCAGCTGGACTCGCTCGATCTGGTGGTGGCGCCGCTGGGGGGCTCGCGCCGGTTCGCCCATACGATGTTGAGTTTCGGCTTCGGGCCAGAGCGGCGGGCGGTGATCTCGATCGAGGCGCGGCGCGAGCGCGGTGAGACCTTCTCGTTTCCCGCGGCGCTGTTCTACCGACAGTACGAGCGGTTCTACCAGGTGAGCAGCGAGCGGGACGCGTTCACCCTGCGGGCGCTGGAGCCCGGTTCGCAGCTCTTCGTCTTCCCGGTCAAGGCGTCCCCCGAGCTCATCCGCGGGCTGTTCCTCGAGATGGTGCGCGAGGCGCACGCGCTGTTGGACTCCCCGGAGCTCTACCGCACCTTTGGCGCGAACTGCACCACGAAGCTGTTCGAGCACATCGGCCGGGAGCTGCCCGAACCGCCCGCTTTCCTGCCGGGGGTGCTGTTCCCCGCCCGCGCGGGGGAGCGGTTGCACGAGCTGGGTTGGATGGACACGGAACTCGGATTCGTGGAGGCTCGAGGGCGGTACGAGCTGGCCGAGAAAGTGCGTGAGTTCGCGGGCCACCCCGAGTTCTCGCGCAAGATCAGGGAGTGAGCGACGGGCGCCGGCAGGTCCGGTCAGAACCGGTTCTTCCACATCATCGACTCCATCGGCAGCGGCGAGCGCTCGTTGTACTTCGCCGACGGCTTGCTGCTGTAGAGCGTATCGATGTCCCCCTCGACGTCGAAGTAGATCAGCTGGCCGATGGGCATCAGGTGGTAGACCCGCACCGGCTGGGCGACGGAGATCTCGAGCGTCCAGTGGTTGCAGAACCCGACGTCGCCCTTGCCCGCGGTGGCGTGGATGTCGATCCCGAGGCGCCCGACGCTGCTCTTGCCCTCGAGGAAGGGCACGTGCTTGTGGGTCTCCGTGTACTCCTCGGTGACGCCGAGGTAGACCGTGCCGGGCTGCAGCACGTAGCCCTCGTCGCCGATCTCGAAGGTGCTGATCTTGTTGTGCCGGCGGGCGTCGAGCACCCCGTCGTCGTAGGTGGCCAGGGTCTTGCCGAGGCGCACGTCATAGCTGTTGGTGCCGAGGCGCGACGGGTCGTAGGGTTCGATGACGATGTCGCCGGCGGCGATGGCGTCCCGGATGGACTGGTCGGAGAGGATCATAGGGGGACGGGGGCTAGCTGAACACGATGGTCTTGTTTTCGTGGACCAGGACTTTGCGCCGGGCGTGCGCCCAGACGGCGCGGGCGAGGACGACCTTCTCGAGGTCCTTGCCGTGGCGGATAAAGTCCGCCACCGACTCGCGGTGGGAGACCGGGATGACGTCCTGGGCGATGATGGGGCCCTCGTCGAGTTCCGCCGTCACGTAGTGGCTGGTGGCGCCGATGACCTTCACCCCCCGCTGGTAGGCCTGGTGGTAGGGGCGGGCGCCGGCGAAGGCGGGGAGGAAGGAGTGGTGGATGTTGATGATCTGGTTCGGGTAGCGGGCGGCGAAGCCGTCGCTGAGGATCTGCATGTAGCGCGCCAGCACGATGGTGTCGATGTCGTGCTCTTCCAGGAGGGCGATCTCGGCCTCCTCCTGCCGCGCCTTGTTCTCCCGGGTGATCGGGAAGTGGTGGAAGGGGATCCCGAAACGGTCGGCGGCGCCGCGGAGATCCTCGCGGTTGCCGACGATGAGCGGGATGTCGATGTCGAGTTCCCCAGCCTGGTGGCGCGATAGCAGGTCGTAGAGACAGTGCCCCTCCCTGGTTGCGAAGATGGCCACCCGCGGGCGCCGGTCGCTGTAGTGCAGCTGCCAGCGCATGTCCAGGGGCGCGGCCACGTCGGCCTGGAAGAGGCTGGCCAGGTCCCCGTCGCTCAACCCGAAGCCCTCGAGCTCCCACTCGACGCGCATGAAGAACGCGCCAAGCTCCGAGTCGACGTGCTGCTCGAGGTCGAGGATGTTGCCGCTGTTCCGGCGGATGAAGTCGGCGACCGCAGAGACCAGCCCGGGCTGGTCCGGGCAGGAGATGAGAAGGATGGCGTTGCGGGCGGGCGGCGTCGGCATGTCGAGCCCCAAGCCCTAGCAGGAACGGCCTCCGGCGGCAAGCGCGAGGAGGGGGGACGAGTGGCTAGGGGGCGGCGGACCCCCGGTGTCCCTCCGCCTGGAGAGGAAGTGCTCGAGGGGAGACTCGAACTCCCACCCCATTGCTGGGACCAGATCCTTAGTCTGGCGCGTCTACCAATTCCGCCACCCGAGCGAGGTGGGCTCGGGATCCGAGCCGGGAAAGGGCGCCCGTTGCCGGGCGGCGGGAATTGTGGCGTCGGACGGGTGCCGGATCAAGTAGATCTTTACCGCTCCTCCCACGGCTTGACGTCGCCCTCCCGCTCGTGGAGCCAGATGTCATCATCCGTCCCGACTTCCCCGTCCGGACCCGACGAAAACAGGTCGGGGGCGGCGGGGTTCCTCGTCCCGGGATAGCGGTATCGGTAGGGCTTGTCCCAGGGGTCGCGCGGGAAGACGTCCATATACGGGCCCGCCCAGCGCCGCGGCCGGGGGGCGATGTCCGGTCGCTCCTGCAACGCGCCCAGGCCCTGCGCGGTCGTCGGGTAGCGCCCGCAGTCGCTTAGGTAGGACTTCAGGACGGAGTTCAGCGAAGCGAGGTCCGCGCGGGCCTTGGTCGCTTGTCCGCCGCTGAAGATGTTGCCGAAGTTCGCTATCCCGACGCTCAGCAACAGCGCGACGATCGCCAGGACGAGGATGATCTCGATCAGGGTGAAGCCGGGACACTTGCCCCTCGCGGCGCCCGGGGGGACGAGGTTGCTGTTGGTCTCCATGCCGTGTGGGACATGGCCGCGGGAGGGGTGTTCAAGATTGAACGCGGCTCCCTCCGGGGTGTCGGCACCCGATGTCTAACAAATTTTTGAAAATAAAACCGCGTGGCTACTGAAAGCGCGCCGCCTAGGCCCGCTCGGGCGTCGCCTCGCAGACCTGCCGCCAGCCCGGGAAGCGCCAGCTGTTGGGGAAGGCGCGGCACTGGGCGGGCTTGGCCTCGTGGACCCGGCAGGTGTTGCCATCGAGCAACGTGCAGGAGCCGTCCGGCTTCTGCGCCAAGGTCAGGCCGGAGCGCGCCCGGCGCAAGGCGGTGTGGTCCTGGATGAAGTCGTGCTCGCTCTCGCCGAGGTGGGTGGCCATCGCGGCGATCTCCGCGTCGCCCAGCACGACCTCGCCGGGCCAGCGGCAGCAGTTGCCGCAGCGCTGACACCGGTAGCGGATGTCGGGGCTCTCCATTTTTTCGTTCGTCCCGGGGCCGGGCGTCCTTTAAGAAGCACGGGAACCATGATTGTCGAGCGATGAAGATTCTGGTCGTCGGGAGCGGCGGGCGCCTGGGCGGCGCCCTGGTACGCCTGCTGGCGGGGCGGCACGAGGTCGCGGGCATGGCGCGCCCCGACCTCGACCTGGCGGACGGTGAGGCGGTGGTGCGGGCGCTGCGCGCCGCCGACTTCGACGTGTTGATGAGCCCCGCCGCCCTCACCAGCGTCGACTACTGCGAGCGGCACCTGGAGGAGGCGATGGCGGTGAACGCCGTCGCGCCACGCCTCATGGCGGAGGTCGCCGCCGCCAAGGGCGCCCGAATGATCCACTTCAGCACCGATTACGTCTTCGACGGCCGCGACCCGGCGCCGCGGGTAGAGGGCGACCCGGTGGATCCGCTCGGCGCATACGGGCGCTCGAAGGCGGCGGGCGAGGAGGCCGTGCTGGAGGTGAGTGGGGAGTATCTGGTCGCCCGGGTCTCATGGGTCTTCGGGCCGGATCGGCCGAGCTTCCTCGATTCGATCATCGGCCGGGCGCTCGAGAACGATTCAGTCTCAGCTGTGGCGGACAAATTCTCGACCCCGAGCTACAGCCACGACCTGGTGGGGATGGTAGAGGCTCTCCTCGGCAGGCCGGAGGTGGCGGGGCTGATCAACCTCTGCAACGCCGGTTCTTGTAGCTGGCAGCGCTACGGGCAGGTGGGGCTGGACGCTGCCGCCTCCGCCGGGCTGCCCCTTCGTGCACGGACGGTGGAGCCGATGGCGCTCGCCGACATGGGCTTCGAAACCCCGCGGCCACAGCATACCGCGATGTCGGTCGAGCGGTTCACCGACATCGCCGGCTGGACGCCGCGCCCCTGGGAGACGGCAGTCGAGGAGTATGTTTCCCGCTTTGTCGCTTCTAGATCAGGAAGTTAGAGAGGATTTCCCGGGGCGTTGGAGTCGTTTCCGAGGGACGCCAAACCCCGCCGTGGCAAAAATGCGATTCGCCCTTTTAATTCCGTTGAAATTTAAGAATTCTTAAGTGGAATTGTAGGGGATCCGCAGGTATGTCCCCTAGACCCAAGCAGATACCGCAGTGCGACCCGCCGAAAGGCTCGGGCTCCGGGATCCGTAGATCACCCTCTAGAGAACAGAAAGACCAGCGCGCATGTTTGGCAAACTCTTCGGCCTCTTCAACACCGACATTGGGATCGATCTGGGAACGGCGAACACGCTGGTCTATCTGAAGGATCACGGCATCGTGCTGAGGGAGCCGTCGGTGGTGGCGGTGAAGACCGGCACGAGCGAGGTGCTCGCGGTGGGGGACGATGCCAAGCGGATGTTGGGTCGGACGCCGGGGAACATCTCGGCGATCCGCCCGCTGAAGGACGGGGTGATCGCCGACTTCGAGATCACCGAGGCGATGTTGAAGCACTTCATCCAGAAGGTGCAGCCGAGGCGTGGGGCGTCGCGGACGCGGGTGGTGGTCGCGGTGCCGTCGGGGATCACCGAGGTCGAGAAGCGCGCGGTGAAAGATTCGGCCACCCAGGCGGGCGCGCGCGAGGTCTACCTCATCGAAGAGCCGATGGCCGCCGCGATCGGGGTCGGCCTGCCCATCCAGGACGCCAGCGGGAACATGATCGTCGATATCGGCGGCGGCACGACGGAGGTCGCCGTCATCTCGCTATCGGGCATCGTGCAGAGCCGCAGCGTGCGGGTGGCGGGCGACGAGTTGGACGAGTCGATCGTCGCCTATATGAAGAGGGCGTACAACCTCATGATCGGGGAGCGGATGGCCGAGGACGTGAAGATCCGCTCCGGTTCCGCCTACCCCCAGGAGAAGGAGACGACCATCGACGTGAAGGGGCGCGACCTGGTCGCCGGCCTGCCGAAGACCATCTCGGTATCTTCTTCGGAGATCCGCGAGGCGATGGCCGAGCCGCTCGCGGCGATCATCGATTCCGTCCGCGTCACCCTGGAGCGCTGCCCCCCCGAGCTGGCGGCCGACCTGGTCGACCGGGGCATCGTGCTGGCCGGCGGCGGTGCCCTGCTGAAGGGGCTGAACGAGCTGCTGGCCGAACAGACGGGCCTGCCCACCCATATCGCCGAGGACCCGCTGAGCGCGGTGGCCGAGGGGGCGGGGAAGGTCCTCGGCGAGTTGGGCTTCTTAAGGAAGGTGACCACGGCCGGGGTGTGACGGCCCGGCTCCCCGGCCCCCGACGATGAAGAAGAGCAACCTGATCGCCCTGATCGTTTTCATCCTGGCGCTGGTCTGGGTGTTCACCCTCGAGAACACCGCGATCCGCAACATCCAGTCGAAGGTGTTGGGGGTGTTCGGGCTGGCGCACGAGACGGCCGCGGCGGTGACCTTCGACAACGATGTGGTCAACGGGGAGCCGATCGGCGCCACCGACATCAGCGCTAAATACGGGAAGGATGAGCTGGCGGCGCGGTACAGCCAGCTGCTGCGGGAGCTCTTCGACCTGCGCGCCGGGCGCGGCCAGATCGACCTGCTCCGCAACGAGAACATCGAGCTGAAGCGTTCGCTCAACTTCGTCGAGTTTAAGGGGCGACAGAACCAGGACCTGATCGCGGCGCGGGTGATCAAGCGCCAGAGCGGGAGCTGGTGGAAGACGATCATTATCGACAAGGGATCGGCCGACGGGGTGGTCGAGAAAAGCCCGATCATGACGCCGGTGGCCGTCGATCGCACCGACGCGGTCGAGGGGGCGCTCGTCGGGAAGGTGACGACCGTCGGCGAGCGGCAGTCGACGGTGGTGCTGGTGACCGACGAGGAATGCCACGTCGGCGCCTACGTGCACGGGGTGTTCGCCGAGGTCTCGAGCGGGTTGCAGAGGGTGCAGGGCATCCTCTCCGGGGCTCCGAACGCGGCGACCGACGTTCCCCATCTGGTCCTCCGCAACCTTCCGAAGGAGGCCGATCGATATGGTGTCAGGGCGGGGTGATGGTCCTGCCGCCTGGCGACTACCTGCACCAGAGAAAGCCTCGGTAGTCGCGCTCCGAGGGCGATGGTGGCGTTCAA
>JANQMB010000022.1 GCA_028280355.1 Verrucomicrobiales bacterium
GCGCACCACCCGCTCGAGCTCGTCCCTGTGCCCGCCGGCCTCAGCCGTGAGGGTGATGCGCAGGGCGCTGGCGAACGGGACGGTGAAGGGCTTGAACAGCGCCTCGGCGGTCGATTCCCCCTTCACCGAGACCGAGGTGGAGGTCTCGAAGGTGTCGCGGCCGCCCTCGACCTCCAGCCCCAGTTCGACCTCGCCCTCGTATCCGGTGAAGTTGTGCAGGGTGGCGAGGAGGGACATGGTGTCGCCCTCCTGCAGCTCCTCGGGCAGGCGTAGGTCGGCGAAGAAGTCCTTGCGGGTGATGACCTTCTCCGACGCCTCGCCGACCAGGGTCTCGGCCGTCGTCCCGCGCGCCGTGAGGCGCCACTGGGAGGCGGTGTCGGGGAGGGTGATCGCGACGGTCGCCTTGCCGTCCTCGCCGGTGACCACCGGCCAGACCCAGACCGCAGCGTGGGCGAGATCCATGGTGGCGGGGGCGGACGCTTTGCCCTGGGCCACGGCATCGCCTTCGATCTGGGCACCCGCCTGGGCGTTGGCCCCCTGGCTGGTGGCGCCGGAGAGGTCGATGTTCAGCGGAGCGCCCCGGAACACCGGCGCGGGGGAGTCGACCTGGATGTCGACCCATAGCTCGCTGTCGCTGTCGTCCGGCGACATGCCCCCGCTGGAGTAGAGCTGCCCCTGCGGGAAAGCCTGCGCCGCACCGCTCGTGAAGGCACCGGCCTGGACCATCACCTGCCCGCCGGCGCCGCCGCCGATGACGCCGCCGCGGTCGTTGTTAAAGACGCTGAAGTGGTTGCTGGCGCAGGAGGCGAACAGCGCGGTGTTGCGGGGGTTAAACTGCAGCTCCTGGTTGAGGATCGCCTGGTATTGCTCGACGCCGTTGGCGAACTCGTCGTATGCGAACTCGGTGTCCGCCTCGCGGGTCACCAGCCGCCGGGAGCGCGCGGTGTAGCTGTACCCGGCGGTCGACACCAGCAGGAACTCGGTGTAGCGGCGGGCGCCCTCCTGGAAGAACGACACGATCCCCGGGGTGGCGTCCGGGTGGGCGGCGAACAGCGCCTCGTTGACCAGGGCGAGCGACACCGAAGCCTCGACCGGCCGGCCGAGCTGGTCGGTGACGACGATCTCGACCTCGCCCTCCGCGCCGGGCGCGAAGGTCTCCTGGCCCGGCCGGATGGCGATCTTCAGCTCGCGGCGCACGTTGAACAGTTTGCTCGCGGCGCGCAGCTGGCGGCCGTCGATCAGCGCGACGCTGACGCGGAAGTTCGGGAAGTGGGCGTGTTCGACCAGCGCGTCGATCGGGTTGTACCCCCTCTTCAGCGGCACCACCTTGTGCGACAGGATCTCCTCGCCCTCGAAGGTGAGCAGCGCGAGCTTGGCGTCGACCCGCGAGTGCAGGCGCAGGGGGATCTCCGCCCCGACGTCGTAGGTGTTCTTGTCGGCGAAGAAGCGCAGCTTGTTGGCGTCCTCGTCGCCGGAGACCGAGACGCGCGCGGTGCCGGTGACGGTCTGGTCGAAGCGGTCCTGGCCGGCGGCCCGCAGCGTGTAGAGGCCGCCGCCGTCGAGCTCCAGGGTGATGCTGCCCTCCCCGGTCTCCGGGTCGGTCGTCACCTCGTGCTCGGAGACGGTGACGTCGGCGGCGCCCGGGGGGCTATGGCTCAGCCAGGGGACGGCCTCGAGGGTGCGGTTGGACTTCTGCGCCTCGCGGCGCAGGACGGTGAGGGTGAGCTTCCTGCCGACCGGCTCGCCGTCGGCGCCGACGGTCTTCACCCCGACCACGAAGGGCCCGCCCGACAGGGCCAGCGGCTGCGCGGGTTCCACCGAGGCACGGAACCCGAGTTGGGCGAGGAAGACCGAGTCGCTCCGGCTGATGTTGAAGGCGTTGATGGAGGCGCTGAAGGCGAGCGCCTGGCCGGGCCGGAAACCGGCCGTGTCGAGCTCGAAGGCGAGCTCCCCGTCGGCGTCGGTTTTCCCGGTCAGCTGCCTGCCGTCCGGGGTGGTGTACTGGACCAGCTGGTCGGCGGCCGGAGAGCCCCAGTAGTAGGTGGCGCGGATGGTGCCGGCGACTTTCTCGCCGCGGAAGTAGACGCGCTGCGGGAAGTCGAAGGCGAGCCGGATGCGGTCGAGCTTGAACTCGGCGACCTCGAACCCGCCGTTCCAGGTGGTGCCCCGGCCGGGCAGCTCGGCGCTGATCTGGTAGTCGCCGAGCTGTGCCCCGCGCGGCAGGACCAGGCCGCTCTCGAAGGTCCCGAAGCGGTCGAGCTCGACGTCGGCCAGCGAGATCATGCGCCCGGACGGGTCGGTGATCTTGACCTGCCAGCCGGCCTCCGGGGGGACGACGTAGCTGCCGCCCTCCACGTCGCGCAACACGCCGCGCAGGGCGACGCGTTCGCCGGGGCGGTAGGCGGGCTTGTCGGTGTAGATGTAGCCCCGCGCGTCGAGGCCGGAGCTGAAGTTCAGCGCCCCGATATCTAACAAATTGGTAGCAACTCCCCCCTCCGCCGAGGCGAACACGCGCACGCCGGCGCCCTCCTTCAGCTCGTCGAAGCGGCCGCGGAAGACGCCGTCGGCGCCCGTCTCGCCCGTGCCGATGATCTTCTCCCCGTCGGAGATCAGCAGTTTCGCCCCCGCCGCCGGCCTGCCCCGGCGCCCGTCCTCGGCGTAGACCAGCACCTCGCGGCGGCTGGACTTGAGGATCAGGTCGATGTCGGAGCGCAGCACCAGCGTGGTGGCCGACCAGTCGCCGCCCTCGACTTTGACGATCCCCGCGAAGGCGCCCCCCCCGGCGACCGGCACCGGGACCTGGTGGTTCATCTCGCGGTATTTCGCGTAGTCTTCGAGCTCGACCTCCCAGGTCTCCTCCGGCTGGATCAGGTCGATGTCGAGGTGGTCGACGCGGCCGAGCTGGTGTGTCTTGCGGAAGTAGGATTCGAGGTTGAGGGGGTAGAGCGAGATTTTGAGCTTGTCGATGTTGCGCGTGGTGACGGCCACCTCGATCTCCTCGTCGGTGCGGAAGGTCCGCTCGGTGGCGACGCCGAGCGACTTCTCGCTGAGCAGCGTCACGCGCGCCTTGGCGGGGTTCGACCAGGAGCCCCAGTCGAGCCGCCGGAAGGCGGCCAGGCCGTCCTCGAGCCGCCCGAGTTTCTCGCTATAGATGACGCCGGTGCGGTAGAGGGCCAGCGACGACTCCTCGGTGCCGGGGTATTTGCTGATCAGGCGGGACCACTCCTCGATCGCCCCCCGGTATCGGTCGGCCGCCGCCGGTCCCCCGCCGTCGCCCGCGGCCTCCATCTCCTCGGCCGCCGCCATGTGCATCTGCCCGAGGGTGAACAGGATCTGTCGAGCGCGGCCGTCGAGCGGGTATTTGGCGAGGAAGGCGGCGAAGCGCCCGCGCGCGAGCTTCTCGTCGTCCGCGGCGATCGCGGCCAGCGCCATCTGGAACTCGGCGTTGACGATTCCGCCCTGCGCGGACGCCCACTCGGCGCCGTTCGGGTGGAGTTTCACGTAGTCGTTCCACGCCGCGATCGCCTCTTCGTATTCGCCCTGGTCGAAGCGGAACAGGCCGATCTTGTAGGCGGCCTCCTGTTTCCATTTCAGTAGCCTCTCGGCCGGGGAGACGCCCGTTTTCGGGTCGGGTTTGGTGGTGCGCTCGTCGGCGGCGAACCGGTAGTCCGCCCCGTCGATAAAATCCCGGTAGGCCGCCACCGCGTCGTCCGGCCTGCCCGCCCGCTCGTAGAGGACGGCGATCCAGCGCGCCGCGCCGGGCGCCTCGTCGTGGTCGGGGTGGGTCTTCAGGAAATCGCGCCGCGCCGAGACCTGTTTCTCGAGCGGGCCGGTCTTGTCGAAGGACCAGATGTGGGCCAGGCGGATGGTCGCCGCGAAGGCGTCGTCCTCGGGGCGCTCCTTCTCCGCGAGCGCCAGCAGGTCGACCGCGTTGAGACGCGAGGCCTGGTGGTCGCCGGCGTTGTTCTGCGCCGCGATCAGGGCGCCGCGCGCGTCGAGGCGATATCTGCCGGCCGGCGGGGGGTTGTCCTTGAGCTGGCCGCGCTTGCGCGAGTCGGTGCCGACCGCGCCGGCCCAGGTCGGGTCGAACTCGTCGAGGTATTGGCGGAAGGCGGCGATCGCCTCGCCGTGCTGGCCGAGCTCGGCGTGCGCCTTGCCGACCTTGAAGAGGATCTCGTCCCGCAGCGGGCGGGTGATCTCCATCGCCAGCACCTGCCCGTAGAGCCCGAGCGCCTTGGCGTGGTCGGGGGGGAGGGCGTCAAGCTCGGCGGGGTCCGGTTCGCGCGAGAGCTTGTCGGCGAAGGCGATGAGGCGCTCGGCCAGGCGCTGTTTGCGGTCGGTCGAGAACACCCGTTCGGCCTCTGCCGCGAAGATCGCCTCCGCCTCCTTGTGCTTGCGCTGTTCGATCAGCGCGCGCGCCAGGAGGAAGCGCGCTTTGTGCTTCCACTCCGATTCGGGGTGCTCGTCCAACAGGGCGCCGGCGGCGCTCTCCGCTGCAGGATAGTCCTTGTCGAGAAACAGCGCGGTGGACAGCAGGTAAGCCGCCCGGTCGTCGCCTTTCACGCCGGCGAGTTTCTCGGCGGCCGCCTTGTATTCGCGCGCCTGCAGGTGCTGCTCGGCCTCATCCAGCGGGGCGGCGCCGGCGCGGGGCGGGAGGAGGGCTGCGGAGATCAGCATCGACAGGGCGGAGAGAAAAAGTGTCAGTCTGGTCATTGTCGGCTGTATGTTATGTGTTCCTTTCTGAAGTGACTCACCCGGGGGTCGGCAGACCGGGAAATTACTCCCCCCCCGCAGTGGCATCTGTCAGAACATTGTAAAAAACTTTGGGGGGAGAGAGCATTCTTGCGCCCCCGGCTGGCATCATGAACCGATCCGGAATCGCGAAGCGGCCGTTCGTAGTCCCAGAGAGTTTTTCCGATCACTTCACCCGATGAAGACAACGCTTCTCCTCCCGCTGTTCGTTCTAGTCGTCTCCCCGGGCTCTCGGGGGGCAGAAACCGGGGCGGTTGCACCGCTGCGTGCCGGTTACCTGCACGAGTTCGAGGCCGACGTCGATGGCGGCGGGGAGGTCTCGAGCGACCTCTTCTACCTCCGTGCGGGGGCGCCGCTCTACCGGCGCGACGGGGCGCTGGTGGCCCTCTCCGCCGCCTATCATCACCACTCCTACCGTTTCTCTGGGGGCGAGGGCTTCGCGGGCGGGTCCTTTGAACCCTGGGGGGACATCCATTCGGTGCGCCTCGGCTTACCCGTCCGCTGGGAGATCGGCGGGCGCTGGACGTTCTTCGGCCTGCCGTCGGCGCGGTTCTCGGGCGAGGCCGGGGCAGATTTCGGGGACTCGCTGACCGGGGCGTTTCTCGGCGGCGTCTCGTACCGCTTCGGCGACCGCCTGACCATCGGCCCGGGTCTGGGTTACGTCGGCCAGCTGGGGGACGACGCGAGCGTGTTCCCGATCGTCCTCGTCCGCTGGGAGATCGTCGAGGGCCTCAACCTCAGCACGGGGCCGGTGGCCGGGGCGACTCTCGGCCCGGGCTTGGCGGTGACCTGGGATCTGGGTGACCGGTTGCGCCTTTCGGTGGGCGCCCGGTACGAGCGGCTCCGCTTCCGCCTCGATGACGATTCTCGCACCGCGGCCGGGGGGATCGGAGAAGACCGCGGTATCCCGGTGTTCGCGGCGCTGTCGTTCCAGGCCTCCGAGCGCTGGCGGCTCGGTGTCATCGGCGGGGTCGGGTTCGGCAACGAGTTGTCCGTCGCCGACCGGGGCGGCCTGGCCATCGATGAGCGCGAGACTGACCCCAGCCCTTTCGCCGGGATCAACCTGTCCCTCACTTTCTGAAGCCCCCCGGGCTCCCGCCTCCCGCGCCCCGGGGTTGTGCCTGTGACGGTTTCGTTTCTTGTCGAGATGCCTGCGGCGCGCATCGGTGCGGCGATGAAGCTGTTCCGCCTGTTGCTCGCCCTCGGTACCCTGTCCCTCTCCGGGTGTTACTGGGTACAAGATTCCGCGCGCATGGGTTCGGGGTCGGCCGCGCCCTATGGCGAGGTTCCCGCCGGTCTCGAGGGGGGGCAGGGGCGCTAGCCAGCGGGGCTACGCATGGGGCGCAAGATAGGGCGCGCCGGGGCAGGCCCGGGGCGCCGGCAGGTTTTTTTCACATTCCGCCCCGCGCCGGCCTTTGGGGGGCGGATCCGGGCGGCATTATTCGTTGAAGAGTCGCCCATTCTGGGCTATGGGGCGCGCTCGAATTCGACCGAACACCATGGCTGACCTCTCCAAATACCGGAACATCGGCATCTTCGCCCACGTGGACGCGGGCAAGACCACGACCACCGAGCGTATCCTCAAACTGACCGGCAAGATCCACAAGCTCGGCGAGGTGCACGACGGCGCCGCCACCACCGACTTCATGGACCAGGAGCAGGAGCGCGGCATCACCATCCAGTCGGCCGCCACCACCTGCTTCTGGGACGACCACCGTTTCAACATCATCGACACCCCCGGCCACGTCGATTTCACGATCGAGGTCTACCGCTCGCTCAAGGTGCTCGACGGCGGCGTCGGCGTGTTCTGTGGCTCCGGCGGCGTCGAGCCGCAGTCGGAGACCAACTGGCGCTACGCCAACGACTCCGAGGTCGCCCGCCTCATCTTCGTCAACAAGCTCGACCGCCTCGGCGCCGACTTCTACCGCGTCGTCGACCAGATCAAAAACGTCCTCGCCGCCAAGCCGCTGGTCATGACCCTGCCGATCGGCTTCGAGGACAGCTTCGTCGGCGTCGTCGATGTCCTCGAGCAGAAGGCCTACGTCTGGGACGAGTCCGGCCAGCCGGAGAACTTCGAGGTCACCGACATCCCCGACGACCTCAAGGAGAAGGCCGCCGAATACCGCCACGAGCTGGTCGAGACGGCCGTCGAGCAGGACGACGAGGCGATGGAGAAATACCTGGAGGGCGAGGAGCCGGACATCGCCACCCTCAAAAAGTGCATCCGCAAGGGCACCATCAACCTCGATTTCTTCCCGACCTTCTGTGGCTCCGCCTTCAAGAACAAGGGCATCCAGCCGGTGCTCAACGCGGTCATCGACTACCTGCCGAGCCCGACCGAGGTCAAGCCGCAGCCCGAGGTCGACCTCGAGGGCAACGAGACCGGCGAGCTGGCGGTCGTCGACAAGACGAAGCCGCTGCGCGCGCTGGCCTTCAAGATCATGGACGACCAGTACGGCGCCCTGACCTTCACCCGCGTCTACTCCGGCGTGCTCCAGAAGGGCACCAACATCCTCAACACCTTCACCGGCAAAGAGGAGCGCGTCGGCCGCATCGTCGAGATGCACGCCGACTCGCGCGAGGACCTCGACTCCGCGCAGGCCGGTGATATCGTCGCCCTGGTCGGCCTCAAGAACGTCCAGACCGGCCACACCCTCTGTGACCCGAAGAACCCGGCCACCCTCGAGCCGATGGTGTTCCCCGACCCGGTCATCTCGATCGCCGTCGCGCCCAAGGACAAGGCGGCCTCGGAGAAGCTCGGCGTCGCCATCGGCAAGATGGTCAAGGAGGACCCCTCCTTCCATGTCGAGACCGACCAGGACTCCGGCGAGACCATCCTCAAGGGAATGGGCGAGCTACACCTGGACATCAAGATCGACATCCTCAAGCGCACGCACGGGGTCGAGGTCGAGGCGGGCGCCCCTCAGGTCGCCTACCGCGAGACCATCACCCAGCGCATCGAGGACTCCTACACCCACAAGAAACAGACTGGCGGCTCCGGTCAGTACGCGAAGATCGACTACGTGCTCGAGCCCCTCGAACCGGCCGCCGGCTTCGAGTTCGAATCGAAGATCGTCGGCGGCAACGTGCCGAAGGAGTTCATCCCCGCCGTCGAAAAGGGCTGGAAGATGTCCACCGAAAAGGGGGTGCTCGCCGGCTTCCCCTGCCTCGACTTCAAAGTGACGCTGGTCGATGGCGGCTTCCACGCCGTCGACTCCTCGGCCATCGCCTTCGAGATCGCCTCCAAGGCGGCCTACCGGCAGTCGATGCCCAAGGCGGGCGCGCAGCTGCTCGAGCCGATCATGAAGCTCGACGTCTTCACCCCGGAGGACAACGTCGGCGACGTCATCGGCGACCTCAACCGCCGCCGTGGCATGATCTCGACCCAGGATACCACCCCGACCGGCATCCGCGTCAAGGGTGAGGCGCCGCTGAGCGAGATGTTCGGCTACATCGGCGACCTGCGCACCATGACCTCCGGCCGCGGCCAGTTCTCGATGGAGTTCTCCCACTACGCCCCCTGCCCGAAGAACATCTCCGACAAGGTGATCGCCGAGGTGCAGGAGCGCGAGGCGGCGAAGGCGAAGTAGGCGTCACCCACAACGCAGGAATATTACCGAGAGGGGGGCGGCAGCGAAAGCCGCCCCTTCTTCGTACCGGCGGGGCGGGGTGGGTCGCGTGGCGGGGGCGCACGGATTTCGCAATATAGTCCGGCGTGTGCCGTTGGTGATGGCACGCGGCGTTGTCATTTGCGCCCCGGGATCCCATGCGCTTCCTCCTCTCCACGAGCCTGTTTTTGTCTGCCCCGCTCGGCTTGCCCGCGCTCGGGGCGCTCGGGGAGGCCGACGTGCGGCCGGTTCTCGAACGCTATTGTTTCAAATGTCATAGCGAGAAGCGGGTCAAGGCCGGGGTCAGTTTCCAGAGCTTCGGGGGCTCGCTCGACGTGTGGCGTGACCGGTCGACCTGGATCCGGGTGCGGGACGCGGTGGCGGGGGGGCACATGCCACCCGAAGATGCGACCAGAGAGCTGCCCGATGCCGAACGCTCCGCCCTGCTGCGGTGGGTCGACCACACGCTAGACAACGTGGATGTCAGCCGGTTGCCGGAGGACCCCGGCCATATCCCGCCCCGGCGCCTCAACCGGACGGAGTACCGCTACACGGTCGAAGACCTGTTCGGCATCGAGACCCGCTCCTATGCCGCCCTCCCCGAAGACCAGGCACCCGAGGGCGGTTTCGACAACGAGGCGGCGACCCTGTCGGTACAGCCCCTGTTGGTGGAGAGATATCTCCAGGCCGCCGATGTGGCGGTGGAGGAAGTGTGGGGGGATGACGATGCCCTGCGCCGGCTGGTCTTCGTCAGCCCGCCGGTCCGCCGGGTCGTGGCGGACGGGATCATGCCCTACGTCAGCGACGAGGCCGTCGGTGGCGGGTTGGAAATGGGGGATGGTTCGTTCACCGTCGCCGTCCGCTTCAGGACCACGGCGGGGGGCGCGCTGTTCTCGAAGGCCCCGGAGGGCGACAGCTGGGTCCCGGACGCCAAGGTGTTGTTCGTCTCCGACTCCGGCAGGGTCGCCTACGACATCGGCTGGTTGGGGGAGGTCCACACCAGGCGGGGGTACGACGACGGCCGTTGGCATGTCGCCGTCCTCCACCAGGCCGGGGGGGTCGTCTCGATCTACGTGGACGGGAAACTCGAGGTGCGGGAAGAGATGGCCACGCCGGACGTGGCGGGGCACCGGTTCAAGGTGGGCGCTGCGGGCGACGAGTTCGTCCCCTTTGCCGGGGAGATCAGCAAGGTCGAGTTCTACAACAAGGGGCTGGGTGCGCAGGAGATCCGGGCGGCGGCCAGGGGCCGCGCGGTCGGGCCCCGGCCGGATTTCGTCTGGGGGTTCCCGCCGACGGTGGCGGCGCGGCAGGACCCGCCCTTCGACGAGGCCGCCGCCGCCCGCCGGGTCATCAAGACCTTTCTCACCAACGCTTTCCGCCGGGCCGTCACAGACGCCGAGCTGGCCCGCTACCACGCCCTCTTCCAGCAGGCGCGTTCGCTGGGCGACGACTACCACACCGCGATGAAGCTTCCGGTCAGGACGGCGCTGGTGTCGCCAGCCTTCGTGTTCCGCGCCGAGGGGGACCAGGGGGCGCGCGCGGCGCATCGGGTCACGCCGCTGGAGCTGGCCAGCCGGCTATCGTATTTCCTCTGGGCGAGCAAGCCCGACATGCGGTTGATGAAACTGGGCGCCACCGGCAAGCTCGCGGACCGGGAGGTGCTCGAAGCGGAGATCGCGCGCATGCTCGCCGACCCGCGTTCGCGGCGCATGAGCGCCAGGTTCGCGAACCAGTGGCTGCGGATCGACGGGCTCGGGGAAACGGTCGGGCCGGACCGTGAGCTGTTCCCGCATGCGGGCCCGGAGCTCCTCGCCGCGATGAAGGAGGAGAGCGTGTGGTTCGTCCACTCGATCTTCGCGGAGGACCGTTCCGTGCTGACCTTGCTGGACGCCGACTACACCTACCTCGACGGGCGCCTCGCCCGCCACTATGGCATCCGGGGCATCACCGGCGACCGGATGGAGAAGGTCCGTCTCTCTGGGAACCACCGTGGCGGGATCCTGACCCAGGCCAGCGTGTTGACTGCCTCCTCCTCCCCGCGGCGGACCAGCCCCGTGTTCCGCGGCAAGTGGATCCTCGACGTCGTCCTCGGGCAGCCCCCACCGCCCCCGCCCCCCGACGTCCCCAGCCTGGACGAACCCGGGGGGGGCGACCCCGTGGACTTGCGGTCCAGCCTCGAGAGGCACCGCGCCGATGCCGCCTGTGCCGGTTGCCACCGGCGGATCGACCCGCTGGGGTTCGCGCTCGAGGCCTTCGACGCCACCGGGAGGCTGCGGCCCGGGCCGGTCGACAACCGCGGCGCGCTCCCTGACGGGACCGCCGTCGAGGGGCACGTCGGCCTGAAGCGGGTGCTGAGGGAGGAGATGGCCCAGGAGTTCGTCAGACATTTCACCTCGCAGCTCCTCTGCTACGCCCTCGGCCGCGAGCTTGTCTTCACCGATGAGGGACCGCTGCAGACCATCCTGTCGCGCGTCCGCGACGCGGGATATTCCTCCCAGGTGCTCATCCGGGAGATCGTGAACAGCTACCCCTTCCAATACCGCAGGGGGCCCGATGGCGAAAACACACCGATGGGAGGACAACGACCATGAAAAACTGGCGCATTTCGAGACGGACCCTGCTGCGCGGTGCCGGGGTTTCCCTGGCCCTGCCGTTCCTGGAGGTCATGACGCCGCTGTCGGCACGCGCCGCGTCCCGGCAGCGCCCGCCGCTCAGGTTGGGCTGTCTGTATCTCCCCAACGGGTCCCCCGAGTCGGCCTGGAACGCGAGGGCGGATGCGGACGGCAGGATCCTATCGATGGACGAGAACATGAAGCCCTTCGAGCCGTTCAAGGGCGACCTCCAACTGATCACCGGCCTGCAGTCCGAGCTGCACGGCAGCCACCCGGCCGCCAGCGCGACATGGCTCATCCGCCCGATCTCGGAGGGGGACGAGCCCAACGCGCGCCGAGGGGTGGGCGGGGTCTCGATGGACCAGATAGCCGCAAAGGCGATCGGTGGCGACACGGTGCTGCCGTCCCTCGAGATGATCACCAAGCCGGAGGGGAGCTTCGCGACCAACGTCGAGCGCAACAACATCTCGTGGAGCTCCCCCACGACCCCGATGCCGCGCGAGACCGACCCCCTCGCGGTGTTCCGGCGCCTGACCGACCCGGCGGCGGCCGCCGGGCGGAGGCGGGATGACACGAGGACCGTCCTCGACGCGGTCATGGACGACGCCAGGAGCCTGCGCGGGAAGGTCAGCATCGCGGACCGCGACAAGCTCGACGAGTATTTCGAATCGGTGCGGTCGGTGGAGAGGAGGATCGCCCTCGCCGACAGCGAGCAGGTGCGCCGCTCGAGGGCGCTGCTGTCCAAGGTCGGCCCGCCCCCCGAGCGGCGGCCGGAGGATCACGGGGAGTACATGCGGCTGATGTTCGACATGATGGTCCTGGCCTACTGGACCGACTCGACGCGGGTCGCGAGCTTCATGCTCGACCACGAGCAGAGCAACCGGTACTTCGACTTCATCCCGGGGGTGAAGGGGATGTGGCATGCGCTCTCGCACTGGAGGGACATCTCGGGCAAGACCGAGGACGACGACGGGAAAACCTCGTGGTCGTCGCGGGAGGCCAAACACAAACAGTATCTCAAGGTCATCCACTATCACAACCAGCAAGTGGCGTACTTCTTCGACCGGCTGCGCGGCATCGAGGAGGGCGGCGGGACGCTGCTCGACAACTGCGTCATCCTATACGGTTCCCCCTTCGAGGACGGCCACGAGCACGCGTCCGAGCGGGTGCCGGTGATGATCGCCGGCAGGGGGGGCGGGAAGCTGTCGACCGGCCGCCAGCTCCACTATCCGGGCGGGCAGCTCGAAGGGGTCTACATCAGCATCCTCGCCGCCCTGGGCGTCCAGGTGGAGGAGATCGGCGGGACCGACCAGGCGATCCCCGTCACCTGAGGGCGGGCGCTGGCTCCGGGGCGCCGAGGAAACTGCCGCGATTTCGATGCTGTGCGCGACCGGGGGTCCTGCTATCGTCCCCGTCCGGGGAGGCTCTCCCTACCCTACATGATGAAACCTGTGTCCGGCTCCCTTTTCGTATTCGCCCTCCTGTCCCTCGGCGCCCTGTCGGCGATACCGGCCGGCGCGGCCCTGCGCGAGTTCGAGGACGAGTTCGGGCGGGTGATCGAGGCGGAGCTCGTCTCCCACAAGGGGGTCGATTCCGGCGCGGTGACGATCAGGAAGGCCGACGGCAGGGAGCTGGAGGTGAAAGTCGCGGTGTTCAGCGAGCGCGACCAGGCCTATATCCGCGAGTGGATGGGGAGGGTCCCCCCGCTGGTGGAGTATGCCTTTCGCGTCGGGTTCACTAAGCAGCATGGCAGCTCCTCGAACTCCATCGCCTACCTGGTGGAGATCACCAACACCTCCCGCGACACGGTTCGCGACCTGACGGTCAAAAGCCGGCTGATGTATCCCTCCCGCAAGCTTCCGTGGGGCAAGAAGTACTTCAGGTACGGCGGGGGTCTGGTCGGCGTGGAGGAGTCGGTCGACGTCCCGGCGGCGCTGAAGTTCAACGAGACCCTGAGCTTCACCACCCCGGCGCGGCGCAACGCGGAGGGCGTGTTGGTCCGCGTCTACAACTCCCAGGGGGAGATGGTCGCCGAGGGCCGATCCGGCAGCACCAAGCTGGCGGGCGTCCGTTGGGAGGACGGCAAGGCTCGCAAGCAGAAGAAGAAAAAGTGATCCGGGGTCGCGGGGTCCGCCGCCTTCGGGGGGCTCACCTGGGGATGCGTTTGAGGGTGCGCGGCCTCTTGGCGGGTAGTGCGCGGGGCGTCGAGGCGGTGTGGCCGCCGTGGTGTACGCAGCGCGAGCCCGGCGCCATCTCATACGGGACGCCCGCCCTGTAGGCGGTGCCGGCCCGCCTGCACCCGGGTTCCGCGAAATTGCCGCTGGTGCGGCACAGGGTGACGTTGGTCATCGGGACCGCCGGGCGCAGGGTGCCCGCCGGGTAGCCGTACCGCTCGCAGGAGTGCATGACGTCGGTCCACACCGGCAGCGCCACCGAGCTGCCGTAGGCGCCGGCGATGATCGTCTGTGGCCGGTCTAGCCCGACCCAGACCCCGCAGGTCACCCTGTCGGTGAAGCCCACGAACCATGCGTCTTTGAACCCGTCGGTCGTCCCCGTCTTGCCCGCGGCGGGCTTGCCGAAACCCAGCGCGCGGGCGCGGGCGCCGGTGCCGCCGGGGGCGAGGACGCCCTGCATGATCTCCGAGGTCATCGCACAGGCGCCCGCCGGCGCGGCCGGGTAGGCCTGTGCCGCGGCCCGGTAGAACACCTCGCCGCGCGCGTCGGCGATGTGGCTGATCGTGAAGGCGGGCACGCGGGAGCCGGAGTTCGGAAACACCGTGTAGGCGCTGGTCAGCGTCTCCAGGTCGCAGTCGTGGTTGCCCAGGAAGAGCTGTGGTCCGGCGTCCTCGCCGACCTCGATCCCGACCCCCCTGGCGAGCTCGCCCACCCGGGCGATGCCGGCGCGGTGCCCGACCCGCACCGCCATGGTGTTGCGCGAGCGGATCAGGCCGACGTCGGCCGGCTGGGGGCCGAGCCAGCGGCCGTCGGCGTTCTTCGGGTCCCAGCCGGTGCCCGCGCCGGCGATCTCGCCGCGCCGCAGCGGACCGTCGTCGATCAGCGTCCCCGGCATCATCCCCGCGGCGAAGGCGGCGGTGTAGACGAACGGTTTGAAGGCGGAGCCGACCGGCCGCCGCGCGGAGGTGGCGCGGTTGAACTGGGAGTGCTCGATGTCGCGGCCGCCGACGACCGCCAACGTGCCGCCGGTGTCGTTGTCTAACAAAACGATAGCCCCCTGGAGGTAGGCGGGGTCGCCGCCGCGGTGGGCGGCGTGGGTGGGGTGGGCGTACCCGGGGCGCCGCTCCACCGACGCCAGGCGGCGCTCGAGCGCCGCCTCGGCGGCGCGCTGCAGGCGCAGGTCGATATGGGTGTGGATCTCCAGCCCGCCGTCCTCGGCGTCCGAGGTGGAGAGGGCGCGGTCGAGGTCGCGGCGCACCGCGGCCAGGGCGTAGCTGTCCTCGCGCCCCCGGTCCACCCGCCCCTGGGGCAAGACGTTCACCCGCGTCGAGCGGGCGCGGTCGTGTTGCCCCTTGTCGATCACCCCCTCGGCGAGCATGCGCGCCAGCACGGCGTCGCGTTCGGCCACGGCGGCCTCGTAGTGCCGGAAGGGCGAGAAGCGGTTCGGCCCCCGGATGATGCCGGCCAGCATCGCCGACTCGCCGAGGGTGAGGTCGCGGGCGGGCTTGCCGAAGTAGGAGCGGCTGGCCAGCTCCACGCCGTACATGCCCGAGCCGAAGAAGATCCGGTTCATATAGAACTCGAGGATCTGGTCCTTTGTGTAGGTCTTTTCGATGCGCCGCGCCAGCATGACCTCGACCAGCTTGCGGTGCAGGGTCTTCTGCTCCATCAGCTCGTCGAAGCTGTTGCGCGCCAGCTGCATGGTGATGGTGCTCGCCCCCTCGGACCGGTTTTCGACCAGGTTGCGGTAGATCGCCCGCAGGACGCCCACCGGGTCGATGCCCTTGTGGTCGTAGAAGCGGCCGTCCTCGCGCACCAGCAGCGCGTCGACGAAGTGCCGCGAGACCTCGGAGCGCGGGACGACGATGCGGTTCGAGCCGTGTAGCTTGCCGATCACCTCGCCGTTGCGGTCGTAGACGGTGGAGCGTGCGGGCATGCGGCCGAGCTCGGACAGGTCGTATCCGCGTGCCAGCACCCCATACCCGAGCAGGACGAACCCCAGCCCGACGAACCCGATGGCGGCGACGGCGACCCCGAACTTCAGGGGGATTCGCCACCAGCGGCCGCGTCGCCGCCCCGATTCCCGCGCCCAGCCACCGGCCGCCTTTGCAGCCCGGTTTGCCGGGCGGTCGGCGTGGGTCTTCCGGCGCACTTTGCGGGTGGCTTCACGACGGGACTTGAGCATCGGCGGTCACAAAAACAGAAACCCAAGGTCGTTTATAATTTCTAAAATTTCAACAAACTTAGAAACCGGGTCATTCCTCTCTAAGGGCACGCTGTCTGTGCCGTCATTTCTCTGGGCAGCGGAAGTAAGTTGCCCTTATTATCTGAGCGTCATGGGGGAAATACGATTAATCGGAACAGTGTGTACAGCGGCGTGGCTGGGTTTTGCCGGAGCGGCGTTTGGCCAGGAGTCGACCGGGTCGGTGTCCGACCGGTTGTTGCAGTTGGACGAGCTCGCGGGTAGCGCGGAGCTCTGGAAGATGTCGAGCGAGGACTTCGCGAAGCGGTATATTCGGCCCAGCGACGATGCCGAGGATGGCGAGGGGCGCGATGCTCGCCTCCGGGTGGTGGAGGACGCCGAGGCGGAGCCCGCCAGCGAGACCGCGGTGTTCGAATGGCTGTCGGCGGCGAAGGGCGCGGCGCGCTACCAGGGCACCACCGCCTCCTTCACCGTCGTCGACAAGAAGATGGTGCGGCGCAAGAACCAGGCGAAGATCGGTCCGGTCGAGGTCGGGGAGACCATCGTGCGTTTTAAGGGCGGCAAGGTGGGGGCGGTGGAGTTCTCCGTCTTCAACCGCGGCGACGACGGCGAGATCCGCAAGGAGCTGTTCGAACAGAAGCTCAAGGCGGCCGCCGATTTCGTCACCGCCCGCTCGGGTGCCCGCATGGAGCATCCGCGCAAGCGGGCCACCAGCGCGGCGCGGGCGGAACGTAAGATCTGGCGTGGCAAGGAGGCGTATTACCAGCTCGAGTACAGCTTCCAGCGCAACGCTGGGGGCAGGTCGTTCCTCGCCGAGTTCATCACGCTCAAGACGGCGCCCGCCTCGGCGGGCGGCATCATGTCCCGGGTCGAGGAGTCCAAGCCGGCCGACCGCCGCAGCCTCCGGGAGCGCGTGACCAAGCGCGAGGGTGGCGACGTTTTGATCGAGGGGGTGCCGATGGTCGACCAGGGGGCAAAGGGTTACTGTGCGGTCGCCTCCGCGGAGCGGGTGCTGCGATACTACGGGCTCGAGGTCGACCAGCACGAGATGGCGCAGATCGCGGGCAGCAGCGCCCGGGGGGGCACCAGCGCGAAGAAGATGAAGGAGGCGCTGGAGGGCGTCGCCGGCCGCCTGAAGGTGCGGGTGCGTACGCACTACGAGGCCTTCGAGGAGTACGACGAATACGAGCGCCTCATCAAGAGATACAACCGCGTCGCCAAGAAGAACCCGGAGGCGGAGATCTTCGAGCTCCGCGACGGCTGGCTCTGGTATTACGAGACCCTCTACCGGAAGGGTCATCCGGAGTCGCTGAAGGCGGTGCTCGCCGACGGGGCGAAATACGAGCGCTTCAGAAAGGACGTCTACGAGCAGATCGACGCAGGCGTGCCCCTGCTGTGGTCGCTCTACCTGGGGGTGTTCCCGGAGAAGGACGTTCCGCAGGCGAGCGGTGGCCACATGCGTCTGATCATCGGTTACAACCGCAAGACCGACGAGCTGATCTACAGCGACTCCTGGGGCGCCGGCCACGAGGAGAAGCGCATGAAGATCGACGAGGCCTTCACGATGACGCTCGGCCTACGTATGCTGGTGCCCTCGCGGTAGGTCAGCCGGCCCCCCCGGGTCCGGGCTTGGCCCGCCCTCCGCCGCGGCGCCATAGTGGCGGCATGAGGAGCCGTGTCCCCCCCGTCCTGCTCGCGGCCTTCGCCCTGGCGGCCGGCCTCGACGCCGCCCCGCGCGCCCTGCCGGAGGGGGTCTTGCCCGACGACCGGCGCCTCGCCCCGCCGAGGGACCTGAACGGGTATTTCCCCTTCCGGCCGCCGCCGAGCGCGGAGGCGTGGGGACGGCGGTCCGCCAAGCTCCGCCACGCGCTGAAGGTCGCGGTCGGCCTATACCCCGAGCCGACCCGCACGCCGCTCAACGCGGTGGTGCACGGCCTCGTCGATGGCGGCGACTTCACCGTCGAGCGGGTCTATCTAGAGACCCTGCCCGGCTTCTACCTGACCGGCAGCCTCTATCGCCCCAAGGCCAACCCCGGCGTGAGGCGCCCCGGGGTGCTCTGCCCGCACGGCCACTGGCCGGAGGCGCGCTTCTCCGACGTCGGCGAGGAGAGGGCGCGCGGGCAGATCGCGAAGGGGGCCGAACGCCATATGGGCGCGGCACGCAACCCGAAACAGGCGCGTTGCGTGGGGCTCGCCCGCCTCGGGTGCACGGTGTTCCACTACGACATGCTGGGGTACTGCGACAACGACCAGATCCCCTTCGAGCTCGCCCACCGCTTTGCGAAACAGCGCCCGGAGATGATCGGGGAGGATGGCTGGGGGCTCTATAGCCCACAGGCCGAGTCGTGGCTGCAGAGCGTCATGATGCTCCAGTCGTGGAACTCGATACGCGCCATCGATTTTCTAGAGAGCCTCCCGGACATCGACCCGGAGCGCATCGCCGCCACCGGGGCGAGCGGCGGCGGCACGCAGACCTTCGTCGTCTCCGCCCTGGACCCGAGGGTCAGGGTCTCGATGCCCGCGGTGATGGTGTCGACCGCGATGCAGGGCGGCTGCACCTGCGAGAACGCCTGCCTGCTGCGCGTCGCGGAGGGCAACGTCGCCCTCGCCGCGCTGTCCGCGCCGCGGCCCCTCGGGCTGACGGCCGCCGACGACTGGACGAGGGGGATGGCCACGGAGGGCTACCCGCAGCTGCGCGAGCTGTACGGGCTCCTCGGGGTCCCGGACCGGGTGATGTTGCACTCGCGCACCGAGTTCGGCCACAACTACAACCTTCCTTCGCGGCAGGCCATGTACCGCTGGTTCAACGAGCACCTCGGGCTCGGGCACGAGGACCCGGCGGAGGAGAGGCCGCACGTCCGGCTGACCGAGGAGCAGCTCACGGTCTGGGGCGAGGGGCACCCGAGGCCGGAGGGCGGGCCGGAGTTCGAGCGGGCGCTGCTCGCCGGCCTGGCCGAGGACGCATCGGGGCAGATCGCGGCCGATCCCGAGATCGCCCGCCGCGGCTGGGAGGTCGTCCTCGGCGCCGACCTGGAGTCTGCCGGCGAGGTCGGGTGGGACCTCAAGACGAAGACCGACCGCGGCGACCACCTCGAGATGGCTGGCCTGATCGACAACATCACCCGCCGCGAGCAGACCCCCGCGGTCTTCCTCTATCCGAAGGGGCGCTGGGACAAGCGGGTGGTCATCTGGCTACACCGGGACGGCAAGGCGGGCCTCTTCGACGGTGGCGCGCCGCGCCCGGCGGTCGCGAAGCAGCTCGCTGCCGGCCACGCGGTATGTGGCATCGACCTGTTCATGCAGGGCGAGTTCCTGACAGGTCGTGGTCCGGTGCGGCAGACCCGCCGGGTGAAGAACGACCGCGGGTCGGCCGCATACACCTTCGGGTACAACCGCGCCCTGTTCGTGCAGCGCCTGCGCGACGTGTTGGCCACGATCAAGATGGTGCGCGAGGACGGGCACGGTGCGGAGAAGATCGACCTCGTCGGCCTGGCGGGTGCCGGCCACTTTGCGGCCGCGGCCAACTTCGCCGCCGGGGGGGCGCTCGACCGGGTCGTCGTCGAGACCGCCGGTTTCGAGTTCATCAAGGTGCGCGACATCCGCGACCCCGACTTCCTGCCCGGGGGGGCGAGATACGGCGATATCTATTCGCTGTTCTCGTTGGCGGAACGCGAGCCGTGGTGGGTGGACGAGAACGGCCTCCCGGGGTGGCTGCGCTGAACCGGGGCCGCCGGCCGCCGAGTCACCTTGGCCGTTGCAGGCCGGGGGCGCCGCCCTAACTTCGCGGGGTGCCGGTCGAACTCCAGAGCCAGCGCGTCCGGGCAGCGGGCAAGTTCCTGCGCCGCGGCGAGGGGAAGTTCTTCGTCAAGGGGCTGACCTACGGGCCATTCGAACCCGGCGCCGACGGGCACGGCGTCAAGGCCGGGGTGGACCTGGCCCGCGACCTGGAGCAGGTGGCGGCGCTCGGTGCCAACACCCTGCGTGTCTACGAGCCGCCGCCGTCCAGCTTCCTGGACGCCTGCGCCGAACACGGCCTGCACGTCCTGATCGGCGTCCCCTGGCCCGACCACGTCGATTTCCTCGACGGCGCCGGGCTCCGGGGGTCGTGTGTCGACAGCGTGCGCGAGGTGGTGGGCGCCTCGCGGGGACACCCTGCGGTGTTGGGGTATCTGGTCGGCAACGAGATCGAGGCGACCCTGGTCCGCTGGCTGGGGCCGGGCAAGGTGAAGCGGTTGCTCGAAGACCTGATCGACGCCGGCCGGTCGGTCGACCCCGGCGCGCTGTTCGCCTACGCGAACTACCCGTCGACGGAGTATCTCAATCCCGGCAACGCCGACTTCGTCGCCTACAACATCTACCTCGAGCGCGAGGCGGACCTGGCCCGCTATCTCGGCCGGTTGCAGAACGTCGCCGGCGACCGGCCGCTGTTGCTGTCGGAGTTCGGCGCGGACTCGCTGGCGCTCGGCAGGGCAGGGCAGGCGGAGGTGGTCGGTTGGGGGGTGGATGCCGGGTTCGCGGCGGGGGCCGCCGGCACGGTGGTTTTCGCCTTCACCGACGAGTGGTTCCGCGGCGGCAAGGAGGTGCGCGGCTGGGACTTCGGGGTGGTGACGCGCGAGCGCGACCCGAAGCCGGCGGGCGATGCCCTGCGGGGGCGCTACCGGCGGATCGGGTCGGCGGCCGAGGCCGCCCCGCTGGCGCGGGCGCCGAAGTTTTCGGTCATCGTCTGCACCCACAACGGGGCCGGGACGCTGGCGGCGTGTCTGGAGTCGCTGGGGGCGATGCGCTACCCGGACTACGAGGTGATCGTGGTGGACGACGGCAGCGACGACGCCACCGCCGAGATCGCGGCGGGGGCGCCGCACGTGCGCTACCTGCGCCAGGACCACGCGGGTCTGGGGGCGGCGCGCAACCTCGGTGCGGCAGAGGCGACTGGGGAGATCTTCGCATACACCGACGACGACTGTGTCGCCGACGAGGACTGGCTACACTACCTCGCGGCCGCCCTCGAGGGCGGCCGCTACGGCGCCGCCGGTGGGCCGAACATCCCGCCGCCGCCGCGCAACCGCCCCGAGGCCTGCGTGGGCGCCGCGCCCGGCGCCCCGGCGCACGTGCTGCTCGACGACCGCACCGCCGAGCACCTGCCCGGCTGCAACCTGGCGGTGGCGCGTGACGCCTTCGAGCGCGTCGGCGGGTTCCTGCCCGAATACCGCGCGGCTGGCGACGACGTCGATTTCTGCTGGCGGCTGCAGGACGCCGGCGTGCGTATCGGCTTCGCGCCGGCGGCGATGGTCTGGCACCACCGGCGCAGCAGCGTGAAGGCCTACCTGAAACAGCAGATCGGTTACGGCAAAGCGGAGGCGATCCTCATCAGCCACCACCCGGACCGCTTCGGGATGCTCGGTGGGGCGCGCTGGCGCGGCGTCGTCTACGGCGGCCACCGCGGGGCGCTCGGCCTCGCCACGCGCATCTATCGCGGGGTGTTTGGGTACGCGGCGTTCCAGACGGTGTACGCGCCGGCCGAGTCGGACTTCTTCCACATCGCCTCCGGGGTGCAGTGGGTGGTCGCCGCCGCCGCGTTGCTCCTGCTGGGGTTCGCCTTCCCTAGCCTGATCGTGGTCGGCCTTCTGATGCTGGCCTGCACCTTCTTCTTCGCGGTTCGAGAGGCCTGGCGCCCGCGGCTGGCCGAGCCCTATCGCGGGCCGAAGTCGAGGTGTCTCCTCGCCCTGCTCTGCCTCGCCCAGCCGGTCCTGCGCGGTGGTGCGCGCACCCTCGGTGCGCTGCGCCGGGGCAAGGCACCGCGCGGGCCGATCCTCGCGGGCAACTTCGGCAAGCCGCCGAAGCTCGGCTTGTGGAAACGGGTCGGGCGCCTGCGGCTATGGAGCGAGCGGGGCCTGGGGCGCGACATCCTGTTGGACAAGATCACGGGTACCCTGCGCCGGCTGGGCTGGCCGCACTCCATCGACAATGGCTGGCGCGACTGGGATCTGGAGGTCGACCGCGGCCTGTTGTGGCGCGTGCGGGTGACCACGGTCACCGAGTATCACGGTGGGGAGAAGTGTCTCACCAGGGTGCGCCTCAGCTCGCGGGCGAAGCCGCTGATGGTGTTCGGGAACGTCGCCCTGGCCGTCGCGCTGGCCGCCCTCGCCTGGGGTGCGCCGCACCGCTTCATCTGGCTAGGCGGCACCTACCTGCTGTGGTGGGCCGCCCTCGAGGTGCGCCACCGGCAGCTGGTCGAAAGCCTCTCGCGGCTGGTCGCCAACGTCGCTGGCGAGGTCGGTTTCGACAAGGTCGAGTAGGCGCCCCCCTCCGGGGGGAATGACTAATGACGAAGGTCTAATGACTAGGGAATGACCAACCCCCAATGCCGAATTCCCTCTGGGGCGATCGCCAGCGTTTGGGCATTCGGTATTGGGCATTCGTTAGACATTCGTCATTAGGCCTTAGCCCTTCCCCGAAGGGGGCGCTAACCCGCGAACGCCACCGGCCCCGCCTCCTCCGGGCGCAGGGAGCGGATCTTCTCAACCGCGGCGATGATGATATCGGCGGCGCGGTCGATGTCTCCGGTCGTGTTCATCGACGAGACCGAGA
The DNA here is from genome assembly GCA_028280355.1 of Verrucomicrobiales bacterium. Taxonomy (GTDB): domain Bacteria; phylum Verrucomicrobiota; class Verrucomicrobiia; order Verrucomicrobiales; family DEV007; genus JANQMB01. Next base: position 21,938 of record JANQMB010000022.1, read on the forward strand.
GGCGGATGCTCGAGAGGGCGCGCTCGTCGTCGTGGCCCATGGCCTTCATGATGCGCGAGGGCTCGCGCTTGCCGGTGCTGCAGGCGGAGCCGCTGGAGATGCAGAGCCCGTCCTCGGCGGTGAGGATCAACAGGTCGCCGGCGGGCACCCGGTCGATGCTGAGGTGGGAGGTGTTCGGCAGGCGGTGGGCGGGGTCGCCGTTGCGGTGCAGGCCGTCGATGGCCGCGAACAGCTTCTCCTCGAGGCGGTCGCGCAGCCCCGCGAGCTCGGCGGCGCCCCCGTCATCGAGCCGGGCCTTCGCCAGCTCGGCCGCCTTGCCCAGGGCGACAACCTGTGGGACCGCTTCGGTGCCGGCGCGGCGCCCCTCCTCCTGGCCGCCGCCGATCAGCAGCGGCCGGAAGGGCGCCCCGCCCCTGACATAGAGGGCTCCGACCCCCTTGGGGGCGTGGAACTTGTGGCCGGAGAGCGACAGGTAGTCGATGTCCGTCCCGGCGACCGACAGCGGGATCTTGCCGGCGGCGTTGACGGCGTCGGTGTGGAACGGCACGCCCGCCTCGTGGGCGATGGCGGCGGCCTCGGCCACCGGTTGACAGACGCCGGTCTCGTTGTTCGCCCACATCAGGGAGACGAGCGCCGTGTCGGGGCGGAGCGCGGAGCGCAGGTCGCCGAGGTCGATGCGCCCGCCCCCGTCCACGGGCAGCTCGGTGACTTCGAGCTCGGGTGCGAGCGCCCTGGCGAACAGGATGACCGCGGAGTGTTCGACGGCGCTGGTGACCAGGTGGCGCCTCTCGGGCGCGGCGGCGAGCGCCGAGGCGAGCGCGGCGTTGTCGGATTCGGTGCCGCAGCTGGTGAACACGATCTCGTCTGGCGCCGCGTCGATCAGCGCGGCGACCTGGGCGCGGGCCTCGTCGACCGCCGCCTTGCTGCGCCTGCCCAGCGGGTATCCGGTGGAGGGGTTGCCGTACTCCTCGGCGAGGAAGGGCGCCATGGCCGCGGCGACCTCGGGGTGCACGCGGGTGGTGGCGTTGTTGTCGAGGTAGATCATGATCGGAGATCGACGATCGAAGATGGGAGATCGGGTAGAGTTTAGGTGCCGTCGCGCCCGCCGTAGATGAACCAGAGGTTGCGGACGTAGATGAACCAGCCGGTGGACTGGCCGATGATGCCGACGATATCGACCCGCCAGATGAAATAGATGATGAGCATGGTGGCGCCGCCCAGGCTCATCCACCAGAAGGAGGTGGGGACGACGGAGCGCTTCAGTTTCTCGCTGGCCAGCCACTGGACGACCATCCGGCCGGTGAACAAGACCTGCCCGAGCAGCCCCAGCGCCACCCAGAGGAGCCCGGTGGTGCTGGTGATATTGAGCAAGCCGTAGAGCCAACCGCGTCCCCCGTCCGGGCGGCGACGGCGGAGTTCGTCGGTGAACTCGGCGGGTGTCAACAGCTGGTCCCCGAAGCGGTAACGCGCGCCATCGGCTGTCTCGACGACCTCCAGGTCCGCGAGCCGGTCGGACATCTTGAACAGCTCCACCTGGCCGCCGGGCGGCGGGGCGGCGCCGGCGGCGTACAGCGCTAGCCAGACCCCGGCGACGACTGTCACGGTCGCGGCGATGAGGGCGATGAGTCGTCGCTGGCCTTGTTGCATTGGCAGGTGATCCGGGTGGCGGGGTGCGTCTACCCTACAGCATCTACTGGTCGCTGGGTTCGAATTTCGCGCGGTTTCGGTCGACGATCGCGACGAGTTCGCCGGCGAGGAACAGCGACCCGGTGGCGACGATGTGGCCGCCGTGCGCGCGCGCCGCGTCGAGGGCCTCGCCCGCGGTCGCCGCGGTCTCTGCCGGGACGCCCCCCGGGATCATGGCGGCGAGCTCGGCGGGGGCGGCCGTCTCCCGGGTGGTCTCGGGCCGCGTGCAGATGAAGCGCGCGGCGATCCCGGCGAGCGGTTCGAGCAGCGCGCGGGTGTCCTTGTTCGCCGCGGCGGCGAGGATGACGGTGGGCGCCGCCCCGCCGAACTCCTCCCGCCAGGTCCGGCAGAGCGCGGTCGCGCCGTCGGCGTTGTGGGCGCCGTCGATCACCAGCTCGGCGCCGTTGCCCAGCGGCACCCGTTCGAAACGCGCCCGCCAACGGGTGTCGGCGACCCCCGCCAGGGTGGCTTCGGCTGGGGGCTCGAGGCCGGCCGCGCGCAGGGCGGCGACCGCGAGGGCGGCGTTCCAGCGCTGGTGTTCGCCGGCCAGCCCGACCGGCCCGGCCGTCCAAGGTCCGTCCACGAACGACAGCGGCGCACCGACCTCCGCGGCGCGCCGCTCGATGACCTCCCGCGCCGCCTCGGGTTGCGGTGCCGACACCGCCGGGACTCCGGGTTTGAGGATGCCAGCCTTCTCGGCGGCGATCTCCCCCAGGGTGTCGCCGAGGATGTGGCGGTGGTCCAGGCCGACCGGCGCCAGGGCGCAGGCGGTCGGCGTCAGGGCGTTGGTCGAGTCGAGCCGGCCACCCAGCCCCACTTCGACCACGGCGACGTCGATGGCGCGCCGGTCGAACTCGGCCAGCGCGAGGGCGGTGGCCAGCTCGAAGAAGGTCGGCCCCTCCGTCCAGCCCGCGACGCGGTCGCGCAGCGAGGCGATGCCGCGGGCGGCGTCCCCCTCGGCCACCGGTTCGCCGCCGACCCTGATCCTCTCGCAGAACGACACCAGGTGTGGGGAGGTGAACAGCCCGGTGAGGTGCCCGGCGCGGCGCAGCACGGACTCGGCGAAGGCGCAGGTGGAGCCCTTGCCGTTGGTGCCGGCGACGTGGACGATACGCATCCCGGGCCGCGGGAGGCCCAGCTCGTCCAGCAGGCGCCGGATGTTGGTCAGGCCGAGCTTGATCCCCGCTTTCTGACGGCCGTAGAGCCAGCCGATGGCGTCGGGGTAGGTCATCGGGTGAGCGGGGCGCCGGGCGCCCCTGCGGCCGGATCCCGGGGGCGCGGAGGTCTGGCGGCGGCTACTTGAGCAGGTAGCCCAACAACGAGGCGATCCGGTCGCGCATCTCGCGCCGCTCGACGATCATGTCGACCAGCCCGTGTTCGTGCATGAACTCCGCGGTCTGGAAGCCCTCGGGCAGCTCCTGGTGGGTGGTCTCCTTGACGACGCGCGGGCCGGCGAAACCGATCATGCACCCGGGCTCGGCGATGATCACGTCGCCCAAGGTCGCGAAGCTGGCGGTGACGCCGCCGGTGGTCGGGTGGGTCAAGACGGAGATGAACGGCAGGCCCGCCTGGTCGTGGAGGGCGAGGGCGCCGCTGGTCTTGGCCATCTGCATCAGGCTGAGGATGCCCTCGTGCATCCGTGCGCCCCCCGACGCGGAGACGACGATCACCGCCGCCTTCTCGGCCGTCGCGGTCTCGATGGCGCGGGTGATCCTCTCTCCGACCACCGAACCCATGCTGGCGCCGAGGAAGCGGAAGTCCATCACCCCCAACACCACGGGGTTGCCGAGGATGCGCGCGCGGCCGGTGACGATCGCGTCGCGCAGGCCGGTAAGCTTCTGGTATTTCTCGACCTTGTCGGAGTACGACTGGAAACCGAGCGCGTCGATGCTGGTCAGGTCGTCGTCCATCTCCTGGAAGCTGCCCGGGTCGGTGAGCGAGTCGATGCGCTCCGGGGCGCTGAGGGTGAAATGGTGGTTGCAGTTGGGGCAGGTGCGGAGGGTCTTCTTCAGCTCGAGCTCGTGGATGACCTCGCCGCAGGAGGGGCACTTCTGCCAGAGCCCCTCCGGCATATCGCGTTTCTTGTCACCGGCGCCACGGAAGGGCGGTTTTTTGAAGATGGCCATGCGGTCGTCGAAGTTTCGAGTGTTAAGTGTTATATGTTAAGTGGGCAATATGCGAGCTTTATGCTCGCCGCGCGCCAGGCCGACATCGGTCGCCCGCTACGCTAGCCCCTCGCCACCGTGACGACGGCCACCTCCGCCGCCCCGCCGTGGTCGCGCAGGACCCGCGCGCAGGCGTCGGCGGTCGCGCCGGTGGTGAACACGTCGTCGACGAGCAGCACCTTCGCCCCGTCGATCGCCTCGCGGGTGACCGGGGAGGGGCGTAGGGCGATCGCCCCGGCCAGGTTGGCGAGTCGCTCCGCGCGTGGGAGCCGCGC
>JANQMB010000027.1 GCA_028280355.1 Verrucomicrobiales bacterium
AGGCCCACGCCCGCGCCGTGCGCGAGGCGGGCGCGATCGAGGCCGGCATCGAGCACTGGCACATCGAGTTCCTGCGCGGTGGCGAGTTCCAGACGTTCACCGACGTCGCGAAGTGCTGGGAGGTCGTGAAGGCGGCCAACAGCGAGCTGGGCCGGAAGTTCTTCCGCGTCATGGTCGACGCGGCGCACTGCGGCGACTCCGCGCTCGACATCCCCCAGAACGAGGCGCTCATCGGCGAGCTCGCGGCCTCCGGCGAGATGGGCATGTTCCACGCCTCGTCGAAGACCACCCGCGGATGTCTGAGCACCGACGACGGCTGGATCGGTGCGCTGCTCGCGGCCGCGGCGAAGACCGGCAAGCTCGAGTTCGTCTTCGTCGAGATCTTCCACCACGAGGACCCTGCGCTACAGGGCCTGCGCGACCTCGACCCCGGCCACGGGATCGACACCACCGACGGGCGCAGCTACGGCGAGTGCGTGCTCGACGGGCTGGAGGGGGTCGCCCGCCGGCTCAACAACCTCGTCGCCCGCGGCTTCCTCAAATAGCGAGCGGCGCCGGGGGACGGCGCACCTCCCGGCTACTCCACCTTGGTGTACTTCGTCACGCGCCCGTGCACGTTCCACTCCTGGGCGTAGAGGTCGCCTTTCGAATCGAAGGTGCAGCCGTGCACCGCGATCAGCGCACCCTCATGCCAGTCCGCCGGACCGACCCCGTTGCCGGCCTTCTTGCGGTCCTTCGGCTCGTCGCCGAGCCGGGCGATCAGCTTGTTGTCCTTCCCGTAGACCGACACCCTGCCGTCTAGCTCCGAGACCGCCAACAGGTCTCCGTAGATGTCGGCCGCACAGGGGCGCCCGAGCTCGGCGTCGATAGTCGCGACGAACCCCCCATCCATATCGTGCAGCTGTAGCCGGTTGTTCTGCCGGTCGCTGATCAGCAGCGAGGGCTCCCCCCCACGGGTGTCCACCAGGATGTTGTGGCAGACGTTGAACTGCCCCGCCCCGGCCCCCTTGCCGCCGAAGGTCTTCACATATTTGCGATCCTTGTCGTAGATGTGCACCAGCGACATCCCGTAGCCGTCGGCGATGTAGATCGTCCCATCGGGTGCCACGTCGACATCGGTGGGGTTGTATCTCGAGATGTGTGGATACATGCCCTCGACGTCGGGGTGGCCGAGGATCTGCCACACCACCGTGCCGTCGAGCTTGAGTTTCGAGACCGCCTTCTTGCCGGTCTGGGCGACGAACAGGAACTCCTCACCTCCCTGCTCCCGGACTTTCATGCCATGCACACCGCCCCAGTCGGGGCCCAGCTCCGACTTGAACCCACCGTCCGGACCGATCACCTGGATGGTCGAACCCGTCGCGATGTAGACGTTGCCCCCCTTGTCCGCCGCCATGTCCCCGTGCAGGTTACCCAGCGATTTCCCCTCCGGGTATCTCGGCCAGCCGCGGACGACTTCGTAGGTCGCATCGCCGGTCCCAGTGCGGGCCGGGGGGGCTTTCTCATCGGCGGCGGCCGCCGACGGTACAGCTTGGGTCAAGATGGTGGCGAAGGCGAGGGGGTATCGAGTTTTCATGGTAGTCAGGCGCGTAGCTAAGCACCTCATCTGCCCCGCTGTCTATCCCAATCCGTGCCCCCCGACGGGACGTGGCAGACCACCCCATGCCAGAGGTCACCGCCGGCGCCGCATCCCGCCGCGGAAGTCGATCTCGCCGTCGCCATCGCGATCCTCGCCATAGGGCATCGCCATCTCGATGCGCTTGCCGCCCCGCCGCCCCTCGCGGACGTGCTCGGAGTAGACCTTCTTCTCGGTGCCCGCGGCGAACTCCCGGTTGGCGCCCGCCATCGCCTCCCCGATCTCGGCGACCGGCGCATCGATCGGGAGCTTCGCCAGAACCTCGCCCTCGAGGCCAAAAGTGCCGGGCTTGACGAGGTAGATCCCCTCGCCGCCCCGCGGCTGTAACAGCGCCTCGCGCCACGCCTCCGGGCGGTCTTCGAAATCGTAGTGGAAACGGCCGACGATGTCGCCGCGCCAGGCGAGCGGTCGCAGGCGCCGCTCCGCCCCCTCTAGCCGGTCGCCGTCCGCCGCGACCAGCACGAGCACGCGCTGGTCGGCGGATGCGACATTGAGGGCCAGTTTGAAACTGTTGAAGTCCGGGACGCGGGCGTCCGCGGGATCGCCCTCCCGGCGATAGCGCGCGGCGATCGCCGCGATATCGCGGAAGTCCCGGGACGCGTGATGCGGCCCCCGCCCGCTGCGGGTCAGCCGGGTCTCGCCATCCGGGGCGAGCACGCAGAACGCGGTGTTCTCGAACCTGCCGCGGAGATAGCTGCGGACGATCTCCTGGTTCGCCTGGCTCTCGTACGAATCGATTCGCACACACACGAAGTCCCGCGTCGCGCCGATCACCTCACTGTCGCTGAACAGACCGTTCTGCGTCGCCGTGTAGCCGGGTCAGAAGACGCCGGGGACCCCACCACACTGCGAGGCCACGGCCATGAACAGGATCGGGCGGTTGCTGCGCGCCGCCTCCTCCAGCCCGTCCTCGAGCCTCGGGTACCACGCGATGCCCGGCTCGCCGAGGTCCAGCGCGGCCTCCCCGAGCTCCTCGGGCCGCGGCCCACCTCCGCGCCGCCCGCCCTCGGGTCCCCGGCCCGCTGGCGGGCCGAAACCCCGCCCCCGGCCCGGCGGAGGCGCCTGGGACAGCAGCTCACCTATCGGAGCAACAAAAACTAGGGCGGCGGCCAGCGGGGAAACGGGGATCTTCATCTCGGCTCGGTATGTCTTCGGGTTCGCCCCAATCTCCTAGGCGCACATTACGGTTGCGTTACCGCCCCGGAGGATGCAGTCACTTTTACATCCGCTTAACAAAACGAGGCCGCCCCCGACCATGTCCGCCGACAACCAGCTCTTCGCCTACGGTTCGCTGATGTTCCCGGAAGTCTGGTGGCACGTGGTGGGCAGCGAACCGGTCACGTCGGACGCCGTGTTGCCGGGCCACCTCGCCTACACCGTGGGCGGCCAGACGTTCCCGGGGCTCGTCCCTGCATCGGCGGGTGACCGGGTCGCCGGCGTCCTCTATTCCGGGCTGACCGACCGCGACTGGCGCCGGCTCGACGCCTTCGAGGACGAGTTCTACCTGCGCGCCCCGGTCCGCCCCGAACTCCCTGACGGCACCACCACCGGGGCGTCGACCTACCTCGTCCCCCCGGGGCGGCGCGCCGTCCTCAGCGGCACCCTATGGGACCGCGACGGCTTCGAACGCACGTCGCTCGCCACGTTCGTCGACCGGATCTGCGGGTTCGACCCCTAGGCCCGCCACACTTGCACGACCCCGCCCCCCGCCTTAGGTAACCCCGATGCCCGATACCTCGTTCGAAGACAAGGTCCGCGACGCCATCGCCAACCCACAGAACATGGGGGAGATGGAGGACGCGGACGCCGTCGGCACGGTCGGTAGCGCCGACTGCGGCGATATGCTGCGCATGTTCCTCAAGTTCGGCGAGCGCGACGGGGAGAGGGTGATCGACCGCGCCTCCTTCCAGAGCTTCGGCTGCCAGACCGCGATCGCCGTGGCCAGCATGGCCACCGAGATGCTGCGCGGCAAGAGCCTCGACGAGGCCCAGCACCTGTCCGCCGACGAGATGTCCGCCGACCTCGGCGCACTGCCGCCGATGAAGGTCCACTGCGGCCAGATGGTGGAGGGCGCCCTCCGCTCGGCCCTGGACGCGGGGGCGCAAGAGGGCGACCGGGCCGAGGCCGGGGCGGACAACCTGGCGGCCAGCCTGTCGCCCGGGGGCGCCGTCGCGGGAAAGATCAAGATCGTCCCCCGGACAGACAACACGGAAACACCATGATAGGATCCCACCAACAGGGCGGCGAGGTCGAACTCGCCCGCGAGGTCGAAGCCATCCAGATCCCCAGCGGCGACACCTTCTCCCTGCCCGCCGGGACGAAGGTCATCATCACCCAGTCGCTGGGCGGGACCTACACCGTGGCGACCGACCAGGGCCTCGCCCGGATCTCGGACAAGGACTCCGACGCCCTGGGCGTCGAGGAGACACGCACCGCCCAGCCGGCCACCGAGAAGGTCAACGCGGGGGGCGATATCTCCGACGCCGACTACGAGGCTGCGGTGTGGGAGCAGCTCAAGACGGTCTTCGACCCCGAGATCCCGGTGAACATCGTCGACCTCGGCCTGGTCTACGACTGCAGCATCTCGGGGGACGGGGACGCCAGGTCGGCGGCGGTCAAGATGACGCTCACCGCCCCGGGCTGCGGGATGGGGCCGACCATCGCCGCGGACGCGCAGGGCAAGATCATGACGGTCAGCGGCATCGCCGACGCCAAGGTGGAGCTCGTCTGGGATCCCCCCTGGACCCAGGACATGATCTCCGAGGAGGGCAAGATGAAGCTCGGGATGATCTGACCCCTCCGCCACCGGCGGACACCCCGGCCCCGGGGGGAACCCGGGACGTCAAACCCGGTAGAAATGGCTTGCCTGCAGGGGGCGGGTCGCTATATTTCGCGCCCTTCCGCCCCGGGGCGGCCAACACCCACCACCGCATCATGTCCCAGCATCGCAGTCTCAAAGGATCCTCCTCCGTGGGGGCGAAACGTAACGTCCTCAAGCGTTTCGAGCGGGTGAAGCTGCTCAAGTCCCGGGGGCGTTGGAAGGACTCGTCGAGCGCGATCGGCCTCCCGAAAACCCAGCCCGACGAGTAGGTTCGGCCCCCCTCCGACGAGCGTAGCCCCACGTGCGGTTTGGCCGCCAGCCAAGATCCCCCGGTTCGGATCAACCGCTTCCTCGCGGACTGTGGTCTCGGCTCCCGACGCTCCTGTGAGTCGCTGGTCACCGAGGGGAGGGTCCAGATCAACGGCTCCCGCTGCGAGTCCCTGTCCGCCCGGGTCTCGCCGGCCGACCAGGTGACCCTGGACGGGAGGCCGCTGCACCGGGACGGCGAGACGACCACCCTCCTCCTCTACAAACCCCCCGGATACCTGTGCACCCGGGACGACCCCGAGGGCAGGGACACGATCTTCGACCTGTTGCCCCACCATCTCCGCAAGCGGCGCAACCTCAGCTACGCCGGGCGGCTCGATCGCGACTCGGAGGGGCTGATCGTCTTGACCAGCTCCGGGGAGATCTCGCAGAGGTTGACCCACCCGGGGCACGAGGTCGAGAAGGAGTATGTGGTGAACCTGACCACACCCTTCCGGGCGGACGATGCCGAACGCATGGTCGCCGGCCTCGAGACACCGGTCGGCTTCGCCCGCGCCGCCGCCGTCGAGCGGGTCTCGAAACGCACCGTCGCCATCGTCCTGCGCCAGGGGCTGAAACGGCAGATCCGCCACATGCTCGACGCCCTGGGCTACGGCGTGCGGAGGCTCGTCCGCGTCCGCATCGGCGGGCTGACAGACAGCTCGCTGGCATCCGGGCAGTGGCGCCTGCTCGGCCGCCGAGACCTCGCCAGGGTCTTCGGAGAAACAGTAATTGAGGGAGCCGGCAACCGTCGCTATCCTCCGCCCTCGAACCCGACCCCGCCATCCCGATAAGGCATGAGTAAGAACATCGAGTCACACCTAGACGAAAAACGGGTATTCAAACCCTCCAGGGAGTTCGCCAAGTCCGCCAGGATCGGCAGCCTGGCCGAATACAAGCGGCTGCACCGGGAGTCCGTCTCCTCGCCCGGCAAGTTCTGGGGCCGCGAGGCCGGCGAGCTTTCCTGGCAGAAACGGTGGTCGAAGGCGCTACAGTGGGACGCCCCCTTCGCCAAGTGGTTCGTCGGCGGCAAGCTCAACGCCTCCGAGAACTGCCTGGACAGGCACCTCGACGGCCCCCGCAAGAACAAGGCGGCCATCATCTGGGAGGGCGAACCGGGCGACACCCGCACGCTGACCTACTCCCAGCTCCACCGCGAGGTCTGCAAGTTCGCCAACGTCCTCAAGGCAAGGGGGATCAAGAAGCGGGACCGGGTGATCATCTACATGCCGATGGTCCCCGAGGCCGCGGTCGCCATGCTCGCCTGCGCCCGCATCGGCGCGGTGCACTCGGTGGTCTTCGGCGGCTTCTCCGCCACCAGCATCCTCGACCGCATCGAGGACTCCGGGGCCAGCGCGGTGATCACCGCCGACGGCGGGTGGCGCCGCGGCAAGGTGGTGCCGCTCAAGGCGAACGTCGACGAGGCGCTCGCCAAGACGAAATCGGTCAAGACGCTGATCGTCCTCGAGCGCTGCGGCAACGAGGTCAAGATGAAGCGCGGCCGCGACTTCTGGTGGCACAAGGAGATGGCCGGGGCTTCGGCCGATTGCCCGGCGCCCGGCCTCGACAGCGAGCACCCCCTGTTCATCCTCTACACCAGCGGCTCCACCGGCAAACCGAAGGGGATCCTGCACACCACCGGCGGATACCTGACCGGCACCTACGCGACCACCAAATACATTTTCGACATCCGCGACGACGACGTCTACTGGTGCACGGCGGACGTCGGCTGGATCACCGGCCACAGCTACATCGTCTACGGCCCGCTGCTCAACGGCGCGACCTGCCTCATGTACGAAGGCGCGCCGAACCAGCCCGACTTCGGCCGCTTCTGGGACATCGTCGAGCGCCACCGGGTCTCCATCTTCTATACCGCCCCGACCGCCATCCGCGCCTTCATCAAGGCCGGCGACCAGTTCCCGGAGAAGCACGATCTGAGCTCCCTGCGGCTGCTGGGGACGGTGGGCGAGCCGATCAACCCCGAGGCGTGGATGTGGTACCACGAGAAGATCGGCGGCGGGCGTTGCCCGATCGTCGACACCTGGTGGCAGACCGAGACCGGCGCCATCATGATCAGCCCCCTGCCAGGGGCCACCCCCACCAAACCCGGCACCGCCACCCTCCCCTTCTTCGGGGTCGACGCGGCGATCCTCGACGAGACCGGCCGCGAGTGCAAAGCCGACGAGGGCGGGAAACTGGTCATCCGCAAACCCTGGCCGTCGATGCTCCGGACGATCTACGGCGACAAGCGCCGCTACCGCAAGACCTACTGGGACGACTACGAGGGGGTCT
>JANQMB010000043.1 GCA_028280355.1 Verrucomicrobiales bacterium
AATCTTCGTCATATGCTAGGATAGAGACCAGTTGATGCCAGCAAGCCGTAGACCTCTTCGGCGAGGCGGGGGGGATCTACGCCAACGCCACCCGCCGGGGTTCGGACTGGGAGCGCTCCGCCTCGGTCGAGTGGATCGACCCGCCTACAACCGGCGCCGCCAACGGCACCTCGAAGTTCAAGGTCGACGCCGGCGTCCGCATCCACGGCGCCTCCAGCCGCCGCGCCGACGTCAGCCTCAAACACAGCTTCCGCATCGAGTTCAAGGGCGAGCACGGCGTCTTCGATCTCGGCGACCCCCAGGACAACCCCTTCCCCGACCCGAACTTCAAAGTCTTCGACCACCCCGCCAAGACCGGCGGAACCAACGTCAACCAGTTCGACGAACTCCTCCTGCGCAACCCCACCCACGACTCCTGGGCGGTCGACCAGTTCGGCGGCATCAGCTGGGCTGCCGGCCGCGACCAGGCGACATATACCCGCGACCGCTTCGCCTCCGAGACCCAGCGCGCCATGGGGCACCTGACCCAGCGCCGCCGCTGGGTCCACCTCTACCTCAACGGCCTCTACTGGGGTATCTACGAGCTCATGGAGCGTCCGAACAAGGACTTCCTCGAGAGCCACTACGCCGCCTCGGCGTCCTCCTCCGACTTCGAAGACGAACTGGTGGTCATCAACGGCGGCGAGGTGATCAGCGGTGACAAGGTCAATGACACCATCAAGATTGACGGCACCTCGGGCGCCGATGGTATCGAGGACAACTGGCAGAAACTCCACATGCCCACCACCACATCGGGCTCGATCATCACGTGGGTGGACGCCAAGAATTATCTCGATCCAACCAGCCTCATCGACCACATTATCCTCAACACCTTCATTGGCAACGGTGACTGGCCGCGACATAACTACTTCGCCGCCCGCGTCCCTATCGGCACCGGCAGCAATAAGTGGAAGTACCAGTTTTTCATCTGGGACGCCGAGTGGTCGATGCGCGCCGCGTCGAAGGTGGCCGGCAACAACGTCCCAGCGATCAACGTCGATGGCTACGGGCCGGGTGCGCTCTATCACAAGTTTAAGTCCGAGCAGGCCTTCAGGGACGACTTCAAGAGTCGCCTGGACGCCCTCTTGGCCGGCACCGGCACCCTCGCGTACCCGGAGGCCGCGGCCCGTTTCGCCGCCGCCGCCGCCGCCGCTGCAGGGGTGATCGATCCCGAGGCCGCCCGTTGGGGGAGGCTCTACGGGGGGGGCACATACAACCGCGCCGAGTGGGGCGCCGACCTCCCCCTGACCGATGGTGACGGTGACGAGTGGCTGGGCACCGCCGATGTCGGGGGGCAGCCCACCACGCGGGGCAATTTCATCGACTACTATTTTCGCACCGGCTCCACCTATGGGACGGCGGGCACCGGCGACCTCGATAGCTCGGCTCCCGCCAACTCCCTGACCTCACGGACGGTGAGGATCACCGCCCATGCCATGGGTACGGTGGCATCTCCCGGCTTCGCGATCCCCCGCCCGCAGCAGGCCGCGCCTGCCAACGCCGGCGGCGGGGGCGTTGTCGGCACTGGGGCCTACTACGTGGGCGGCAGCGATGGGAATGGCCCGTACAAGGCGGGCTTCTACGCCAACCGTGACAACGACGACAGTAGCAGCACCAGTATCGACGGGGACGACAGCACCGTCACATTTCATAGCCAGTCGCCGAACTGGAGAGACGACGACCTGATGAAACTGACGCTGGACATCGACGGTGCGACGGTCCAGGTCACATCGGGGGACGTCAAACTTTACGTCAGCGCAGGCATCCGCGTGTTCGCTACCTATGACCATGATGGTATGGGGGGTGACCAGTTCGCGGAGTTGCTCGCGCCGAGCAACCAAGGGCAGACCCTGAGCTGGACGTTTGGGGCGACGACCCCGCCGGGGTTTCCGCACAAGATCCTTGAGGGGCTGGCCACCGGCACCGTCACGATCCATATCGAGGGGGCCGTCAACGACGACACCAACACGCAGAACGTCATCGAGGGGACCGACGCCGGCCTTGTCTCCCTGACCTATGCCGATTCGACAACCGTAATTGGCGGTACCCCGGGGGGGTCGGGGCAAAGTGGGAATCAATACCAATACGAGATCGATACCGGCGGCCACGACCAGCTCCTGCTCTGCCCCGTCCCCGACCCCCAGGATCCCTGCAAGCCGCAGTTCCGGCCGGTCTCCGGATCGATCGCCGAGATCTCCGGCCCGAAGTTTCGCAAGGTCAGCTTCGCTGGCCTGCCGGTCTCCGACGAGAAACCCCAGGCCGAGGGGGAGGGGGATCAGGAGCCCGAGGAGGCCTACATCGACGCCCTGACCCTCTCGCTCTCCCACGAGACCACCGACATCTACGTGCCCATGGTCGCCGGCGAGCTGAGCCTCTCCGTGCGCCGCAACGCCACCTCCGAGGTGGCGGGCGACCACGACGGCTCGATGTCCATAACCGAGTGGCCCGACCGCCCCTTCGGCCTCGGTTGGACCAGCGGCCTGACCGCCCACGTCAAGGTCGTCGTCCAGCCCAAGCCGGCCGTCGATCCAAACTGCCCCGCCGACAGGCCGGATCCCGACTACGTCTACGTCACCGACGAGAACGGCTCGGTGCACCGCTTCGTCAAGCTCTGGCAGGACAACACCGACACCACCAACCCCGTCGTCCACTACCTCCCCGTCCCGTCCAACCGCACCGAGCAGGAGGCCTTCCTGATGACGCTGGTCGAGGATACGGCCCTCAAGACCTTCACCTTCACCCGCAAGTTCGGCACCAAGCTCGTCTTCGATACGACGCCGGCGAACATCATCGACATCCCCAAGGACACCGTCCCGGCGAACGAGAACAACCCCGACGATACCCACTATCTCTTCTACCGCCTCAAGCACGCCGAGGATCGCTTTGGCAACAGGATCGAGCACGAGTACATCGGGGGCGGCACCCTTATCCCCGACAAAGTCCACGGGGTCACGGACAAGAACATCACCGCCGTCCCGGCCGGCAGTACCGGGCACGGCCGTGGCTACCGTACCCTGACGATCACCAAGGAGGTCGTGGGCGGCCACGAGAGGGTCTCGGCGATCACCGACCCCCGCGGCAACGCCTACACCTACCACTATCAAAATCTCAATACCGGTGGTGGCGGGAGCTGGGCGTACAGCTCCCTCGAGTACGTGGAACGCCCCGACGGGTCCAGGGTCGGCTACACCTACGAGCCCGTCATCGAGTTCGACGACACGCCCACCTCCCTGAGCGCCCCCTTCGACCCCCAGTTCTTCTTCCACTACAACTTGGCCTCAATCACCGACGGCAACAGCAACACCTACAGCGTCCGCTACATCTCCGACGAGTCGAAGCTCAACTTCAGCAGCTACGCGCCGCCCTACCCCGGCTGGTACGTCCCCCCGGGGCAGCGCCGCCTCGTCTCCTCCGTCGTCGGCCCGGTCGGCTCCGCCTCCTTCGTCCGCCGGGGCTCCCCCTTGCGGATCCTCCGCAACGACCACGGCAACGGGGATATCGCCTCCGTCGATGGCGACCGGATCACCGTCGTGCGCGACTTCGAGGGGCACGAGAGAACCTACACCTGGGCGGCCGGCGACATGGTCGATATGAAGGAGTTCGAAAACCACCTCTTCGGCGACAACAGCGACAACAAGCGTCGCTGGGACATGCTCGTCCGCTGGAAGGAACTCACGGTCACTTACCCCGTCCCCGACCCGATCGACGATACCAAGCCCGCCACGGAGAAGTTCGTCTTCAACCCGGCCGCCGGCATGGCCGTCTCCGAGGTCACCGACTTCTGTGGCAACGTCACCGAGTTCAAATACGACGGCGCCGGCAACAGCTGGAGCGCCGCCAGCGTCATCCCCTGGCTCGATTCGACCCCTCCTCCGACGGGCAACAACCTCCTCAACCACCCCTTCTTCGCCACCGCCCACTACGGTGACCCCACCAGCCAGATCAACGCGATACAGAAGGCCCCAGGGTATACCTCCACAACCATCCCAGACGGCGACGGCACCAAGGAATTCTCCTATCTCGGCAACGACAACGCAACCCATGCCACCTCCGCCGGCGCCCGGGTCATGACCTTGATCCGGGACGAGCGCGACATCGAGATCCGCTACGAGGTCGCCGCCGCCACCGGCTTGCGCATTTCGGAGCAGCACTACGGGGACGGCGCGCAGAACCCGACCCTAACCACCCGTTTCACCTACGGCAGCAACCGCTTCCCCGCCTTCATGACCACCAAGACGGTCGAGGGCGCGACGCCGGGCGACCACATCGTCACCCAGTACGCCCCTGACGAGTGGGGGTACGTCGCCGAGGAGGTCACCGGTACCGGCACCAAAGCGCTGAAAGTCACCCACGAATACGACCCCAACGGCAACAAGATCGCGAGCTGGGACGGCTTCGGCCGCAAGACCGAGTTCTACTACGACAGCCGCAACCGCCTCGTCCGCGTCGTCTACCCCGAGACCGGCAAGGGGGTCGAGGAGAAGATCTTCGCCTACGACGCCCGCGGCAACAAGGTCGAGGAAGTCGACGAGGAGGGCAACGTCACCCGCTACGGCTATGATGGGCTCAACCGCGTCGTCACGACCACCCGAGTGATGGGTGGCGCGAGTTCAAACGACCTCGTCACCACCACCGAATACAACCCCCTCGGCGCCGTCCTCAAGCAGACAGATGCGAACGGCGGTTCCACCACCCACGAGTACGACGAGATCCAACGTCTGGTGAAGACCACCGACCGGATGACCCCGGGCAATGTCACCACCTTCTCCTATGCAGGTATGGTCGACTTTGGTTCGGGGAGCGACGCGGCCAACCCCGGCGCTTCCGCCTTCGACGTCAACGGCTTCAAACCGACCAAGATCGTCGACCGCCGCGGGTTCAAGACCCTCTGCAAGTACGACCGGCTCTACCGCAAGGTCGAGGAGTATAGACAGTGGAATAACTCCCCCGGGGAGACACCGCTCAAGTATGCGAAGACGGTGACGGCCTACGACCCCGTCGGCAATGTTACTGAGGTCACCGACCCGCTCGATAAAAAGACAGCCACCACCTACGATGAGATCAACCGGCCGGGTACGGTCACCATCGCATCGGGCACGGCGGTTGCCCAGACGACGACCACCGCCTACAAAGGCAACGGTCTCGTCGATGAGGTGACCGACCACATCGGCCGGAAAGTCTCCACTAGATACGACAGCGTCGGCCGCCCGGTTGAAGTTTATCAGTACCAGGAGCCTGGGGTCGCGATGGTCGCTGAGGACGGCACCCCGAACACGGTCATCCGCCCCTCGACGAAGACCACCTACGACAAGAACGGCAACGTCCTCACCACCACCGACACCCGCGGCAAGGTCACCGAGTACGACTACGACGCCCGCAACCGTCAGGTCGCCGTGCGCCTGCCCTCCGTCACGGACGCGGCCAACAGCAACGCTACGGTCCGCCCCGAGACCCGCACGACCTATGACCGCGCCGGCAACGTCGTCGCCGTCACCGATCCGCGCGGCCTCACCTACGACGGGAACGGCCTCGCCACCGGCCTTGCCTCGAACTCGGAGAGATACACCACCCACACCCTCTACGACCGCGCCTACCGGCCAGTGCTGACGATCTCCCCGCTAGCGGCGACCTACGACAGCGCCAATCCGACGACCCCAGCCGACAAACACCCCGCCAGCCACATCACCTACGACAAGAACGGCAACGTTCTGACCAGCGCCACCGGGGAGCTGAGCGGCACCCTCGCCGCCGCCCTCGCCGTCGATCCGAACAGCGCCGGCACCGTGTTCACCGCGCTGGCCACCACGGTGAACACCTACGACGAGGAGGATCGGCTGATCACCACGACCACCAACCCGACCCAGGCGACCCACAGCGGCCACGCCGACGACATCGTCGTCACCAACACCTACGACGCTGGCGGTCTGCTCGTCCAGGTGCTCGACGGGGGGAACAGCTTCTCGAACCAAATCCCCAATGGCCCCCTCCTCCCATACACCCGCCAGTACACCCGTTTCGAGTATGACGGCCTCGGCCGCAAGACGAAGACCATCTACGACCCGACGGACGTCCATAGCGGCACAGCGGCAGGGACGCTCGCCGCTCCGAGCGGATCCGGGTACAACGGCCGTCAGAACCAGACGACGACCCTCACCTACGATGCCGTCAACCTCACCAGCCGCACCGACGTCAACAACAACGTCACCAACTACACCTACGACGACCAGCACCGCCTCACCCAAGCCGATTACCCCGGGGCAGCCTCTGAGCAGCGCCAATGGACCTACGACGGCGCCGGCAACATCCTCACCGTGAATGTTGGCGGCTCTGGGGGCGGGGTCGAGGATGTCACCTATACGTACGACGAACTCTACCGCCTGAAGACCGAGATCTCGGCCGGCAAGACCCACACCTACGGCTACGATTCCGAGGGCAACCGCCGCACGGTGAGCTACGACACCTCGGGCTCGAACTTCGCCTTCACCTCCACCTACGACGCCCTCAACCGCCTGGCGACGATGGTCGAGGGGACGCGCACGACGACCTACGGGTACGACGCGGCCGGCAACGTCGCGGCGAAGACCCTGCCCAATGGCGACAAGGTCACCAAGACCTACGACGGCCTCGGCCGCGCCGCTACCTCGAAGGTGGAGGATGCCACCACGCCGCCGCCCTACGTCATCCAGTCCTGCGACACCCAGTATGACATCGCCAGCAATGTCGTCCGCCTCGACGAGGTCTACGGCCACGGCAGCGTCACCAACCGCAACGTCACCAACACCTGCGATCGGACGTTCCGACTGACCCAGGAGGTCATCGTGAAGGGCGGGAACACTACCACGACCACCTACGCCTATGACAGGGCCAACAACCGCACCCAGAAAGTGGTCGTCGCCGGCGGGAACACAACCACCCGCAACTACGACTTCACCACCCGCGCCGGCAACGCCGGCCAGGGTCGCCTGAATCAGCTTGCCGCCGTCACGGACGCCACCCCCACCACGCTTGAGACCTACACCTACGACGCGAACGGCAACAGGCTCACGCGGGTCGACCTTTCCGTCACCCCCAACCTCACGGACACCTACATCTACGATCGTGAGAATAGGCTCACTGGCCTGGTGAAGAACAGTGCGGGAGGAACGGGCACCTACGCCTACGAGTACGACTACCGCACCCGTCGCGTCGTCCGCGACGAGTCCTCCGCCGGCGGCAAGAAGGTACACCTGAGCTTCAGCGGCGGCCTCAGCGTGCAGGAGTTCGACCAGACCCCGATGACGCCGGTTCTGGACGTCACCCTGGTGCGCGGCTCCGACTACGGTGGCGGTGTCGGCGGCATGCTCTACAGCGTGCGCGGGAGCACCCCGAGCTACGCGCACAGCAACGCCCGCGGCGACATCACCTCGAAGACCGACGGCACGGGTGCGGTCACCTGGCAGGCCGCGTACGAGGCCGACGGCACGCGCACGCAGGACACGGCGCCCGGCTTCGGCACCAACCAGGACCGGCAACGGGGCAACACCAAGGACGAGGACCCCACCGGCTTCAACAACGAGGGGCAACGCTACCGCGACCCCGAATCCGGCGTCTTCCTCACCCGGGACCCCGCCGGCTTCGTCGACGGCCCCAACCTATACGCTTACGTAAGGCAGAATCCGTGGACATACTTCGATCCTCTGGGGTTGTCCACTAAGATGCCGAACGACCCGCAAGAGATCAAACGCAACGTCTTCCAAACGAAGATGAAGCACGTCGAGCGGAAGGATCTGATGAAGAAGCGAGCCAACATTTTGCTCAATTCAGACAAAACCACCTCCGAGCTCTATGGAGAGTTGAGAGAGAAGCAGTATCCTGGCGAGTTCACGCCCAAGCCTAGCAAGTCTGCGAAAGAACTCGCTGAGGTCGATGCAGAGATTGCCAAGGTCGATGCTCAGATTAGCGAGTACGGAAGAGGGTTGGACTTGTTCATGGATCACGACATCGACCAAGACGGCGTTCTGAATGAGAGGGAGATCGCCGCGCGTGATGCTGCTGAGGAGAAGACGCGGCCACAGAAGGAGGTGAAGATGACCATTGGGGTAGTCCCGGTTTCGATTGGGGGGCCTGGATTGCCGGCGGGGGGACTGAGGGGAGCTGCCAACCCGAAGGTTCGCGGAGCGATCCAGCGTGGCAAACAGGCTCATCGGGATCTAGCTGCTAGGGTTCGAGGGAAACGAGGCTGGCAATCTGAGCCAACCTTACGTGGGGCAGACGGGAAGCTGCATAAACCCGATGTGATAACTCCCAGTGGCAGGTTCCTTGAACTGAAACCAAATACGCCCTCGGGCCGAGCTGCTGGGAGAAGGCAGGCGGCTCGATACCGAGAGCAGTTGGGTATGGAAGGGCGAGTTATTTACTACACGCCGTAGTGGAAATGTTAGAATCAATGGCGAAGGCCTCGATCCAACCCAGGTTGAAGGCTTACGGGTTTAAGAAGAGAGGGCTTCTGTGGAACCGGGAGCGCAGCCCATTCATAGACGTTGTGAGCGTCCAGGAGGCCGAGTTCAGCGCAGAGGGTGCAGAAGTGTTCACCGTGAACATCGGCGTTTTCGTCCCATCATTTTTTGAAGCGGTATGGACTAGGCCGCTTTCTGGTTTTGCTACCGAAGCAGACTGCGCAGTTCGGCTGCGTCTTGGCGACTTGCTGCAGGACAGAATATACGGAGATGCTGAGGATCAGTGGTGGGAGATCGCCAGCGTGGCTGATGTGGAGTCGGAGGGAAATGAGGTCCGGCGAGCAATAGAGGAGAAGGCCATCCCTTTCCTTGAGGGCTTCGATGGCTCTGAGGCGCTTGTAAGGCACCTGCGCCAAGTGAAGGGCTGGCAATCCAAGAACCCGCTCCATACAATTTACCGGGCGCTCGCTGAGTCGGAGGTTGGCGATACCTCTACGGCTTTAGAGTTGCTCAAGGGGGTCAAGAGCGGCGCGTGGAAGTTAAAGGCCGAAGCTCTGAGCCGAACAATCACAGCGTAGGGGAATGGGGTCAGGTCAATCTTCGTGCATTACGCCCCTCGCTAGCCCCCCGGCTGCCGCCCCAAATGCAGGCACCCCGGCCGTCCGGCAATCCCCGCTCCGTCACGGCATCTGCTCCCGGCTCCGCGTTCTGCCTCGTGGACTCGGCACGCGGCAACCGGCGGCACATGCCGCGCCGTCGCTCGCGCGCTCTGGTTCGAGGGGCGGTCGCTGGGCCTCGATGCGTCCGGCGGGCGCTCGTTCCTCGCAGACCGCCAGGCCGCCTCGGCCACTCCCTCCGTTTAGCTGCCCCGGGCGTCACAGGCTCTCCCGTCTGCTACCGCAGCCGCCGCCCGCGCCGCCCTCGTTCGCTGCGGCGTGTGTGGGTGGTGGCGCGCGCTGCCAGCGCCTTCGGCGATTTAGTTTTCGACGCACCCACCCCCGCCTCCGCTTAGAATCCTCTTTTGGGTGCTGACGAAGGGGGGACGTTCCAGAGCTGCGACGCGCCACCACGAAACCCTGCCGCCGGAGGCGGTGAAAGAAGGTTGGGGCCTCCAGAGCGGCGGCGCCAGCGGGTGGCCTGCGGCCATCTGCCCCCCCAGACCTCGCTCCGCTCGGCCCTCGTCGCCGCCACTCTTCCGGCCCCCGCAAGCGGCGGCGCCGCTTGGCCGGCGCGCTTCGGGAACGTCACCCAGGCAAACGACATCGCACGCTCGCGCCTCCGCCTCCGGTCCGCCGCCTCAAGCGCTGTCCTCGTCGCTTCGCTCCTGCGGGATCGCTTGACCCCGGCGCCCCTCCGGCGGTGGGGTTGGGAACGCTTCGGCTGAAGCAGCAAGACCCCCCGTGAAACAGGTGGCCTTACGACGAAATAGGGAGTTCAGGAGTTAGACCTATGCACAGAAAGTCAGCTTCTCCGGTCGGATCGCGCTCGATCCTGTCGGCGTTCTCGGCGCGAAGCCGGAACCCCCACCCGTTGGGGCATGTGACGCTCACCTTGACTCTTTGGCCAGGGATCGGTATGGCCGAAATCTTCCCGATCCCCCAGACCTTCGACCAAGGGTCTCTATGCAGCTGGAACTGCATCAGCTTACCATCGAGCTCGTCGGCGGAGAACCTGCATTTTAAATGATGTTCTTTCATATTTTATTGAATAACGGCTTGTTAGAGCCGCCGCCTGTTGAAGAGGCCTTAGCCCACGCCCCAATACTGTCGGTGGGGGTTGAGAATAGATCAACCCTAACACCGCGCCGGCTCGCTGGCGCAGCAACGATCGCGCTTCAAGATCGGCACGGCCCGGCGACGCGGAACCTGCAAACGAGGCGCCTACGCGGGCCGTGGAAGCTCGGCGGCGAGCTGGGCGCGTGAGCATGGACACCACAGCTTGCATAGGCGCCGCCGCCTCGGGGTCGGCCGCCAGTTCGAGCCGCGGCAACGCCTCCCCCGCCAAGGCGCGTTGGCTCGGGTAGAGCCAACGGAGGATCAACTGGCGGCCTCCTCAGAAACCCCAGCGGCGCTTGCGCTTGAGGCGCTTCAGTTCGCGGTGGAAGGCGTCGAAGTTGAGGGGCGCGTCGAAGGTCAGCCCGACACGCACCGGTACGTCTTCGCCGCCCGGCGCGGCCTGCGCCGCGGCCACAGCGCGCCGCAGCTCGCCGGGTATCCGCTCTAGCTCCCCGAGCTGGGGCGTCGTCGTCCCGCGCAACGTTCCGACCAGCCTCTTGAACTCGTCGGGGACGTGGGTCGAGGCAATCTCGACCTCCCACTCGACGAGCTGTTCGCAGAGCGCCGCGAACTCGTCTATGCGCGCCCTGATGTCGGCGGGGTCGCCGTCTTGGTCGCCGCCGGAGCGCGTCGAGAGGCGCGGGAGCTGCCTACAGAGCGCCTCCGAGATCGCCTCCAGGTCGCCAATCTTCGCGACTACCCAATCCATCACCTCGAACTCGTCGAGCGCCGAGCCGACGCGCCGGAAGCGCCCCTCGCTCACCTGGTCGGAGCGCCGCCGCAGGTCTGAAAGGCGCGTCTCGAGAAGTTCGGCGGAGAGGAAATGCTCCCAGAGTTCCGGCCTGTCGCGGGCGAGGCGCTGGGCCTCCTCGGACTCGCCCCCGAAGCCCGGGGCCGGGGCGAGGCGGCCGCCCTTCTTGCGCCCCAGCAGGTCCCGCAGCAGCTCCGAGAGCCGGATGGTCAGCGTGTCGATGATCTCGGCGGTCTTCTCGAAGTCGAATACCCAGGCTCCACCATCCCGGATCTGCTCGATGAACCCGAAGACCGAGGGGTCGTCGACGTGGTCGGAGAGGTCGGCGTCCGGGTTCTTCCTCCAGACCGAGAGCAGCGAGTGGACAGAGCGCTTCACGAAAACGAATACCGGCACGCCCTCGGCGAGCGCGGTGTCGTACTCCACGTTGGTCACCGACTTGCCGGTCGCCTCGTCCAGCGACCCGTAGCGCCCGCCGACGATCAAAACGAGGATGTCGGCGTGTTCGCGGACGACCTTCTTACAGTTGTCGATGGTCGACTCGTCCGGCGCGACGGGGAACGATGGGTACTCGCTGCACAGCGGCTCGTGCCCGAGCGCCATCAATCGCTCGCGCAAGTGCTCGCGGACGGCGCCGAGGTCGAAACAGGTGGAGCTGACGAAAACCCGCGTCTTGCTCATGGCATCCCCCCAGTGGCGGCCTACGAGGAGGCCTCGGCGGCCTCCTGCTCGCGGATGAACGGCTCCACGATGTCGAGGATCTTCTGTTGTTGCCTGCGCGGCAACCTCGACGCGGCGTCGAACACCTGGCCCATGCGCCCGCCGACGGTCACCGCCCTGCCGCGCGGCCGCGGCCTGCCCAGGACCTCCTCCGCCGTGACGCCGAGCGCTTCGGCGAGCGGGAGGACGAACTCCGTCTTGCCCACGCGCCCGGTCCGCTCCCAGTAGGAGAGGTTGGTGTGGTGCGTGCCCACCTGCCTGGCGAGCTCGCGCACGCTGAGCCCGGCGCGCTCGCGCAGCGCGCGTAGGTGGGAAACCTCTTCGGATGCCATGGAGGGATAATACACCATGGTGGATAAAAAACCTTGCAAATGGATGAAAAGTCCTCCATATGCGGAAAGCGAAATCTGATTTGACAGGTTATGGCCCGGATACCCGAAGACGAGATCGAGCGCGTGAAGCGGGAGGCCGACCTCCTCGCCCTGGCGAGGGCGCGCGGGGTCGAGATGCGGCGGCACGGGAGCAAGGACTACGTGGGCCGCTGCCCCTTCCACGAGGACGGCGACACGCCCAACTTCATCGTCAGCCCGGCCAAGGGGCTGTTCCACTGCATGGCCTGCGGGGCGGCAGGCAACGCCATCCAGTTCGTGGAGAGGTTCGACGGCGTGAGCTTCCGCCACGCCTACGAGCTGCTGGCGGGCGGCGGCGCGGCCGCCTTCGAGGGGGCGCCGAAGCGCCCCCGGAAGAAGGCGACCGCGCCCAAGCTCCCTTGCCCGCTCGACCCCGAGGCCGGCGACGGCGAACTCCTCGACGCGGTGAGCGAGTACTACCACGAGCGGCTGACGCAGACACCGGCGGCGCTCGAGTACCTAGCGGGCCGTGGCATCGACGACGAGGGGCTAATCGGGCGCTTCAAGATCGGCTTCGCCGACCGCACGCTCGGGTTGCGCCTGCCATCCCGCGACAAGAAGGAGGGCGCGGCGCTGCGCGCGCGCCTCCAGAAGCTCGGCGTGTTCCGCGAGACGAGCGGCCACGAGCACTTCAACGGCTCGGTGGTCTTCCCCATCGTCAACGGCAACGGCCACGTGCGGGAGATGTACGGGCGCAAGATCACCAAGAGCTTGAGGAAGGGAACGCCCAACCACCTGTACTTGCCGGGGCCACATCACGGCATCTTCAACCCGGACGCGCTCGACGGCCGCGAAATCATCCTCTGTGAAAGCGTGCTCGACGCACTGACCTTCGTCCGCCACGGGATGGAGTCGGCGACGTGCATCTATGGCACACAGGGCTTCACCGACGAGCTGTTCGAGGCGATCAGGGCGGCCAACCCGGACGCTGTACGCCTCGCCTACGATGCCGACGACGCCGGGGAAAAGGCCGCGAGGCGGGACGCCGAGAAACTGCAGGCCATCGGTGTGGCCTGCTACCGGGTCCGCTTCCCGCTCGGCGAAGACGCCAACGGCTACGCCCTCTCCGCCGGCCCCGAAGCCCTCAGGAAGGCGGTGCGTACTGCGGAATGGCTTGGCGCCGGTACCGCGCCCGCGCCCTCTTCTTTAGTAGCTGCTGAGTTAGCTGCTGACGCGAAGCCCACGGCTAAAAAAGAAGGTCGGGAGACGGCGCCGCCCGAGCTTGTGATCGCCGGCGAGCACCACGAACTGGAACTCGGCGACCGTCGCTATCGCGTCGGCGGGCTCGCGAAAAACGGCGGCCTCGACTCGCTCAAGGTAACGCTGCGACTTTGGAGTGGCGATAGTCAGGGTCAAGGCTCAGCCTTGTTCCACGTCGATCAAGTCGACCTCTGCAAGGACATCGACCGGCGGCGCTTCTGCGAGCGTGCGGGCGACGAATGCCGCCTCGAAGCCGATCTTGTAAAACGCGACCTCGGCAAGTTGTTGCTCGCGTGCGAGCGCGCGCAGGACGCGCGCCTCCGCGCCGAACTCGAGCCCGGCGAACCGGCCGCCGCCCCGATCGCGCCCGAGGAACGGGCCGAGGCGGAAGCCCTGTTGAAGTCGCCCGATCTGGTCGGCGAACTCGCGGGACACTTCGACGCGGCGGGCGTCGTCGGCGAGGAGACCAACAAGCTCGCCGCCTACCTCGCGGCCACCTCGCGCCTGATGAGCCGCCCGCTCGCTGTCATCATCCAGAGCACGAGCGCGGCCGGGAAGACGACGCTGATGGAGGCCGTGCTGTCGTTCTTCCCGCCCGAAGAGCAGATCAAATACAGCGCCATGACCGGCCAATCGCTCTACTACCTGGGCGAGAAGAACCTGAAACACAAAGTCCTCGCCATCGTCGAGGAGGAGGGCGCCGAGAAGGCCTCCTACGCCCTGAAACTCCTTCAATCTGAGGGGGAACTGACCATCGCCAGCACCGGAAAGGACGCCGCGACCGGCCGCATGAAAACCGAGGAGTACCACGTCGAGGGACCGGTCGCCATCGTGCTCACGACGACGGCCATCGACATCGACGAGGAGCTGATGAACCGGTGCCTGGTGCTCACGGTGGACGAGTCGCGGGAGCAGACCGAGCGCATCCACGCGCTGCAGCGCGAGGCGCGCACGCTCGAAGGCCTCCGGGCGAAGAAGCGCCGCGCGAAGGTGCTAGCGCTCCTCCAGAACGCGCAGCGCCTCTTGAAGCCGGTCGAGGTCGTCAACCCGTACGCCGACCGGCTGACCTTCACCGCGGAGCGCACGCGCACGCGGCGCGACCACGAGAAATACTTAACGCTCATCGAGTCCGTAACGTTGCTGCACCAGCACCAGCGGCCGCTGGAGGAAGACCCGGAGGCGGGCCCGCACATCAAGACGACGCTCGACGACATCGCCGTTGCCAACCGCCTCGCGCCCGAGGTGCTGGGCCGCTCGCTCGACGAACTGCCGCCACAGACGCGGCGCCTGCTCGAAGAGATCAAATCCTTAGTCGCCGACACCTGCGACGCCAAAGCGACCGACCAAGACAAGTGCCGCTTCACGCGCCGCGACGTGCGCGAGCGCACCGGCTGGAGCGAGTTCCAGGTACGGACGCACATGACGAAGCTCGAAGACCTCGAGTACGTCGCGCGGCGGCACGGGCGGCAGGGATGCGGCTGCGTCTACGAGCTGACCGTCGATGCGCGCGAGCCCTCGGCCGCCTGCCACGTCGGCCTCATCGACGCCGCGAAGATCAAGGGGGGGCGCCCGGTATGACATCAACTTCGAGCATCGAAAGGGGCGCTTCGTGGGGCTTCGTGATCGGGGCATCACGAAGTTTAGGCGCTGAAAGCGAACGCCTTGCGCGGACTTCGTGGCTTCGTGGGAACGCGCATCAGGGGCGGGTCGGGAACGTCGTAACGTAGTGGGTGGGAGGGTGAGAGGGTACCGGCGCGCGCGGCTCCTGCGGGGGAGGGAGCGCGGGCGCGGGCGCGAGGCGGCCCCCGACGGCCTCGACCGCAGCGACCCCGGCGGACTCGCCGCGCTGGCCGACTCCTACCTCGAAGCGCTGGAGGTGAAGAACTACAGCGCGCGTACGTTGGACACCCGCCGATACGCTCTAACGCTGTTCCTTAGATGGTCGCAAGACCGCGAGGTCCTCCGCCCCGAGGCGGTCACGAAAGCGATCCTCGAAAGCTACCAGCGCGGCCTGTGGCACCACCGCAAGGGGGACGGCGCCCCGCTGTCGGTCGGTACGCAGATCGGCCGCCTGGCCGCCGTGCGCAGCCTGTTCAAGTGGCTGTGCAAGGAGGGGCATCTCGGCGCCGACCCGGCCGCCCACCTGGAGATGCCGAAGGAACAACGAAGGTTGCCGCAAGACACCCTCAGCGAGGCGGAGGTGGCCGACATCCTGAACGTCCCCGACACCTCCGACCCGCTAGGCGTTAGAGACAAGGCGATGTTAGAGCTGCTCTACTCGACCGCCCTGCGGCGCACCGAGATAGCGAAGCTGGAGCTGCGCGACCTGAACGCCGACCGGGCGACGTTGCATGTCCGGGGCGGCAAGGGCGGAAAGGACCGGGTCGTGCCCGTCGGGGGGCGGGCTCTCCAATGGTGCGCCAAGTACCTCGACGAGGTGCGCCCGCTCCTACAGATCGACCTCGCGGAAGCCGCCCTCTTCCTGACTGGCTACGGGAAGGGGTTCAGCCCGAACTCGCTGGGCAACCTCGTACGGAAGGCGGTCGAAAAGTCCGGCGTCGGCCGCCCCGGCAGTTGCCACCTGCTGCGCCACGCCTGCGCGACCCACATGCTTGAGGGCGGGGCGGACACGCGCGTCATCCAGCAGCTGCTGGGCCACGCGAAGCTTGAGACCACCCAGGTCTACACGGAGGTCTCGATCCGTCTGCTGCGCGAGGTCCACGCCCGCACCCACCCCGCCGGAGGGGGCGTGGCCCCCGATTGACACCAACCCAAGACCTGCGACCATCGCCATGAGAGTGAGGCTATCCAAGGAAGACAAGATCCGCGTCGCGAACACCGACGACGTGTTCGAGATCATGCGCAAGATCCTGATGCGCGAGGGCCGCCTGGAGCGCATCAACGAGCACTTCTGGGTGGTCGGGCTCGACGTGGAACACCGGATCAGCTTCATCGAGTTGATCGCCCTCGGCCGGAGCAACTGCGTACACGTCAACCCGCTGGACGTCTTCCACCTGGCCGCCGCCAAGAAGCTGCCGTGGATGATCCTCGTGCACAACCACCCGGGCGGGGAGCTGGAGTTCTCGGACGCCGACAAGGAGATCACCGAACGGCTCGTCGATGGCGGGAAGCTGCTCGGCATCACGGTGTTAGACCACATCATCATGACCGAGGACAGCTTCACCAGCCTGGTCGCCGAGGGGCTGATGTAGCCCCGCAAAACCCGCTTCCTTAGCCGCCGGAAGCTGCTAGTTTAGAGCCCGTGAGACGCGCGTACGTCGCCCTGTTGGCCGTCCTGGCGGTGCTCTTCTGCATCGTGGGGGACGCATCGGCGTACTCGCACGGGGGGCTGAAAAACCGCGTCTGGTCCTCGGGCGATTATCCTAACACTTACGCCTACAACGAGGCGTCCCCATCCCAGTATTTACGCCGGGAGATCGGCCCCACCCAATACGATCTCGCGTCGGGTGTGGACGTTGGCCCCAACGTCTACGCTTACGTCAGACAGAACCCGTGGAGCAAGTTTGACCCGCTGGGACTGGCAACGGTTGCGACCGGGGACGACGAGTTTATGTCGACCAAACAGCCGCAGGAGGAGGTCGTACGGAAGAAGACCGACCGTCAGAAGGCCGTGGAGATATTCGGCGAGAGAAACGTCGCGGCCGAGGAGCACGCCCACGCCAACAAGCAGTTCGACAACTACGCGCAGGATCGAGTCAACAGACTAGAGACCGCATGGGAGCATGATTCCGAGAACGACGCCTACGCCTACGCGCGGGCGAGTTTGCTTGGCAAGCTAGGGGATGAGGCGATGAAGAATGGCTTCGAGGACTCAGCCAAGGGGCTGTGGGCGAAGCAGCGCGCCCAGCAGAAGGCCAACCGGCAGGCCGAGATCGCCTCGGGTCTCGCCAGCGCCGGGGTGGACACGCTGGCGCAGGCCGGGGCGCTCCTGATCCCGGGGCCCATCGACGACGCCGCCTTGCTCTCAAGAATGGCGTCGAGGGGTGCGGCTGGATCGGGAGGTAGGGGTGGTCTAAATCTATTCCGCTTCGGAGATGAGTCTTCGGCTGCCGCGACCGGGTGGAGAGAAGGCGATCGCTTCTTGAACCTACCTAACAAAGGGTCGCCACGGGCTAACTGGAAACAAAACAGTGGCCGGCTTAGAGCCGAAATGCGCAGTGGAGAACCAATTTATGACTCTTACCGAACTTCTTCCGGCATTCAGAAACCTTCTGGGCAAACGCCTACATCCAAAGGGCGATTCCTGAATGCTGAACGCAGGTTGTTGGAAGGCCGAGGGTGGGAATACAGCCGCCAATCTGGCGCATATCATCCACCAGCTAACTAGCTAATGGGTACGTTTGAAGATGAGGTAGGCAACGCTTTCGGTTATCTCGAACGTGACTTCGGATACCGTATTACCGCCCGGTCTTCGGATCTAATTACATACGGTGGGAACGGAGTCGTAGTGGCCGTCGGTTATGACTCTCAGCGTTCATATGAGGTGTCGGTTGATCTTGGAGAAGAGGGGAAAGGCCACCCACGATTTGATCTAGGAGAGGCGTTGCGCAGTTGCGATGCCCCGAAAAATCTTCCTTCTGCATATCAGGTAAGTGATAGAGTTGACCTCCCAAGATTCCTGGGAGACCTCGCCAAGAATCTCCGGCAGTATTGCTCAGAGCTTCTTAGAGGGGACCAACAAGCGTTTGAGCGGCTTCAGCGGCTTCAAGAGATTGAATGCGAGAAATTTGGGCAAGAGCGAGATCTCCGGTATGCCCGAAACAGAGCTGCTCAGGCATGGGCTGTGAAGGACTATGAGCGAGTAATTTCGGCTCTTGCGCCACATGAAGGTGCGTTAAGCGAATCTGAGGAAATGAAGTTGACGTTCGCCCGAAAAAAGAGGGCTGAAGCTGGTTAGGAGGGCGGAGACCGGGGTCGGGCCCTCCATGGCGTCCGGCAGCCAGGTGTGGAGGCCGAGCTGCGCCGATTTGCCCATGGCGCCGATGAACAGCAGGATG
>JANQMB010000048.1 GCA_028280355.1 Verrucomicrobiales bacterium
GTGCGCTCCCCGGCGATAGCCCATCCAAGAGACTACCACGCCACGCTAAAGCCGTCGCCTAAAGGCGAGGGTTTCAACCCTCCCAGAGTGGGACAATGAAGCTCCGGAACGCCGCCTGTCTCGCCACGCTTCTCTCCACCGCCGCGCCCGCAGGGGAACCGGAACCCGACCTCACCGGCCGCCCCTCACCCGGCGCCGGCCCGACCGAGGTGAAGGTGCGGGTCGCCGTCATCGACCTGGACGACATCAACGGCGCCTCCCAGAGCTTCACCGCCAACGTAGCCTTCTCCGCCCGCTGGTCAGACCCGCGGCTAAGCCATGACGGGGCCGAGGCGAAGACCGTCCCCCTCAGCAAGATCTGGCACCCCCGCCTGCAAATCGTCAACCGGCAGCGCCTGCAGTCGACCTTCCCCGACGAGGTCCGGATCAGCCCGGAGGGCGAGGTCACCTACACCCAGCGGGTCTGGGGCAACTTCTCCCAGCCGCTCGTGTTGAACGACTTCCCCTTCGACCACCAGCTTCTGCGCATCGACCTGGTGGCGGCCGGATACCGGGACCACCAGGTCGTGCTGACCGACGATCCAGGGGACCCCTCGGTGGTCGGCGACTCTCTGTCCATCTCCGACTGGACCGTGGCCGGGTGGGAGGGCTCCTCCAAAAGCCTCGCCCTCACCAAGGGCAGCCCCAAACTGCCGGCGTTCCGCTTCTCCGTCGAGGTGCAGCGCAACTACGGCTACTACCTCGTCAACGTCATCATCCCGCTGGTCATGATCATCTTCATGTCCTGGGTGGTGTTCTGGATCAAGCCCGGCAACTCCGGGCCACGCATCAGCGTCTCGGTCACCGCCATGCTCACCCTCGTCGCCTACCGGTTCGCCGTCGGGGCGAGCCTGCCGAAGATCTCCTACCTCACCCGCATGGACTGGTTCATCCTCGGCTCCTCCCTCCTGGTCTTCGTCGCCCTGCTGGAGGTCGTGATCACCTCCCGCCTGGTGGACAACGATCGCGCCGAGACCGCGCGCACGATCAACCGCTGGATGCGCCGCTGCGCGCCGGTGGCCTTCGCGCTCATCGCGTTCCTCTCGCTCTCCTAGAGGGGGCTGGGCCCAGAGCCGCCCCCGCAGCTGGGGGCTCCGCGGGTTTGGTCAACGTTTCCGGACGGTCAAGGTAGGCGAAGCTGTCACATGTGGCGCCACGCGTTGCTATGGGACGGCGCCTAGCATCGTCCGAATCTGTCGCACAAATATTTTCCTACCAAAGTCCGATTATTCTTCCTATCGGGTAGATCCAGATTCTAAAATCAGACTTATCTAGGGAGGAGGAACACGGGGGCGCTTTGGTCTGTCTGTGGCTCCGCCTCGCCCGGACCGACAGACACATCGACCGAAAAAATGGCCATGAAGAGACACGCGCGCCCCGCCCTGTCACCCGTCGCCCTCCTCGCGCTCCTCGCCCTGTCGAACACCGGCATCGCCCAGACCGGCGTCAACCCGGCCGGCGACCAGATCCCGGGGAAGGAGGAGATCTACTCGCCCTACGTCGAACGCGTCGCGGCCGACGCCGACTTCGCCGAGGGCGTCTACTGGGGGGACACCCACCTGCACACCTCCTACTCGACCGACGCCGGCATGATCAGCAACACGCTCCCGCCCGAGGAGGCCTACCGCTTCGCGCTCGGCCACGAGGTGCGCACCAGCTCCGGGCAGCGGGCGCGCCTGATCCGGCCGCTCGACTTCCTCGTCGTCGCCGACCACGCCGAGAACCTCGGCCTGGCGCCGATGATCGCCGAGTCGAACCCAGACCTGCTGAAGACCGAATACGGCAAGAAGATGCACGACCTGGTCAAGGCGGGCAAAGGCTACGAGGCCTTCCAGCTCTGGGGCGCCGAGGGGATCACCCAGAACAGGGACATCATCGACGACCCGAAGATGAACCGGACCATCTGGGACCGGCAGATCGCCTTCGCCGAGAAATACAACGACCCGGGCCGCTTCACCGCCTTCATCGGCTTCGAGTGGACCTCGATCAACACCCAGGAGGCGCCCAGCAATTTGCACCGCGTGGTGATCTTCAAAGACGGCGGCGACCGGGCGGGGCAGGTCCTGCCCTTCACCACCTTCGACTCCTACGACCCCGAGGGGCTCTGGGAGTACATGGCCGGCTACGAGGAGAAGACCGGCGGCAGCGTGCTCGCCATCCCCCACAACGGCAACCTCTCCAACGGCCTCATGTTCGCCGCCGAACGCCTGAACGGGGAACCGCTCGACCGCGAGTACGCCGAGAAGCGCATGCGCTGGGAGCCGATCTACGAGGTCACCCAGATCAAGGGCGACGGCGAGGCACACCCCGCCCTGTCGCCGAACGACGAGTTCGCCGACTACGGCACCTGGGACAAGGCCGACATCGCCGGCCTGAAGCCCAAGACCGAGGCCATGCTGCCACACGAGTACGCCCGCTCCGCCCTGCAGCTCGGCCTGCAGATCGAGAAGGAGATCGGCGTCAACCCCTACAAGTTCGGGATGGTCGGCAGCACCGACGCCCACACCTCCATGGCCTCGACGCGCGACGAGAACTACTGGGGCAAGATGGCCTCCGCCGAACCCTCCGCCGACCGCTACGAGCACTACGTGATCCGCGCGATCGGCGGCGACGAGAGCCTCTCCACCTTCGAATACGAGACCATCGCCTCCGGCCTGGCGGCCGTCTGGGCGCGCGGCAACACCCGGGCCGCCCTGTTCGAGGCGATGCAGAAGAAGGAGACCTACGCCACCACCGGGACGCGCATCGTGGTGCGCTTCTTCGGCGGATGGGACTATGGCAAGGACGACGTGTTCCGGCCGGACGCCGTGTCGATCGGATACGACAAGGGCGTGCCGATGGGCGGCGACCTGCCGGGGCGGCCAGGCCCCAAGGAGGCGCCGGTGTTCATGGTCGGCGCCATGAAGGACCCCTGGTCCGGGAACCTCGACCGGGTGCAGATCGTCAAAGGCTGGATCGACGCCGGCGGGGGGCGCCACGAGAAGATCTACGACGTCGCCGTCTCGGACGGCCGCGAGATCGGTTCCGACGGCCGCTGCAAGGAGCCGGTCGGCGACACCGTGGACACCGCCGCCGCCAGCTACCTCAACACCATCGGCGACGCCGAGCTGCGCGCCGTCTGGAGCGACCCGGACTTCGACCCCGGCCTCCCGGCGGTCTACTACGCCCGCGTCCTGGAGATCCCCACCCCGACCTGGCAGGCCTACGACGCCAAGTTCTTCGGGACCACCATGCCGAAGGGGATCCCGCTCAAGCACCAGGAGCGCGCCTATACCAGCCCGATCTGGTACACGCCCTAACAAAACCCAAGAGCCCGACACCATGAAGACCGTCGCCGCCGCCACCATCGCAGGCCTCCTCCCCCTCGCCGCCGCCGCCCAGGACCAGATCCCCGACAAGGGCGCCGTCCACGCCAAAGTCGGCAAGGCGGAGTATTCGCCCTACGCCGGGCGCGACTTCCCCACCCGGGTGTATTTCGGCGACACCCACCTGCACACCGCGGTGTCGGTCGACGCCGGGACGATGTGCCGCGTCGGGCAGGAGGACGCCTTCCGCTTCGCCCGCGGCGAGGAGATCACCACCACCCACGGCCTGCGCGCCAGGCTCTCGCGGCCGCTCGACTTCATCGTCGTCTCCGACCACGCCGAGATGTACGGCCTCATGCCACAGCTGCTCAAAGGCGACCCCGAGATCCTCGCCACCGAGAAGGGCAAACGCTGGTACGACATGCTGAAGGGGGGGGACCCGGACACCGCATTCGCCGCCGCCATGGAGATCGTCGCCTCCCTGCAAAAGAAAGACCCACCGTTCGCCAGCGACAAGTCGGTGAGGAACGCCTGGCGGGCCTACACGGCGCTGGCCGACAGATACAACGAACCCGGCCGCTTCACCGCCCTCATCGGATACGAGTGGACCGCCATCGGCGGCTACAACCTGCACCGCAACGTCGTCTTCCGCGGCGACGCGAGCGCCGCGAACCAGGCCGTCCCCTTCTCCCAGTTCGACAGCCAGAACCCCGAGGACCTCTGGGCGGCCCTGGCCGCCTTCCAAGAAAAGACCGGCGCCGAGGTGCTCACCATCCCGCACAACGGCAACCTCTCCAACGGCCGCATGTTCAGCGTCGAACGCTTCGACGGGGAGCCGCTCGACAAAGAGACCGCCGCCCTGCGCGCGGGCATGGAGCCGATCGTCGAGGTCACCCAGATCAAGGGCGACGGCGAGGCGCACCCCTTCCTCTCGCCCAACGACGAGTTCGCCGACTACGAGACCTGGGACCGCTCGAACCTCGACGGCACCGAGCTCAAGAAGGACGAGATGCTGCAGTACGAATACGCGCGCTCCGCCCTCAAGATCGGCCTGCAGCTGGAGAGGAAGCTCGGGGTCAACCCCTACAAGTTCGGCATGATCGGCAGCACCGACGCCCACACCGCGATGGCCGCCGTGGAGGAGGAGAACTTCTTCGGCAAACACTCCGGCGTCGAGCCCGAACCGCACCGCTGGAAGCACATCACGATCGCGGCCCCCGACCCGAAGTTGAACGTCCTCGGCTGGCAGCAGGCGGCCTCGGGATACGCCGCGGTCTGGGCGAAGGAGAACACCCGCGAGGCGATCTTCGACGCCATGAAGCGCAAGGAGACCTACGCCACCACCGGCAGCCGCATGACGGTGCGCTTCTTCGGCGGCTGGACCTTCGACGACGGCGACACCAAGACCCGCCTGCCCGCCGCCGCGGGATACGCCAAGGGCGTCCCGATGGGCGGCGACCTGCGCAAGGCGCCGGAGGGCGCAGAGGCGCCGAACTTCCTCGTCGCCGCCATGAAGGACCCATATAGCGGCAACCTCGACCGCATCCAGATCGTCAAGGGCTGGATGGACGAGGACGGGACGACCGGAGAGAAGGTCTACGACGTCGTCTGGTCGGGCGACCGGAAACCCCGCGCCGACGGCAAGCTGCCGAAAGTCGGCGACACCGTCGATGCGAAGAACGCCACCTGGAGCAACAGCATCGGCAGCCCCGAGCTGGTCGCCGTGTGGACCGACCCCGATTTCGACCCCGCCCAGAGCGCCCTCTACTACGCCCGCGTCATCGAGATCCCCACCCCGCGCTGGACTGCCTACGAGGCGAAGCGCTTCGAGGTCGAGATGCCCGACCACGTGCCGACCAGCACCCAGGAGCGCGCCTACACCAGCCCGATCTGGTACACGCCGTAGCCCGCCGATCGCATACGCAACCCTAGCTAACATACAACAGATGATGATGAAATCGCCGACCCGCCTCCTCCCCCTCGCCGCAGCATTCCTGCTGGCCACCTCCGCCCACGCCCAGAAGAAACCCAACATCCTGGTGATCTGGGGCGACGACGTCGGGCGCTCCAACATCAGCGCCTACACCATGGGCATGATGGGGTACCAGACACCGAACATCGACCGCATCGCCAGGGAGGGCATCATCTTCACCGACTACTACGGCGAGCAGTCCTGCACCGCCGGCCGCTCCTCCTTCATCATGGGGCAGAGCGTGTTCCGCACCGGCCTGTCGAAGGTCGGCCTCCCGGGCGCCAAGGAGGGCATGATGGTCGAGGACCCCACCATCGCCGGCCTGCTCAAGGACCAGGGGTACGCCACCGGCCAGTTCGGTAAGAACCACCTCGGCGACCGCGACGAACACCTTCCGACCAACCACGGCTTCGACGAGTTCTTCGGCAACCTCTACCACCTCAACGCCGAGGAGGAGCCCGAGAACGAGGACTACCCCGGCGACATGAAGCTCCCCGACGGCAGGACCTTCCGGGAGGCCTTCGGGCCGCGCGGCGTCATCAAGTCGTCCGCCGACGGCGAGGTCGAGGACACCGGCCCGCTGACCAAGAAGCGCATGGAGACCGTCGACGACGAGACCGTCGCCGCCGCCCTCGATTTCATCGAGCGCGCCCACAAGGCAGGCAAGCCGTTCTTCGTCTGGTGGAGCGGCACGCGCATGCATTTCCGCACCCACGTGGGCGACGAGAAAATGGCTGCGATCAAGAAGCGCTACCCGAAGGCCGACGAGTACACCTGCGGCATGATCGAGCACGACATGCACATCGGCCAGTTCCTCGACGCACTCGACAGGCTCGGCATCGCCGACAGCACCATCGTCCACTACTCCACCGACAACGGCCCCCACTACAACACCTGGCCGGACGCCGCCGCCACCCCTTTCCGCGGCGAGAAGAACACCAACTGGGAGGGCGGCTGGCGGGTGCCCTGCGCCGTCCGCTGGCCCGGCCACGTCAAGCCCGGCTCGATCTCCAACGGCATCGTCCACCACATGGACTGGCTGCCGACCTTCCTCGCCGCCGCCGGCAAGGACGACATCAAGGAGGACCTGCTCGACGGATACCGTTCGGAGGCGCTCGGCCGCGACTACAAGATCCACCTGGACGGATACGACCTGACCGCGCACCTGGCCGACCCGGGGGGGGCCGCCAGCCCGCGCAAGGAGATCTTCTATTTCTCCGACGACGGCGACCTGACCGCGCTCCGCTATATGGACTGGAAGCTGATCTTCATGGAGCAGCGCGCCGAGGCGACCCTCCAGGCCTGGATCGAGCCTTTCGTCCCGCTCCGCATCCCCCTGATGTTCAACCTGCGACGGGATCCGTATGAGCGAGCCTCAATCACATCGAATACCTACTTCGACTGGCTGCTCGACCGCGCATACCTACTGGTCCCGGCACAGGCCTACGTCGGACAGTTTCTCGAAACGTTTAAGGAGTACCCGCCGCGCCAGAAGGCGGCCAGTTTCTCGCTGGACCAAGTCCTCGAGAAGCTGACCACCCCAGGGGAGCGCTAGCCCCCTGGGTCCCACGTGGCGGACACCGTTCTCACGCACCAGATAGACAGAACAGACAGACTATGAGAAGACACCCAACCCACCTGATCGCGATCCTTTCGGTCGCCCTCTCGCTATCCTCCCGCGCCCCGGCGCAGGACAAACCCAACATCGTGGTCGTCTGGGGCGACGATATCGGATGGTTCAACATCAGCGCCTACAACATGGGCATGATGGGATACAAGACGCCCAACATCGACCGCATCGGCCGCGAGGGCGCGATCTTCACCGACTGGTACGGGCAGCAGAGCTGCACCGCCGGCCGCGCCGCCTTCATCACAGGCCAGTCGCCGATCCGCAGCGGGCTCACCAAGGTCGGGCTGCCCGGCGCCAAGGAGGGCATGGACCCGCGCGACCCGACCATCGCCACCATGCTCAAGGAGCACGGCTACCTCTGCGGCCAGTTCGGCAAGAACCACCTCGGCGACCGCGACGAGCACCTGCCCACCGCCCACGGCTTCGACGAGTTCTTCGGCAACCTCTACCACCTCAACGCGGAGGACGAGCCCGAGAACGTCGACTACCCGAAGGACCCCGAGTTCAGGAAGAAGTTCGGACCGCGCGGCGTCATCAAGTCGTCCGCCGACGGCGAGATCGAGGACACCGGCCCGCTGACCATGAAGCGGATGGAGACCGTCGACGAGGAGGTGACGGCAGCGGCGCTCGACTTCATGGAGCGCGCCCACAAGGCGGAGAAGCCCTTCTTCCTCTGGTGGAACTCCACCCGCATGCACGTCTGGACCCGCCTGAAGGAGGAGTCTGAAGGCAAGACCGGCCTCGGGATCTACCCCGACGGGATGGTCGAGCACGACGGCCACGTCGGGCAGGTGCTCGACAAGATCGACGAGCTCGGCATCGCCGACAACACCATCGTGATGTACTCCACCGACAACGGCGCCGAGTGCATGACCTGGCCGGACGGTGGCACGATCCCGTTCCGCGGCGAGAAGAACACCAACTGGGAGGGCGGTTACCGCGTGCCCTGCCTCATCCGCTGGCCCGGCGTGATCAAGCCAGGCACCGTCGTCAACGACATCGGCTCCCACGAGGACATGCTGCCGACCCTGTTGGCGGCGCTCGGGGACGACGACGTCAAGGAGCGCCTGCTGAAGGGCGCCTCGGCGGGCGGCAAGGAATACAAGGTCCACCTCGACGGATACAACCTCCTGCCGAGCTTCAAGGGCGAGGCGAAGGAGTGGCCGCGCAAGGAGTTCCTCTACTGGACCGACGACGGCGATATCGCCTGCCTGCGCTACAACAACTGGAAGATCGTCTTCATGGAGCAGCGCGCCCACGGCTTCGACGTCTGGCAGGAGCCCTTCGTCCCGCTGCGGTTCCCGAAGCTCTTCAACCTGCGCACCGACCCGTTCGAGCGCGCCGACCACGAGGGCATCGGGTACGCCCAGTGGCGGGCGGAGCGGATGTTCGTCCTGGCGCCGGCCCAGGCCTTCGTCGGGAAGTGGCTGCAGTCCTTCAAGGAATACCCGCCACGCCAGGCGCCCGGCTCCTTCAGCCTCGGCGACGCCATGGACAAGATCACCAAGGGCGGTCCCAACAACTGAGCCCCTCGGCGATCTGGACAATCCCCCCCGCGGGGCGCCCGGCCGGGCGCCCCGCGGGGGATTCTTCCCAACCTGGATGAGGACGACCCCGGCGATCTCGCTGCTGACCCTCTGCGCCCTGCCGGGCACCGCCGCGGCCGGCGACCCCCTGCCCTCCTGGGGCGAGGGCGCGACCAAGAAGGCCATCGTCGATTTCGTCGAGCGGGTGACGGGCGAGGGGGGCGCCGCGTTCGTCCCGCCCGCGGAGCGGATCGCGACCTTCGACAACGACGGCTGCCTGTGGGCGGAGCAGCCCATGTATTTCCAGGCGATCTACATCTTCGACCGGATCAGGGCGCTCGCCCCAGTGCATCCTGAATGGAAGCGCCAGGAGCCCTTCGCCTCCGTGCTCCGGGGGGACACCAAGGGGGCGCTGGCCGGCGGCGAGCGGGCGCTGCTCGAGATGGCGATGGCCACCCACGCCGATATCACCGCCGACGAGTTCGACCAGCACGTCCGCAAGTGGCTCGCCACCGCACGCCACCCGGAGACCGGGCGCCCCTACCAGGCGATGGTGTACCAGCCCATGCTCGAGCTGCTCGCCTACCTGCGCGCCAACGGGTTCAAGACCTTCATCGTCTCGGGCGGCGGGGTCGACTTCATCCGCACCTTCGCCGAGGAGGTCTACGGCATCCCCCCCGAACAGGTGATCGGGAGCAGCATCAAGGCGAAGTACCAACTCGTCGATGGCACACCGCGCATCGTGAAGGTCCCCCAGTTGAACTTCGTCGACGACAAGTCCGGCAAGCCGGTGGGCATCCACCAGCATATCGGCCGCCGCCCGATCTTCGCCGCCGGCAACTCCGACGGGGACTTCGAGATGCTGGAGTGGACCACCACCGGCCCGGGCGCCCGCTTCGGCCTGCTCGTCCACCACACCGACGCCGGGCGCGAGTGGGCATACGACCGCGATTCGCACATCGGCCGCCTGGGCCGCGGCCTGGACGAGGCGCCGAAACGCGGCTGGACGGTCGTCGATATGGAGAACGATTGGAAGGTGATCTACCCCCCAGCGCGCGGGCCCGAGGAATGATGCGGGCCCTCGCTTTCTTCATGGCCGCCGCCGCGGCGGGGTTCGCCGGCTGTGGGACGGGCGACGGTCCAGAGGACGCCGGGAGACCAGCCGGGAGACCGCCGATCGAAGGCCAGCCGCCGGGCCCGATGGTCCTCGTGAAAGGGGGGGCCTTCACCATGGGTTCGCCCGACACCGACAAGCTCGCGCGCAACGTCGAGAAGCCGCCGCACCAGGTGACGGTGAGCTCGTTCTGGATCGACGAGACCGAGGTGACCAACGCCCAGTTCGCCGCCTTCGTCGAGGCCACCGGATACATCACCCGGGCGGAGCGCGACATCGACTGGGAGGAGCTCAAGCACCAGCTGCCGCCGGGCACGCCGCGGCCGCCCGACGAGTCGCTACGCGCCGGCTCGATGGTGTTCACGCCGCCGGGCCACGCCGTCCCGCTGGACGACATCAGGGGCTGGTGGTCGTGGGTGGTCGGCGCCAACTGGCGACACCCAGAGGGGCCGGGCAGCAACCTGCAGGGGCGGGAGAACCACCCAGTTGTCCACGTCAGCTGGGACGACGCCACCGCCTACGCGAAGTGGGCCGGCAAGCGCCTGCCGACCGAGGCGGAGTGGGAGTTCGCCGCCCGGGGCGGGCTCGCCTCCAAACCCTTCACCTGGGGGGACGAGCCGGTGTCCGACGGGGACCCCCGGGCGAACATCTGGCAGGGGGACTTCCCCCACCGGAACAACGGGGCGGACGGCTACGCCGGAACCGCGCCGGTGGGATCTTTCCCCGCCAACGGGTACGGCCTCTACGACATGTCGGGCAACGTCTGGGAGTGGTGCGCCGACTGGTGGCGCGTCGACCTCTACCGACACCGGACCGGCAAGGGCGAGCCCGTCGTCGACCCCGCCGGACCGCCGAACTACTTCGACCCCCGCAACCCACACGAGAGGCAGCGGGTCACACGCGGCGGGTCCTTCCTCTGCCACGACTGCTACTGCGCCGCCTACCGCCCGGCCGGCCGCCGAGGAACCGCCTTCGACACCGGGATGTCCCACATCGGGTTCCGCTGCGCCCGCCCCGCGGGGGAGGGCGATGGTTGAAGCGATCTATGTCCGATACACTCGAGAAAATCCACGCCCTGCGCGACGGGGTACAGCGGGCGATCATCGGCCAGGAGACCGTCGTCGAGAGGTTGCTCATCGCCCTGCTCGCCAACGGCAACGTGCTCATGGAGGGGTTGCCCGGAACGGCGAAGACGCGCTCGATCAAGACCCTCTCGAAACTGGTCGAGAGCGACTTCAGCCGCGTCCAGTTCACCCCTGACCTGCTGCCCTCCGACGTCACCGGCTCGGAGATCTACCGCGAGGGGACGGGCGAGTTCGAGTTCCAGCCGGGACCGCTGTTCGGCAACCTCGTCCTGGCGGACGAGATCAACCGCGCGCCCGCCAAGGTGCAGGCCGCCCTGCTGGAGGCCATGGAGGAGCGCCAGGTCACCGTCGCCGGGAAGACCCACAAGCTCCCGGAGCTGTTCATGGTGCTCGCGACGCAGAACCCGATCGAACAGGAGGGGACCTACCCGCTGCCGGAGGCGCAGATGGACCGCTTCCTGCTCTACGTCCGGGTCGATTACCCCCACGCCGACAACGAGCTCTCCATCCTCCGGCTGGTCCGCGACGAGAACACCGGCGGGGGCGGCGGGGGGGACCCCCCACCCCGCCTGCAACAGGGGGACATCTTCGCCGCGCGCCGGAAGGTGGACGCGGTCCACGTCGCCGACGCGGCGGAGCGGTATATCGTCGACCTGGTGATCGCCACCCGCGAACCGGGACGCTTCGACGCCGAACTCGCGGGGTGGATCGAGGTGGGCGCCAGCCCGCGCGCCACCATCGCGCTCGACGCCGCCGCGCGCTCCCTGGCCTGGCTGCGCGGCAACGATTTCGTCTCGCCGGAGGACGTCCAGGCGGTGGCGCCGGCCTGCCTCTCACACCGGATCCACCTCTCCTACGAGGCCGAGGCCGCGGGCAAGACGCGCGAGGACATCGTCGCCGCGATCCTCGAACGCGTCGCCGCCACCGCCTAGAGCACTTCAAATGAACCCATACCCTTTCCACACCACGCTCGGATATGTCAGCGAGATGTCTGCGCGGCAACACAGGTAGGGCGCCCTCGCCGAGGGCGCCGTGGGGGCGACGTCGGTCTTATCTAAGGGGTACAACTCGTCTTACAACGCTCTAGAACCAACACCACCATGGCGACAGCAAAGGCCAACGCGGCCCGGGTGCACCCGAGCCTGGACGAGCTGGTGCGGCTGCAGTTCGACGCACGCGGCTTCTCCCTCCTGCCCCGCCAGCCGGTGCACAGCCTGCTCAGCGGCCGCCACCGCTCGCGCCTGCGCGGGCGCGGTCTGCAGTTCGAGGAGCTGCGCGAATACCGCGCCGGGGACGACATCCGCTCGATGGACTGGCGCGCCACCGCCCGCCTGCGCCGGCCGCACGTCCGCGTCTACTCGGAGGAGCGCGAGCGGCCGGTCCTGTTGGTCGTCGACCAGCGCACCACGATGTTCTTCGGCAGCGCGCGGGCGACCAAGGCCACCGCGGCCGCCGAGCTGGCGGCGCTGGGCGCCTGGAGGACCCTCGCCGCCGGCGACCGCGTCGGCGCGATCCTGTTCGGCGACGACGAGCTGGTGCAGATCCGGCCCCACCGCAGCCGCCGTAGCGTCCTGCGCATCTGCCACGAGCTGGTGCGGATGAACGGGCTCCTCTCGGCGACGGGCGGGGCCGACGGGGCGGCGGCCCTCAACCGCGCCCTGCGCCGCGCGGTCCGCACCGCACACCACGACCACCTGGTGGTGCTGGTCACCGACTACCACGGCGACGACGACGAGACCCGCGAGCTGGCAACGACCTTGGCCGCCCACAACGATGTGATCGCCGTCCTGGTCTACGACCCGCTCGGCGCCAGGCTGCCGGCGGCGCGCGGGATGGGGGTCAGCGACGGGCGCACGCGGGTCGCCGTCCCCGCGGGCGGACGCTTCGCGGACCGCTACGGGAAGATGTTCGTCGACCGCCTCGCCCAGCTCCGCGACGGGCTGCGCGCCTTGCGCATCCCGATCCTCCCGATCTGCACCCACGACCCCGTCCCAGGGCAAGTCCTCGCCGCCCTGGGGCATCGCGCCTGACCCGACATGGAACCCGACCCGGCGAGCCTCGACAATCTGCACGACATCGTCGTGCCGCCGGCGGTCCCCCCGTGGCCCCCGGCGCCGGGGTGGTGGTTCGTCATCGCCCTGGCGGTGGCTGCGGCGGGGATCCTGAGCCTCCGCGCCTGGCGTGCCTGGAGGGCGAACGCCTACCGCCGGGCAGCCCTCTCGGAACTCGAGGGCGCGCCGGATCTCGCCACCGCCGCGGAGGTGCTCAAGCGCACCGCGCTCGCCGCCTTCCCGCGCACCCAGGTCGCCGGGTTGACCGGCCCCGCCTGGTGCGAGTGGCTGGAGGAGACCGCGGGACAAGCCATGCCCGAACCGGTCCGCTCCGCGCTCGCGGACGGGGTCTTCGCGGACGGGTCGGCGGCTGCCACCCGGGAGTTCGCCTCCTTCGCGACCCTGTGGATCACCAGTCACCGGGCCGAGCCCGTGGAGGGGAGGGACGCCAGATGCTGACCTTCGCACACGGGTGGGTCTTCTGGCTCGCGGCGCTACCGCTCGTGGTCAGGTGGCTGGCGCCGGCGAAACAGCGGGAGCGGCCCGCGATCCGCGCACCGTTCTTCTACCGGGTCCGGCAGTCCCGGGGCGACACCGGCGACGCCGGGATACGGGGGCCGCGGATCCCATTGGTCTTCCGGGCTCTGATATGGCTCCTGGCCCTGGCCGCGCTGGCGCGGCCGCAGCGGATCGAGGAGCCGGTCGAACGCCGCCTCCCGACCCGCGACCTGTTGTTGGTCATCGACCTCTCGGGGTCGATGGAGGCGGAGGACTTCACCGATGCCTCCGGGCGCCCCGT
Source organism: Verrucomicrobiales bacterium (assembly GCA_028280355.1). Classification (GTDB taxonomy): domain Bacteria; phylum Verrucomicrobiota; class Verrucomicrobiia; order Verrucomicrobiales; family DEV007; genus JANQMB01. Next base: position 13,522 of record JANQMB010000048.1, read on the forward strand.
CGACCGGCTGACGGCGGTGAAGGAGGTGGTGGGAGAATTCCTGACCAAACGCGAAGGCGACCGCGTCGGGCTGGTCGTCTTCGGGAACTCCCCGTTCCTACAGACGCCGTTCACCACTGACCTCGAGCTGTGCCGCCAGCTGCTCGACGAGACCGCCGTGCGCATGGCCGGGCCGCGGACCGCCTTCGGGGACGCCATCGGGCTGGGGATCAAGCTGTTCGAGAACAGCACCGCACCCGCCAAGACCATCATCGCCCTCACCGACGGCAACGACACCGGCAGCGCCGTGCCGCCGGCCGAGGCGGCGCGCGTCGCCGCCGACCGCGCCATCACCATCCACACGGTGGCGATCGGCGACCCCGAGACCGTCGGCGAGGACAAGCTCGACGAGGAGGCGCTGCGCGACGTCGCGGCGGCGGCCGGGGGCCAGTTCTTCCTCGCCCTCGACCGGGGGCAGCTGTCCGAGATCTACGGGCGGCTCGACCGCATCGAAACCAGCGAGGTCGAGGTCGTCAGCCATCGCCCACGCCAGGACCTCTACCACTGGCCGCTCGCCGCGGCGCTGCTGCTCTCGCTCGCCGCCGGGGGCGCGGCGCTGCCCCGGCTACGCGCGTCGCCCCCCGCCGCGGCCGGGGGCGCCCGGGTCAGGGTGCATCCGAGAACCCACGAGCTGGAGGTCGCCGCGCGATGAACGTTCTCGGCGACTTCCATTTCATCCGCCCCTGGTGGCTGCTGCTGCTGCCGGTCGCCACCGGCCTCTGGTGGCTGCGCCGCAGGGCGACCGACCCGCTGCGCGGCTGGCGCGCGATCATGGACGCCGAGCTCCTGGCAGCCCAGACGGTGGGGCGGGATCGGGGCAAGTACGGGACCGACCTGCCCCTGCTCGCCGGGTGGCTGATCGGGGTCCTCGCCCTCGCCGGCCCGACCTGGCGCCCCGAACCATCACCCTTCGCCGACGACCCCGCCCCCGTTGTGCTCGTCCTCAAGGCGGGCGAGAGCATGAACCTCACCGACCTCTCGCCCAGCCGCATGGAACGGGCCCGGCTCAAGGCTGCCGACTTCGCGGCGGAGCGCAAAGGCCTGCCGCTCGGGCTGGTCGCCTACGCCGGCTCCGCCCACCTGGTGCCCCCGCCGACACGCGACACCGCCGTGGTCGCCACCATGGCGGCGGAGGTGGGCCCGGAGATCATGCCGCGGCAGGGCG
>JANQMB010000058.1 GCA_028280355.1 Verrucomicrobiales bacterium
CTTGCGGCTCTCCCCCGGGCCGAACTTCTTCGGCACCCACATCGGGTCCCAGGTGGGGACCTTGGACTCGGTGGAGAAGCAGACGTCGAAACCGTTGTCCTGTGGTGGCGAGTAGTGCCCGGCGCCCCCCGGGCCGCCGCGGTTGGCATCCCGGACGGTCTTGGTGAGGGTGCCCAGGTGCCATTTTCCGAAATGGCCGGTGCGGTAGCCCCTCGTCTTGAGCAGTTCGGCCAGGGTGAGTTCGGCCGGCTTCAGGTGGCCGACGTTGGCGCTGTAGATGCCGTATCGGAAGGGGTGGCGGCCGGTGACGGCGCTGCCGCGGGTCGGGCTGCAGACGGGCGCCGCGGCGTAGAAGCGGCTGAACCTCAGGCCGTCGGCGGCCATCGCGTCGAGGTGTGGGGTCTTGATCACCGTGTTGCCGTTGAAGCCGACGTCGCCCCAGCCGAGGTCGTCGCACATGACGAGGACGACGTTGGGAAGGGGGGCGGCCTGCGCGGCCGGGAGGCATAGGCAGGCGGCGAGGGACAGTCGTTGGAGCAGGCCCATGACGCGGAGAGGTAGGCCATTTCTAACCCCCTGGTCCGGCGATGACGAGAAGGTTTTGTGGCGACGGCGCGGCCTTGCGGCCGGTTAGAGCTCGCCTTTGTAGGCGTCGTTGAGGATCTCGACCGTGTGGCGGACGGGGATCTGGTGGCCGCGGCGGCGCAGGTGGGTCTCGAGCTGGACGAGGCAACCGACGTTGCCGGTGGCGATCATCTCCGCGCCGGAGGCGACGGCCAGCTCGGCCTTCGCGGCGCCGAGTTTCGCGGCGGTCTCTGGCTGGTCGAGGTTGTAGGTACCCGCCGAACCACAGCAGATGTCGGGGTCGGGGAGGTCGACCAGCTCGACCCCGGGGATCGAACGGAGCAGCCGTCGCGGCGCATCGCGGACGCCCTGGGCGTGGGCGAGGTGGCAGGCGTCGTGGTAGGCGATCTTGAGCCCCCGGCCTGGTGGCGGCGGGGGCGGGAGGTCGAGCGAGTCGAGGAAGACCGAGACATCGCGGACTTTCTCGGCGAGGTCGCGCGCGTCCTCCTCCTCGTCCTCCCCGGCCAGGATGGCGGGGTATTCCCTGAGGCCGGCGCCGCAGCCGGCGGCGTTGGAGATGACCGCGTCGACTTCGGCCGGGAACGCCTCGAGGTTCTGCCGGGCCTGGGTGCGGGCGCGGGCGCCATCGCCGACGTGCCAGGCCAGCGCGCCGCAGCAGGCCTGACCTTCGGGGACGGAGACCGACACCCCGTGGCGGGTGAGCAGCTCGATCGTGGCGGCGTTGATCCCCGGGGCGAGGGTCTGCTGGGCGCAGCCGGAGAGCAGCGCGACACGCTCGACCTCCTCGCCGGCCGAGGGGTTGTCGGCGGCCAGCGGGATCGCCCTGGCGGCCTTGTCCGGCAACAGGTCGAAGGCGGCGCCGAACCCTTTCGGCAGGGCCTTGCGCAGCGGCCGCACGAGCCTCGCGAGGGCGAGGGCGGTGCGCAGGCGGCGTGGCGAGGTGAGGGTGTGGGTCAGCAGGCGGCGGCGGACCCGCTCGAGCGGCCGGCGTTTCCGCGCGGGTTCGGCAAGGTCGCGGAAGGGGTTGATGAGCTCGCGGTATCGGACGCCGGACGGGCAGCTGGTCTCGCAGGAGAGGCAGCCGAGGCAGCGGTCGATGTGGGGTTGCGCGTCGGCCGCGTCGAGCTCCCCCTCGAGCACCCTCCTCATCAGGACGATGCGGCCCCGCGGCGACTCCGTCTCCTCGCCCAGGACACGGTAGGTCGGGCAGTCCGGCAGACAGTAGCCGCAGTGGACGCAGGCGCTGACCGCATCGGCCATCGCCTGTCCTGCGGCGCCGTGTCGATCGGGTTGGATGGCGTGCTTCATGGGAGCGGGAGGAATTTGTCGTCCGGGTCGAGCGCCCCTTTCACCAGCGCCTCGGCCGGCGCCGCGGGCACGTGGCCGACCCGCGCCCCCGGCGCCTCCCCGCGCAGGACGAGGCCGGACAGGCGGAGCTCCACCAGGTCGCGGGCGACCGCCTCCAGCTCGTCGATGCCGAGCGAGGCGAAGGCGAGGTTGCCGGCGACGCTATACCGGCGCCGCGCGTCGACCCGGCCGAGGGCGACGTCGAGGTCGGACAGCGTCTGTGGCGTGCAGGGGATCTTGACGAGCAGTTCGCCGGTCGCCCAGTCGAAGCTGCGCGCGGCCTGCCAGCGCAGGGGTTCGGACTCGCCCGCCTGGCGGGTCGGGGAGGTGGGGACGAGCATCTCGATCCTCCGGGCGGTGGCCTCGTTGGCGGAGGCCTCGCCGCCCAGGCGGACACGCAGGGTGCCGGGGGGGGCGATGTCGATGGCGAAGGCGTCGAACGGCCTGACCGCGATCTCCTGTGCGGCGGAGATGGCCCGCTCGATGTGGCCGAGCTCGAAGTTGAGGGTGAGGTAGGAGCGCGGTGCCGGGAAGACTTTGAAGGAGAGCTCGTAGAGGACGCCGAGGCGGCCGAGGCTCCCGACGAAGAGTTTCGGGAAGTCGAACCCGGCAGAGTTTTTGACCACCTGTCCGCCGGTGTTGAACTGTCGCCCGCCGCCATCGACGAAGCGGGCGCCGATGATGAAGTCGCGCACGCCGCCATGGCGGAGGCGCCCCGGGCCGCTCAGCCCGGCGGCGACCGTGCCGCCGAGGGTCGCGCCGGCGGCGCCGAGCGGCGGGTCGAAAGGGAGGTGTTGACCGTGCGCATCGAGGGCGGTCTCGACGTCGGAGATCCGCGTGCCCGCCAGGGCGGTGAAGACGAACTCCTCCGGGTCGTAGTCGACGATCCCCTCGAGGGCGGTGAGGTCGACCCGCGTGATGCCGCGCGGGCCGGCGTCGGAGAGGCGCGGCTTGGTGCGCCCGCCGTGCGGGAGGACGCGCTCGGCCGCGGCGATGCAGGCGGAGAGCTCGTCGGCCGACTCCGGCCGGACATGGTATCGCGTGGTGTTCAGGGGTCGTGTGGGAAAGTGTGTGGTCCGTCGGGCCGGGCGGGGTTCATTCGCGGGAGATCACGCCGTCCTTCTCCAGCGGGTGCATACCGTAGAGGCCGAGCGCCGGCGCCTCGCCGGAGGGGAACACCTTGCCCCGGTTGGCGATCTCCTTCGGGTCGAAGGCGCGCCGGACCCGCTTCATCAGATCGATGTCGCCCTCGCTGTACATCTGTCCGAGGAACCCCCGCTTCTCCATCCCGACCCCGTGTTCGCCAGTGATCGAGCCGCCCATCTCGGTGCACATCCCGACGATCTCGGCGGCGCAGGCCTCGGCCTTCTCGAAGGCGCCCTCCTCGCGCCCGTCGTACATGACCAGCGGGTGGAGGTTGCCGTCGCCGGCGTGGAAGACGTTGGCCACGCGCACCCCGTGCCTACCGGCGATCCGCCCGATCTCCGCCAGGGCCTCGCCGAGCCGGCGGCGGGGGACGACGCCGTCCTGGACGATGAAGTCTGGGCTGAGGTGGCCGACGGCCGAGAAGGCGGATTTGCGGCCCTTCCAGATGGCCGCGCGTTCGGTGTCGTCCTCCGCGGCCAGCACGACGTTGGGTTGCGATTCGCGCAGCAGGCGTTCGAGCTCGCGCGCGTCGTGTTCGACCTGCGGGGAGGTGCCCTCCAGCTCGACGATGAGGATGGCCTCGGCGCCCTCCGGGTAGTCTGGCGAGACCGCGGCCTCCGCCGCCTCGATCGCCAGGCGGTCCATGATCTCGAGCGCCCCGGGCAGCAGGCCGGAGGCGACCACGGCGGAAACCGCCGCCCCGGCCTTCTCCAGCGAGTCGTAGGAGGCCAGCACCGTGTGGAAGCACTCCGGGAGCGGCACCAGGTTGAGGGTGATCTCGAGGGCGATGCCGAACAGGCCCTCCGAGCCACAGAACAGCCCGGCGAGGTCGGGGCCTGTGTTCTCGGCGCTGCGCCCTCCGAGCTCGACGACGCTCCCGTCCCCTAGCACCGCCTTGATCCCCAGCACGTGGTTAGATGTCATCCCGTGTTTGAGGCAGTGGGCGCCGCCGGCGTTGAAGGCCACGTTCCCGCCGATGGTGCAGACCTGCCCGCTGGACGGGTCGGGCGCGTAGCGGAGGCCGTGTGCCGCGGCGGCCTCGGAGACCTTGCTGTTGATCGCACCTGGTTCGACGACCGCCCGCATGCCCACGGGGTCGACCTCGAGCACTCTGTCCAGGCGGTTGAGGGCGATGACGACCCCCTCGGGGTGCGGGACGGCGCCGCCCGACAGGCTGGTGCCCGAGCCGCGGGCGACGAAGGGGGTCCCGCTCTCGTGGCAGGCGCGAACCGCCGCGACGACCTCGTCCGCCGTCTCCGGGACGACCACCGCGAGCGGCCGGGCGGCGAAGGCGGTGAGGCCGTCCGACTCGTAGGCGGCGAGGTGGGCTGGGTCGGCGAGCAGGCGTTCGGCTGGGAGGGCGGCCCTGAGGTCGCGGGGGATGTGCGGTCGGGGGTTCAACGTTGGGGAAGATAGGTCGCGATGATCCCTAACGGAAGCTAATTCTGTATCCCGCCAGCCAGTCCGACGAAGCGGAGGCCGAAGACGATGACCGGAGGGATGGTCAGGGCGGCGATGGCGCTGGTGGCGACCACCGCACGCAGCGCGATGCCCGCGTCCCCCCCGTAGCGGCGGGCGAGGATGATGGGGAATACCGCGCAGGGCATCGCGGACTGGACGACGAGCACCCGTTTGAGCTCGACCGAGAGGGGGAGGTACCTGGCGCAGAGCAGGATGACGGCCGGGATGGCCAACAGGCGGAGCGCGACCGCGGCTGCGGCGGTTGCGGCGGGCCTCCCCGGTCGTCCCCCGGCCTCGGAGGCGCGCGAAAGGTCGCGGATGGTGGCGCCGATGAGCAGCAGGCTGAGCGGCACGGCGCAGGCGCCCAGCATCGAGGCGGCGTTCCCGGCGACGGGCGGGAGCGCGCCGCTGAGGCCAGCCGCGTTGGCCGCGAGGCAGGCGAGGGTGGTGACGAGGGGGGCGTTGAGGAGGTTTTTCCACGCCCCGGACCTGCCGCCGGTGAGAAGCATCACGCCGACGGTCCAGAGGGCGACCTCGACGCCGACCGTGTGGGTCAGGTGGATGCCGAGCGTGCGGTGGTCGAAGAGGGCGAGGAGGATGGGGATCGGGATGAACCCGTAGTTCTGGAGCCCGACCGCGACGGCGAAGGTGCGCCGCCTGCCCTCCTCGCGGCAGACCAGTCGGCCGGTGAGGTAGGCGGCGCCGAAACCGAACAGGACGAACGCCGCCCCCGCCCCGGCGGCGGCCAGGACGCCGGAGGGGTCGGACAGGGCGTCGTTGTCGAGCAGGTGGTCGACGATGAAGGCGGGGTAGAGGAGGTTGAGGGTGACGCGCAGCAGCGACGCGTCGGCCTCGGCGGTCAACACCCGCAGCCGGCGCAGGGCGTAGCCTGCCGCGATGACGAGGAACACGGGCAAGCTGGCGTTGAGGATGGTCGCGTAGGAGGGCAAGGGGCGCTGGGTGGTCCGCCGCCACCTCCCGGTTGCCGACAGGCGGATGGGGCGATCCGGCAGATGCCTCTGGGGCAGCTTCTCTGGTTCGCGAGTAGATACCCGCTGAGGCCCGCCCCCACAAGGTGCGGGTGGCGGTTTCCCCCGGGGCGGCCGCTACGGCTGCGGCATGGAGATCTCGATCTGGTAGTAGCGCCTGGCCGCCGCCGACGGCGGCGAACCGGTGAGCGAGCCGTCGTCGACCCAAAGGAAGTCGGGGTTGCCAGTGAGGATGTCGAAGGAGGCCGCCTCGGTCCAGCTGGCGAGGTCGGACGAGTAGAGCACGCGGTAGTGGCGGTCCGCGACCACCGGGAAGCGCAGCTGGACCGCCCCGGCACCGGCCGGGGTGATGCCGTGGATGGCGAAGCCGTCGATCTCGAAGGTGAGCGGGTTGGTGCCGGCGAGGTACTCGCCCAGGTTGGTGACGCCGTCGCCGTCGAAGTCGCCATTGGCGCCGTGGACGCCGGTGGGGTTGTTGGCGTCGAGGCCGTGCAGCTGCTCCCAGAAGTCGGGTAGCCCGTCGCCGTCGGAATCGGGGAGCGCCGCCACCTCGGCGCGGACGAGGCGGAGGTCGGTGAGGGTGATGTCGCCGCGGGTGTGGACGGCGCGCAGCTCGTGCAGGGTCGCCGGTGCCCCGTCGTAGAGGTTGGGCAGGGTCGCCGCCAGGGCGTCTTCGTTGGCGGTCTCGTTGCGGACGATCGCCAGCTGCGAGGGGTCGAGGGCCTGGCCGCCGGCGGTGAAGACGAACTCTCCCAGCAGCTGGGCGTCGGGGACGCCGGAGCCCAGCGATTTGTCGAACAGGACCTTGGCCACATACCCCTCGCCCACCGTCTCCCCGTCGGCGGCGGGGAAGCCGAAGCGGTAGTTGACCGGGAAACCGGTGTCGACGTCGACCTTGATCGTCGTGTAGTGGCCGCCCTCGTCGGTGAGGCTGTTGTCTGCGGACGAGGAGGTCTCCTTGAAGCGGACGTAGATCTCGGCGGTGCTCGAGGTCGGGATGTCGCGGTAGTCGAAGCGCCACTCGCGGGCGAGGCCGCTGCCGCCGAGCTGGCTCGGCACGCGCACCTCGGTGGCCTGCGCCCAGTTCCCGGCGCCGTTGCCGCTGCCGGCACTGTCGTTGGCCGGGTCGCTGTCGAGGATGTTGAAGCAGACCGAGGTGACGCTGGCGTCGGAGATCGCCACGGCGCCATAGGCGGAGCCGCCGATGCGGTCGCCGGCGCGCGGGAAGAGCACCTGCCCCTCCGGGCGCCGGGTGTCGTAGTAGAAGGTCTGTGCCTCGGTGCGGAAGATCGAGGCGTGGCCGCTGCGGCCGAGGAAGGCGCGGGTGCGCAGGATGTGGAAGCCCTCCTCCAGCCCGACCGCCATCTCGCCGTGGTCGTTGTGCGGGTAGTGCGCGGCGGCGGCCGCGTCGAAGCCGGTGATCTCGAACTGGGTCTCCATGCGGCGTTTGATGTCGATGTCGTTCTGTGAGAAGGGGAACCGGTCGGGCGCCGAGGCGCGGTGGACGCCGATCTTGTAGCGCAGGAGGGTACCGGCGGGAACCGCCGGCAGGGTCACCTCCCACCACTCCGGCGTGCCGCCGGGATCGGGCGTGCCGAAGGGGCCGAAGCCCATCGCGGCGACCTGCGTCGCCCCCTTGCCGACACCGAGCGATCCCTCCGGGAAGCTGGTGCCGTCGGTGGTGTAGTAGACCCAGGCGGCGGCGGGGTCGTCGTCCGTGTAGCCGATCTTCGCCCGGATCTCGACCTGCAGGCCGGGGAGGTGGACGAACTGCGGGTTGCCCGAGTCGTCGGTCGCCCCGGGGTCGTGGTAGACCCAATCCACCGTACCGGTATCGGTGTCGGGTCCCCCGCCGTCGCTGCGGGTGAAGGAGCCGCTGCCGAGGACGGAGCCCCAGGTCTCCGCGCCGGCCGAGCCGACCACGTTGCGTGCCACGTCCGCGGCGGCGAACTTCTCGACGGTGCGGTCGACGAAGCGCATCTGCTCGTACCCGGTGAAGATGTCGGCGGCGGCGGGCGCGAAGAAGTTGTCCTTCGGCGGCGGGTTGTCGCGCCGGTCCCCGGAGGCCGGGCCGAGGCCGAGCTGGGAGTTGATGTCGACCCCGCCGTCGAGCCGCATCAGGATGTTCGCCGCCGAGCCGTCGGCGCGGGCGACGAAGGAGAGGTCGGAGCCGTCGGTGACGCGGAAGATGCTCGCGTCGTGCGCGTATGCGGGGTCGCCGTCGCGCCCGTCCCGGCGCGGGTGCTCCATGAGCGGCGCGCGCGCGCCCCCCTGCAGGATCTCGATCGGCCGCACGTCGCCGTCGCCCTCCCAGACAGACGGCTGGCGCGGGTTGTCCCAGGAGAAGGCGAAGTACCCGCCGGAGGGCACCACCGGGAAGTTCAGGCTGTCGTCGCGCACGCGGCCGTCCAGGCCGACCGTCACCATGAACGGGCCGCCGTGTTCGGAGTAGTTGCGCAGCCGCGCCTCGCCCGGGAATGTGGTCGTGAAGTCGCGCGCCTGCCCGCCGGTGAAGCCGCGCGCCATCATCACCAGCAGGACGGTGGAGTCGGGGACGCTCATCGACGGGTTCTCCCTGCTGTCGCGCATCTCCCAGGCGGCGAAGTCGTTGTCGCTCCAGCGCCCGTGCTGCCCCCCGCGCACGAAGTCGCGCCGGACGGCCAGCGGCCCGGTGACCCAGCGCTGGCCGTACTGGCCGAGGAAGGGGACGTATGAGGGCTTCGGGAAGTAGTCGGGGGCGCCTGCGATGTTGTATCCGTCGGTGTAGACGATGGGCAGGCCCTCGCGGGTCAGCAGGTACCCGTGTGCCGCGCCGCGGATCGAGCCGTCCATGAAGTTGTTGTCGTGCGAGAGCGGGTAGGCGACGGCGTCGCTGGTGCCGCCATAGGTGCCGTAGTTCGGGCCGTCGTAGCCGGACAGGTTGCCGCCGATGCCGTTGAAGCCGCCGATCGAGTTGAGGAAGTCGTCGTTGGCGATGCGCATCCCCGCGGCGTGGTAGGAACCGGGGGGCGGCGGGGCGCCGAGGTGTTCGCCGTAGAGCAGGGCGTCGTCGCGGGTCAGGGTGTTGGTGAACACCGAGTCGCGGTGGTTGCCCCAGTCGGTGAAGCCCCGGCTGACGTTGAACTGCTCCTGGATCTGGCCGTTGTACCCGGCGCCCGACTTGTCCTTGTCGCCGCTGTTCTGCTCGCCGAAGAAATACGAGGGCACGTGCTTGACCGCGTCGAGCCGCAGCCCGTCGGCGTTGGCGACGTCCATGAACCAGCGCACCTGGCGGATCAGCATGGCGTTGACGTCCTCGTCCACCGGGTCGCCCATGTTGTAGACCCCGTCGCCGTGCCCCCAGGTCGCGTTGCGCCGGTCGGGGTTGCCCGGGTCGACGCCGGTGTCGGTGAAGGGTTCGGAGGTCTCGCCGGCGTCGTGCTGGCCGTCCCCGTCGACGTCGTCCCAGTCGAAACGCCCGTTGCCCGCGCCGATGTTGCCAGAGCCGTACCCGACGTCGTCGAAGGGCTCCTTGTCGGCGAAGGTGTAGACCGGGTTGCCGAAGAAGTCGGTGGCCACCGGCAGGTCGTCGTCGAGGTAGTATTCGGTCTTCCCTGGGTGGCGCAGGCCCCTCCATTTCGGGTAGTCGTTGTTTTCGAGTAGCCCGAAGGCGTCGAAGGAGGTGTTCCAGTCCTCCTGGGCGATGTCCCAGCCGAAGGGGTTGCGGTTGAGCACCTGCCACTCGTCGCCGTAGTTGATCGAGTCGCTGAACTTGCGCCAGCCGCCGCCCTCGCGGCCGAGGTGGAAGTCCTCGGGGACGAAGCCGGGCAGGCCGGGGAACAGCTGGCCGGCGGCCGTCCCGCCGTCGAGCGGCCCGCCGTTGTGCGCCATCACGTTGTCGAAGTAGACCTTGATGCCGAAGCGGTGCGCGACCCGGATCAGCGACAGCAGCTCCGCCCGCGTCCCGTACCGGGTCGGCACGGTACCCATCTGGTCTTTGTCGCCGAGGTCGAAGCGGTCGAAGGAGTCGAAGCCGACCGAGAAGGTCCCCGAGGCCCCCTTGAAGGGGGGCGGCAGCCAGAGCGAGGTGTATCCCGCCTCGGCGATCTCGGGGATGCGGCCCTCGATCTCCGGCCAGCTGGTGTTGAAATACTGCAGGATGGTCTCCTCGGCGGCGAGCGTCTGGAGACAGGCGATGAGGGCGAGGGCGACCGCCCCGCGGCGTGTTGGGCGGGAGGACATCGGGCGATGACAATGTATCGTGTTGTGGGAGGGGGGGAAAGTCGATCTGATTCCGCCCCCCGCGGGCTCCCCCCGGGGCGGGGGAGCCCTAGAAATGGCGGGTTAGCCGCAGGGCGACGAAGCTGTCCTCGGCGAGGTCGCGGTAGGCGCTGCCCTCGTCCGCCGGGCCGGCGAAGACGCGCGCCTCGAGTTCGACTTTCCAGCGGTCGCCGAGGCGCCGTTCGGCCTCCAGCAGGATCGCCGCGGTCGAGTCGGAGGGGTCGAAGATGGCGCCGGCGAGCAGGCTGGTGTCCTGGGTGTCGTTGAGGGCGAGCCGCGCGCCCGCGAAGAGGTCGTTGTCGAAGGCGGTGGGGGGGGCGTCGGCGTCGCGGCCATCGTATAGATGTTCGAACAGCAGCCCGAGGTCGGCGCTGCCGCCGAAGGCCCCGAAGAAGGTGTACTCGACGCCGGCGACCGAGGCGAGGAAGGGGGAGCCGTGGCCCTCGCGGCCGATCGCCTCCAGCTTCCACAACCAGGCGTCCTTGGTGTACTGCAGGTCGAGGCCGACCTGGTTGATGATCTCGTAGCGCGGCCGGAGGAAGGTGCCGTCGGCGGAGGGTACGAAGGTCGGTTCGCGGCCGGTGCCGTGGAAGTAGTGGGCGCCGATGTCGAACCCGCCGAGGGTGTGCTGGTATCGCAGCGCGAACTCCGGGTACCAATGTTCCAGGCCCGACTCGAAGATCGCGTCGTCGTCGCGCACCGGGAGGCCCGGGCGCAGGCGGCCGCCGGCGCCGGGGAAGCTGCGCTCGCGGAAGCCCGTCATGGCGAACAGGCCGAGGGTGCCCCAGTCGCGGGTCAGGTTCAGGTTGAGCATGGGCTGGCCGAGCTTGTCCTCCTCGTCGATGTCCTCGACGGCGTCGACCTGGTTGATCACGTCGACCAGGTGGCGCGACTCGGCCACGCCCCAGTAGACTTTGCCGACCCCGGCGAGGAGGTCCCAGCCGTCGCCGACGAGCCGCCAGTTGGCCTCGCGCAGGTCGAAGTGGGTGCGCTGCGAGTCCTGGGCGTCGTAGCGGAAGAAGGGGGTGAGGCGGAACTGGTGCCTGCCGTCGCGGGTCTCGAAGGAGAGCTCCGGCTGCAGCAGGAGGGAGGGCTGGAAGCCGTCGAGCTGGTCCGGGTAGCGGGCGTCCTCGAAGAACCACCTCGCTTCGGCGCCGACGTATCCGCCGAGCTTCCAGGGGCGGAACTCGTCGGCGAGATCATCGTCGAAGCGGAGCCCGCCCCCCTCCGGCTCGGCGAACAGCTCGTCGTCGGGCGCCCCGGCGGCATCGGCGGCATCGGTGGGGGTGGTTCCGGGGTCGGTGTCGCCCTCGGGGGCGAAGAAGCCATCGGCGTCGAACTCGCCCCCTCTCTCCCCCCCGGCGCCGGGCGCCTCGTCGCTACCGGGGACGAAGAACCCGTCCGCGTCGAAAGCCCCTCCGCCGTCCTCCTGGGCGGACGCCCCCAGGGCGGCGATCGCCGGTATCAGGAGGAGGTGGCGGAGGGGCTTGATCATGGTCGGGTCGCGGTCGGCGATGGTGTCACTGGGGGCGCCCCGGCGGCGTTGGCCGCCGGGCTCAGCGGGTGCGGGTGAGGGCGGTAGAGACGAAGTCGGCCCCGCGCAGGCCGGCGCCGAACTGGTATTTGGCGTAGAGCAGGACCGTGCTCTTGCCGGTCTGGTGGTTGACCATCTCGAGCTGGTGCGGGCGCCAGTATTTTCCGGCGTAGCGTTTATACCCCTTGAAGGTCAGGGTCTTCAGCAGCTCGCCCTTGCGGTCGTAGAAGTCGACTTTGCGCAGCTGCTTGTCCGCCTGGTCGATCCAGCCGACCGATTTGGTATAGCCGGAGTACTGGTACTTCGGGTAGCGCTCGATCACGTTGCAGGCCAGGCCGGCGAAGGTCTCGCTGCGTAAGTACTTGTAGTCGAACTTGCCGAGCTCGAGGGCGGTGAAGTCCTCGAAGGCGAACTCGCTGCCCACGAAGGGCCCCGACTTGTTCTTCGACGAGATCCGCTTCACCCGCTTGAGGGCGGGGAGGTAGAGCCACTGGTCGTCCGGCGTGACCAGCTTGGCGTGCGACAGCAACGCGGTGCCGCCGATGTCGGCGGGGCTGGAGAAGACGACGACCGATTTGTCGCCGACGCCCGCGTTCTCGCGCTCGAGCGTCCTGATCTCCAGGACCCGCTCCGTCGTCCTCCCGGCCGAGGTCTTGAGGATCATCTTCAGCTTTACGGCGCTGTCGCCGAAGCCGTTGTCGCTGTTGTCGCTGGCCTCGGCGATCGCATAGCCCTTGGCGCGGGGGTCCGCGGCGCGGGCGAGGGGGGCGAGGGCGAGGCCGACGACGAGGGCGATCGTGATGGCGGCGGAGACCGCGAGGGTCAGGCTAGGCGGGTGTGGGTGTGGGTACGGGTTTTTCATAGGTCTCTGTGGTTCTGGATGGTTTGAGGAGCAGCAGGGCGGGCAGCACCGTGAAGTCGAAGACGAAGGCCACCAGGATGGCGATGGCGGTGAGCAGGCCCATCTGCGCGTTGATCAGGAAAGTGGAGTAGGCCAGCCAGGCGAAGCCGACCGAGAGGATCAGGGTCGTGGTGAGCATCGCCGGCCCGACGGTGTCGAAGGCGTATCGCACGGCGTCGGCCTTGTTCAGGCCTTTGGCGCGCCGGCCGTCGAGGTACTTGGACAGGAAGTGCACGGAGTCGTCGACGATGATCCCGAGGGAGGTGGCGGCGACGGTGGCCGCGGCCAGGCCGACCGTGCCGACCAGGAGCGCCCAGACCCCGAAGGTGATGAGGATGGGCAGCGTGTTGGGGATCAGGCTGAGCAGCCCGAGCCGCCAGCTGCGCAGGGCGGCGACCATCACCAGGGCGATGATGGCGATGGCGATCGCGTTCCCCTTCAACATGCTGGTGATGTTGCGCTGGGCGATGTGGGCGAACATCGGCGTCGGCCCGGTCGCCCCGCCGTGCATGTAGGCCGGCGCGTTCGCCGCCAGCCATTCGCGCGACCGCCCCATGAACTCGCGCACCCGGGTGGTGGAGAGCTCTGGCATCGTCGCGGTGACCCGGGTGGCGCCCTTGTCGATGCTGACCCGGTCGTTGAGGTCGAGCCCGTAGGGGAGCGAGAGCTCGTAGAGCAACTGGTATTGGGCGGCGAGCTCGTTGTTCTCCGGGATGCGGTACCAGCTCCCGTCGTCGCCGTGCATGTTCTTGTTCAGGCGCTTGATGATGTCGGTGTAGCTGTAGACGTGGCTGATCTCCGACTGGGCGCGCAGCCAGCTCGTGAAGGCCTCGAGGCGCTCGAGGTACTCGGGCTGGCTGATGCCGCCCGGGCCGTCGGCCGCCACCGAATACTCGAGCGCGTAGAGGCCGGTGAGGTTCTCCATGGCGAACTCGGCGTCGCCGCGGAAGTCGACGCGGTGGTCGAAGTACTTCACCCACTCGTCGTTGAGCTCGTTGCGCGGGGCGAAGGCCGCCAGCGCGACGGCGGCCAGGCCGGCGCCGAGCAGCACGGGGCGGTGGCGGGCGACGACGAAGTCGGCGTAGCGGGCGATGAGCCCCGGGCGGTCCGCCCCGCCGCGGCGCGTCGGCGCCTTGACCGGGAGGAGGCTCATGACGGCGGGCAGGAAGGTGATCGACAGCAGCCAGGCGGCGGCGATGCCGATGGCGGTGAGGTTGCCGAGGTGCCAGAAGGGCGGCGAGTCCGAGAAGTTGAGCGCCAGGAAGCCGACGATGGTGGTCAGGCTGGTGATCGACACCGGGACGAAGTTGACCCGCAGGCTCTCGCGGATGGCGTCGGGCTTGTCGAGCCCGTCGCGCATGCCTTTGCGTATGCCGATGAGGATATGGATGCTGTCGGCGATCGCCAGGGTGAGGACGATGGTCGGCGTCAGGGCGGAGATCGGTAGCAGCTTGATCCCGAAGTAGCCGCCGGCGCCCATCGCCGCGACGGTGGCGAACACGATCACCAGCAGGGCCCCGGCCGTGCCGCTCAGGCTGCGCACGGAGAGCACCATGACGCCGATCAGGATCAGGTACATGATCGGCACCAGCGAGCCCATGTCGTTCATCGCCTCTTCGGCAAAGGTGTTGTTGAGCATCGAGACGCCGGTCAGCGCGACGGTGAGGCCGGGGAATTCGGCGCGGATTCCGGCGGCGATCTCGCGCGCCTTGGCCGCCGCTTTGGGCACCTCCATGATGTCTTTCTCCGGGTATTGGAAGGTGACGTTGACGCCGGTGGTGGAGGCGTCCGGCGAGATGAGGTTGCCCGCGAGCAGCGGCTCGGCGAGGGCGACCCCGACCTTCTCGGCCACCGCCTCAGGGCTCAGCGCCGCGCCGTCGCGGATCAGGTCGTCGACCGAGAGGTCGTCCCCCTCCGCCCAGCTGTGTTGGAAGTTGCTGATCGAGTCGACGCGGATGCTATAGGGGATCGTCCACGCCTGTTCGGTCACCTTCTCCACCGCCGCCGCCATCTCCGGCGTCGCCACGCCGCCCTCGGCCGGCTGCAGGACGAACATGATGTTGTCCGTCTTGGTGTAGGTCGCCTGGAAGTCCTCGAAGGCGCGCAGTTCCGGGTTCTCGCCGGAGAAGAACAGCCGGTAGTTACTGCCGAAGCCCAATTTGCCGAGCCCGGCCCCCATGGCGACCGTCAGCAGCACGGAGGCGCCGATCACCCACCAGCGGTGGCGCAGGACGAAGTCGGCGAAACGGGGGATCCAGGGGCGGGACGGCTCAGCGGGGGTGCCAGCAGGTGTTTTCATCGGTAACAGCGGGTTTCTGGGTCGGCCTTTGGCGGCGTTAAATTACGACCGTAATTCAACTATTAAATGACGATCGTAATTTTAAAAGTGGAAAATGCATTTTCTTGTGATTTTGTGTATGGAGTGTTGGCTGTCAGCCGATTAGCCCCATGAGATATCCCCCTGAGCAGAAGGAGCAGACTCGCCGTGCGATCATGGCGGCGGCAACCCGGGTATTCCGTGAGCGCGGTTACCATGCGGCCGGGGTGGACGCCATCATGGGTGAGGCGGGTCTGACGGCGGGGGGCTTCTACTCCCACTTCAAGAGCAAGGAGGCGCTGCTGGTGGCGATCATCGAGAGCGCCCCGGAGATCACTGCCGCGGGCATCCCGGAGAGCGTGCAGGCGCTACAGGGTTGCGATTGGATCCTGGCGTTGGGCGAGTGGTACCTGAGCGCGGAGAACCGCGACAACCCGGAGCGCTGCTGTCCGGTACCCTGTTTGATCTCGGAGATCGGGCGTCAGGGCGAGGAGACCCGCGCGGCGTTTGCCAAGATCCAGAGCCACATGCAGGACATGTTCGTCGCCCACCTCGACGAGTTCCCCGAGGAGCGCCGGCTGCCGGTGGCACAGGCGATCCTGATGATCTCGATGGGAGCCATCACCACCGCGCGTGCGCTGGGTTCGACCCCGGAGAGCGACGCGTTTCTCGCCGAGGGGAGGCAGCGCATCGCCGAACTGCTCGAGGCCGAACGGGCGCGGGTGGCGGCTTGAGGGGGGCGGGTGGTGAGGCGGCCCGTGTGTGGGGATGTAGGAAGGCCGCTCGCGCCCGATGGGGGTGGCGATGGGGCGGGATTTGGTTTGCATCCGCAGGCGGCGCGGCCTGATCTTTCCGGCATGATCCGTATTCTCTCCGCCGCTGTTTTTTTCTGCGTGTTGGCCCCGGTCGCGCAGGCTGCCGATTGGCCGAAGTTCCGCGGGCCGACGGGGGACGGGCACGCGGTGGTTAGGGCGCTGCCTCTGAAGTGGGGCGCCACGGAGAACGTGAAGTGGAAGGTGGCGGTGCCGGGCAAGGGCTGGTCGTCGCCCGTGTTGGCAGACGGGAGAATCTATCTCACCACGGCGGTGGCAGCGGGGGACGACCAGGATGCCGGTGGGGTCGACCGCGAGTTGCGCGCACTGTGTCTCGACGCGGCCGACGGGGCCGTCCTGTGGAGCACGGTGGCCATCGAGCAGGGCGGGGCGGCCGCCCCGAAGATCCACAAGAAGAACTCGCATGCCAGCCCGACGCCGGTCGTCGAGGGCGGTCGGCTCTACGTGCACTTCGGCCACATGGGGACGGCCTGCCTCGACCTGGACGGGCAGGTGCGGTGGGTGCAGCGCGACCTGGACTACCCGCCCCTACACGGTAACGGCGGGTCGCCAGTAATCTTCAAAGACCTGCTGATCTACAGCGCGGACGCGTCGGCGGCCCCCTTCGCCGTCGCCCTGGACAAGAAGTCTGGCAAAGTCAGGTGGAAGACAGAGCGCTCGGCGACGCCGGCGCGGCGCAAGTTCTCCTTCAGTACGCCGACGTTGGTAGAGGTC
>JANQMB010000096.1 GCA_028280355.1 Verrucomicrobiales bacterium
GCGGTTCCGCGCGCCGCAAAAGGGCGCTATACTCCCCGCGATGAGATCCCCGACCCTCGCCCTCGCCGCGATCGCCCTCGCCGCGAACACCGCCGCCGCCCAGGAGTGGACCCAGTTCCGCGGCCCCGGGACATCCGGGCTGAGCGAGGCCGAGGGGATCCCGGCGCCGGTGGCCGAGGCGGATGTCCGCTGGGGCGTGCCGCTGCCCGGCAGCGGCCACTCCTCGCCGGTGCTCTGGGGGGACATGGTTTTCCTCACCGCCACCGACACCGAGAAGGGGGGGGTGCGGTACGTCATCGGCTTGAGCGCTACCGACGGGCGAGAGCGATGGCGCAGCGAACAGGCCTTCGCGGCCTACCGGCAACACCGATTCAACGACTATTCGTCCTCCACCCCCTGTTGCGACGCACAGCGTGTCTACGTGACCTGGACCTCGGCGGAGGGGGTCGAGGCGCTGGCGTTCGACCACTCGGGGAAGGAGCTGTGGAAAAAGACGCTCGGGAAGTTCTACGCCAAACACGGCAGCTCCGCCTCGCCGGTGTTGGCCGGTGGCACCCTGGTGATCGGCAGCCACGGCGAGACCGGGAAGAGTTTCATCGTCGGCCTCGACCCGGAGACCGGCGCGGAGAGATGGCGGCTCGACCGGGACTCCCACGACAAGGGCGCCTACAGCACCCCGGCGCTGCGCGCCGCCGGCGGGGGTGCGCAGCTGGTGTTCAGCAGCACCGCCCACGGGATCACCGCGATCGACCCCGCGTCGGGCGAGCTGCTCTGGGAACACGACCCCGGGTTCTCGCAGCGCTGCGTCGGCAGCCCGATCCTCTCCGGCGACATCGTGTTCGCCGCGGCCGGCTCGGGCTCGGGCGGCAAGGAGTCGGTCGCGCTGCGCGCCACAGCCGGTGGCGGTGCCGAGGTCGCCTGGGAGGCGGGACTGAAGGGGCTACCCTACGTCCCCACCGGCGTCGCCCTCAACGGCCTCCTCTTCCTGCTCAACGACGGCGGCGTGATGACCTGCCGGCGGGCCGAGGACGGCGAGGTGCTGTGGCGGGAGCGCGCCGTCGGCGCCCCATACGCCTCGCCGGTCGTCGTCGGCAACGTCATCTACTGCTGCAGCAAGGAGGGCGAGATCGCCGCCCTCAGGGCGACCGGGAAGTTCGAGCCGCTGGGCACCTACAAGTTCGCCGAGGGGATCTACGCCACGCCGGCGGTGGCGGGAGGCGGGATGTTCGTGCGGACTTTTTCGAAGCTCTACCGCATCGGCGGCCCGGGCGGAGGCGCGCCCCTCACTCGACCCGGATCGCCCTGATCCCCGCCCACTCACCGCGGAACGGGACGATCGTCTTGATGTAGGCGAGGTAGACGGTGTCTCCGCGGGCCGCCAGCCCCCAGACGCCCGCATTGTTTTTCGGTTCGCCGTATCCGGGCAAAGGCTTTGGCCGGCGCGGGTCGGCAACGTCGAGCACCAGCAGCTCGCTGTCGCCGGCCGAGAGGAACACCCTGCGCCCCCTCTTGTCGAAGACCAGCTGGTTGGTATGGCCCGGGCTGTTGATCCACAGGTTGGCGTTGGTGTCGGCGTCCCACGGGTTCCACCAGGCGAGCTGGCGCATCGCTTTCGGGTCGCGGACATCCAGCACCTCGAAACCCGCGTAGTCGATCGCCAGGTAGGCGCGGTCGCCATCGATGGTGATGTTGTTGTAGGCGCTCTGCTTGTGGTCCATCTGGGAGTTGATGTATCGCCCGACCTCGGCCGGCGCGGCCGGGTCGGAGACGTCGAGCACCCGGACGCCGCCGGCGTCGTAACAGACGAAGAGGAGGTCCCCCTTCAGCTCCATGCCGCGCGCGTTGGGATGCTGGATCTTGCCCGGGTCCCTCCTCGGGAAATGGACGTCCGGCTGGAAGGTCGCAAGGTGTTTGGGCCTCGCCGGGTCGGCGACGTCGAAACTCATCACCCCGGCGTCCATGGCGCCCAGGTAGGCGTGGCGCTCGTCCGCGACCACCACCGCGCTACCGCGCCGCCTCTCCTTCGACTTCCACACGGAGAGCAGCTCCGGCCGGCGCGGGTCGCGGACGTCGACCACCCCCAGCCCGGCGTGCGCGCCGCGCGCGTCGAAGAAGGAACCCAGCGCGACGAACAGCAGGTCGCCGCGCTGCCAGAGGTTCATCGCATGCAGGCCGGCCAGCTCGCCTCTCCCCACACCGCCGATCCGCCCCGCCCGATCCCCGATCCGCAAGACCTCGACCCCGCGCTCCTTGAGCGCCACGTAGAGGACATCGGGCCGGCGGCCGTCGACGAGCAGGGCCTGCGGGTTGGCCCGCCCGGTGGGGTACTCCCAGAGGACGGGTTCCGCGGCGGGCGCCGTCCAGGCGCCGGTGAGAGTGATGAGGGCGACGAGAGATCGAATCATATGGCGGCGGGGTATCTACCGGTGGATACGCCGGGACCGCCAGCGCGGTGACAGCCTTGTACCGGCGGGCGGGGGCCCTACTCCTCGTCCCAAGCTCCCCCGCCGCCCAGACGCTGGCGGGTCTTGCGGCGTTCGGCGCGGTGTTCGAGCTGGCGCTTCTGCTTCGGGGTCAGCTCCTCCTCCCGGCGCCGCTTCCAAGGCGCGGGGCCGGCGTCGCCGGCCATGATGCTGCCCAGCGGCGAGATCTCGGCGACGATGTCGGCCAGCCCGAACTGCCCGATCTGCGCTTTCACCTGATCCGCGGGCTTGTACCCGACCGGGCTCTCGCTGAGGTCCGGCTTGCCACAGAACCAGCGCGCCTCGATGCCGCGCGTGCCCTCGGCCAGCGCCGCCTCGGCGGCGCCCGGGCCCGCGTAACGCTTGAGGGTGGCGGTCCGCGAGCGGTTCCGGCCGGCGCCGTGCGGGGCGAAGGACAGGTAGTCCGCGTTGTCGCCCCCCAGGGTCACCAAGATCGGGGCGGCCATGTTCAGGGGGATGAGGCCCAGCAACGGGTCGCCAGCATCGTCGGCCCACGCCGGGGTCGCACCCTTGCCGTGCATGAACAGGTCGCCGCGGCGCCACACGAAGTTGTGTTCGTTGCCGAACTCGGCGATACCCGAGGCGCCCGCACTCTCCAGGAAACGGGCGTGGATGCTCTGGTGGTTCGCCCTAGTCCAGCGGCCGACGTATCCCAGCGCCTCCCAGTAAGCCTCGCCCTCCGGGGTGTCGACATCGATCCAGGCGGCGGCCTTCGGGATGCCCGTGGCGACCTTCGCCGTGTGCTTGAGGGCGGCGTTCTGGCCACGCTTGTAGACCTGGGCACCGAGCCCGCGCGAACCGTGGTGGGTGACGAGGGCCAGCGACTCGAAGCGCTCGCCATCGACCGAGGCCGCCCGCATGGCCGCCGCCATCTCGCGCTGCCCGTTCGACTCGAGGGCGGCGAGCGCCGCCGGCCCGAACTCCGCCCTGCCGAGGTAGGCGAAGTGGTTGCCGTCGCCCTGGTCGGCCATGTGCATGCGCGCGTGGCCGTCGAGCCCGGTCAGGAACTTGTTGCCCCACACCCCCTCGTCGAGCACCGGGTGGTGCACCTGGTCGTCGGGCCGGCGGCCGCCGTACCCGAAGCGCGTCGAGGCGGTCAGGTCGTCGAGCATCTCGCCGACTCCCTTGCCACAGCGGAAGAAGGTGGCGTACATCGAACAGCAGATGTCGGCGCTGTGCGCCGAGGGGATGATGGCGTTCTCCACCGCAACTGCCCCCCCGACCGGGATGGTGGCCGGCGCGACGCCCGCCGGGCAGGCGTCGGGCATCAGGGCGCCGCGCCGCACGCGCGGCATGCGCAGCAGCTCGGACATCAGCCGGCGGACCTTCTTGATGTTCTCGGCGTCCTCCTCACAGGTGGCCTCGATCGCCTCGCCAAGCGGCGCCGGCTCGGCGCGCGCGGCGGCCTTCGGCTGGGATTTCGGCACATCGCGCGCCACCAGCTTGAGCAGGTATTTGGGATCTTCGATCCCCCGCTCCGAATAGACCCTGGCGCGTTCCAACGCGGCTCCGATCTCGGGGCCCTCGCTCCACCCGGCGTCGAGGAGGTCCTGTGCGGTGATCATCGTGATGGGGGATCCGGAAGCGGTCCCCCGGTGGGCCAGACGGGCGTCCGACGCGGCCGCTAGAACTCCAGATAGATCTCCGCCCTGCGGTTGTAGCTGCGACCTTTGGGGTCGTCGCTGCCGTCCTCGCGGAGGTTGGGTTTCCACGGCTGCCTCTCCCCGAAGCCCTCCGTGGAGACCTGGGGATCGGGCACCCCGAACTCGACCAGCTGCGCTTTGACGGCGGCTGCCCGGGCGGCGGAGAGCCTGGCGTTGTACTGCTCCGAGCCGAGCGCGTCGGCATGCCCCGCGATGGTCAGCGTCTTGTCGGAGTCGGCCTTCAGGATATTGGCGATGATCTCCAGCTGCCGCTTCGCGCGCGGCAGCAGCTGCGCGTTGTCGTACTCGAAGTAGAGCACCAGCTTCTCGCCGGCGCCCGGCTGGGACTTGATCGGGGTGTACGGAACCTTGCCGGCCTCGGAGGCGGCCACGTAGGTGTCGAGCAGCTTGCCGAAGTTGATGCCGACGATCTGCCATCGCCCCCCCGCAGCATCACCGTCCGACCCGGGGGCACGCTTCATCTCCAGCCCGAACTCGGACCCGGCGCCGAGCTTCGTCGACTCGACATGCGCGATCACCCACGCGGTGTCGTCGCGGAGCGCGGTGGCCACCAGCGGCTTCGACTCGCGCAGCTCGAACTCCCCCTCCTCGAACACGATACATAGCCCGGCAATCCTCTCCTCCGGCACGCTGTCGGCGCAGCCGTCGAGGGCGGTGACGAAATCCATGCCGGTGACAGCCGCGATGAAGCCGTCCGCCATGACCAGC
>JANQMB010000113.1 GCA_028280355.1 Verrucomicrobiales bacterium
CTGACGCCCCGCCCCCCGGATACAAAGAAGGCCGCCCCGCATGGGAATGCGGGCCGGCCTGAAAAGACAACCAGAACTCGCCTAGTAGCGGTAGTGCTCCGGCTTGTACGGCCCCTCGACCTTGACGCCGATATAGTCGGCCTGCTCCGGGGTCAGCGCCGTCAGCTTGGCGCCGATCTTGTCGAGGTGCAGGCGGGCGACCTCCTCGTCGAGCTCCTTCGACAGCACGGTCACGCCCGGCTGGTTCGTCTCGCGGTTCTTCCACAGGTCGATCTGTGCCAGGGTCTGGTTGGTGAAGCTGTTGCTCATCACGAAGCTCGGGTGGCCGGTGGCGCAGCCCAGGTTCACCAGGCGCCCCTCGGCCAACATGTAGAGCTGGCGGCCGTCCTCGAAGGTGTACTGGTCGACCTGAGGCTTGACCTCCACCCTCTCGACGCCGGCGTGGCCGTTGAGCGCGTCCACCTGGATCTCGTTGTCGAAGTGGCCGATGTTGCAGACGATCGCCTGGTCCTTCATCGCTGTCAGGTGCTCGAGGCGGATGATGTCCTTGTTGCCGGTCGTGGTGACGTAGATGTCGCCCCAGCCGAGGGTGTCCTCGATCGGCAGCACGCGGAAACCCTCCATCGCCGCCTGCAGCGCGCAGATCGGGTCGATCTCGGTCACTACCACCTGTGCCCCCTGGGCGCGCAGCGCCTGGGCGCAGCCCTTGCCGACGTCGCCGTAACCACAGACCACCGCGACCTTGCCGGAGATCATCACGTCGGTGGCGCGCTTGATGCCGTCCACCAGCGACTCGCGGCAGCCGTAGAGGTTGTCGAACTTCGACTTGGTCACCGAGTCGTTGACGTTGATCGCCGGGACGCGCAGCGTGCCCTTCTCGAACATCTCGTAGAGGCGGTGGACACCGGTAGTCGTCTCCTCGGAGACGCCCTTCCAGTCCTTCAGGTAGTTCGTCCACTTGATCGGGTCCTCGGCCTTCACCTTCTTGAGCAGGGCCTTGATCACCGCCTCCTCCTGCGAGCCGCTCTCGCCCTCCACCCAGTCCGAGCCCTCCTCGAGCTCCGCGCCTTTGTGGATGAGCAGGGTCGCGTCGCCGCCGTCGTCGACGATCAGCTCCGGCCCCTTGCCGTCCGGCCAGGTCAGCGCGCTCAGCGTGCACTCCCAATACTCCTCGAGCGTCTCGCCCTTCCATGCGAACACCGGCACGCCGGCGGCGGCGATGGCGGCGGCGGCGTGGTCCTGCGTCGAGAAAATGTTGCACGAGCACCAGCGCACGTCGGCGCCCAGCTCGACCAGCGTCTCGATGAGCACGGCCGTCTGGATCGTCATATGCAGCGAGCCCATCACCCGCACGCCCGCCAGCGGTTTCTCCGCCGCATACTTCTCGCGGGTCGCCATCAGCCCCGGCATCTCGTGCTCGGCGATGGCGATCTCCTTGCGCCCGAATTCGGCCAACTCGATGTCTGCCACCTTGTAGTCGTTACCCGCTTCAACTGTCGTATTCATCGTTCTCGAAGTTTGCTAGTTTTCAGTGTTCAGTTTTCAGAAAGAGGCGGCTGTTCACGCGGCGATGGAATTGATCAGCCCTTGGAGCATGGCAGAGATCTCGCGGGTCTCATCGATGAACGAGTCGGGGATTGATTGATCGGAATCACCCGCGTGCTTGGCGACTCGTTGGGTGATGTAGAACTGAGTTCTAAGCTCGCCACACGACCCCTTGCTGATTCTCAGGAAGCGGACGAAATCCCCCTCGCTGTCACGTTCCGCCCCCTCCGCGATATTCGACGGGATCGAGATCGCCGATCGCTGGAGCTGATCCCTCAGCGCAAAATTTCTCCATCCCCCCACATGCGAACACACGTCGACGGCCAGTCGGCACCCCCTCTTCCAAACCTCGAGATCTTCAAACGTCTGTAAAGCCATCGCTTCCCCCTCTCTTGCTGAACACTGAAAACTGAACACTAACAAACTCTAGCTGCCGCAGGCTGCCCGCAGCTCCTCGACCTTGTCCGTCTTCTCCCATGTCAACGCGTCCGTGTCGTCCTCGCGCCCGAAGTGGCCGTAGTTGGTCGACTTGCGGTAGACCGGGCGCAGCAGGTCCAGCTGGGAGACGATGTCCGCCGGCTTGAAGGAGAACACCTCGTTCACCGCCGCCTCGATCTTCGCCTCGTCGACGGTGTTGGTGCCGAAGGTGTCGACCGTCAGCGAGACCGGGTCGGGGAAACCGATGGCGTAGGCGGTCTGCAGCTCGCAGCGCCCGGCGAGGCCGGCGGCGACGATGTTCTTCGCCACCCAACGGCACATGTAGGCCGCCGAGCGGTCGACCTTCGAGGGGTCTTTCCCCGAAAACGCCCCACCTCCGTGGCGGCCCATGCCGCCGTAGGTGTCGACGATGATCTTGCGCCCCGTCAGGCCGCAGTCGCCCTCCGGGCCGCCGACGATGAACAGGCCGGTCGGGTTGATATGGAACTTGGTGTCCTCGGTCAACAGCTCGCCGGGCAACACCTTCTCGATCAGGTCCCTCTTCAACACCTCGCGGATCTCCGAGGTGGTGATCTCCGCCGCGTGCATGGTCGAGACCACCACCGCGGTGATGCGCTGCGCCTTCCCGTCGACGTACTCGACCGAGACCTGCGTCTTCGAGTCGGGCCGCAACCAGGTGTGGACGCGGTCCTTGCGCAGCTTGGTGATCGCCTCGCCGAGCCGGTGCGAGTAGGCGACCGGCGCCGGCATCAGCTCCGGCGTGTCGTCGCAGGCGTAGCCGAACATGATCCCCTGGTCGCCCGCGCCCTGCTCGGCGGTCTCCTTGTCCGCCGCCGCCTCGGCATCGACCCCCTGCGCGATGTCCGGCGACTGCTGGCCGAGCAGGTTCATGAAGAAGAAGTTCTGCGCGTCGAACTTGCAGGTGTAGCTGTAGTCGGTGCCCTCCGCGTAGGCCGAGTCGTAGTTGATGTCGACCAGCGCCCCCTTCACCACCTCGCGGTAGTCGAACTCCGCCGCGGTGGTGATCTCGCCGCCGAGGACCACCGCGTTGTCCTTCACCATCGTCTCGCACGCCACGCGCGAAGCGGTATCCTGCTCGAGGCAGGCGTCGAGGACGGCGTCCGAGATGGTGTCACAGGTCTTGTCCGGATGCCCCTCGGTCACCGACTCCGACGAGAAAATGAAGCGATTTGCCATATATCTAGATATCGTGATATGTTGATATGTTCCTCTGAATTTCCATGGCGTCAACTTTGAAATGGCTCAAGCTGCTGGCGGATCCGACGCGGGTCCGCATCGTCCGGGCGTTGCGGGAGGAGAAGCTCTCGGTCGCCGAACTGCAGGAGGTGATGGCGATGGGGCAGTCGCGGATCTCCTCCCAGCTGGCGCAGCTGAAGGCGGCCGAGCTGGTGTCCGACGAGCGTTCCGGCAAAAACATCTTCTACCAGCTGGCGAAGCCCGCCGGGGCGGAGACGCTCGCCCTCGAGCGGATCCTGTCGGTGGTCGAGGCCGCCGCCGCCGAGATCCCGGAGTGCCCGCGCGACGACGAGGCGCTCGCCCTGGTGCTCGCCAAGCGAGCCGACCGCGCGCGCGCCTACTTCGACGAGCTGGCCGGCAAGTTCGGCCGCAAGTACGTCCCCGGCCGCTCCTGGAAAGGGCTGGCCGAGACCCTGCTCAAGCTGATGCGCCCCGGCGTCGTCGCCGACCTCGGCGCCGGCGAGGGCACCCTCGCCCAGCTGCTCGCGCAGCGCGCCGAGAAGGTGATCGCGGTCGACAACTCCGAGAAGATGGTCGAGTTCGGCGCCAGGTTGGCCGCCGAGCACGGCTACACCAACCTCGAATACCGGCACGGCGACATCGGCTCGCCGCCTATCGATAGCGACTCGGTGGACCTCGCGCTGTTCAGCCAGGCGCTGCACCACGCGGCGAGGCCGGCGGCCGCGGTCGAGGAGGCCTACCGCATCACCCGCCCGGGGGGGACGGTGGTGGTGCTCGACCTGCTCAAGCACGACTTCGAGGAGGCGCGCGAGCTATACGCCGACACCCACCTCGGCTTCTCCGAGGTCGAGCTGCGCGGCTTCCTCGAGTCGGCCGGCTTCACCGAGATCGAGTCCGCCATCGTCGATAAGGAGCCCGAGCCACCTGGCTTCCAGACGCTGATGGCGATCGCCAGGAAGGCGGGGTAGAGCGCCCCGACACGCGGCCACAAAAATCCGCTCGCCAAGGCAGTCAATACGGCAACCGTTCCGAGACCATCCCGATGTTCACCGGCCTCGTCGAAACCACCGGCAGCGTGCGCACCTTTCCGCGCACGGAGACCGGCGCGCGCCTGGAGCTCGAGATCCCCTTCGCCGGCGAGCTCGGACTCGGCGAGAGCGTCGCCGTCAACGGCTGCTGCCTGACGGTGGCGGAGCTCACCGGCGGCGGGGCGGCCTTCGACCTGCTGGCGCAGACGCTGCGCGTCACCGGCCTGGGCGACCTGGCGGAGGGCGACACGGTGAACCTGGAGCGGGCGCTGCGGGCGGACTCGCGGCTCGGCGGGCACTTCGTCCAGGGGCACGTCGACACCGTCGCCGAGATCCTCGCGCTGGAGCCGGTCGGCGACGACTACCGCTTCGAGGTCGCGCTGCCGGGGGACTTCGCCCGCTACCTGATCCCGAAGGGCTCGATCGCCATCGACGGCATCAGCCTCACCGCGGCGGAGGTCGACGATACGCGGGGCTCCTTCACCTGCTGGATCACCCCACACACCTATGCGGTCACCAACCTGGCCGGGCGCCGGGCGGGACAGCGCGCCAACCTCGAGTTCGACCTGCTGGCGAAGCACCTCGAACGGCTGGCCTCCTCGTTGCAAGAGGGCTGACAGGGTTTTCGGGGATGATGGGGGCGGCACTTGAGCCTACTGTCCCATATCCGATGAAGGCAAAACGACTGCTCCCGATCCTACTGGGGGCCGGCGCGCTCGCGATGGCCGGCTGCAAGAAGTCCCCCGACCCCGAGGAGGAGAAGCCCCCGCCCGGCCCCCAGTCCGGACACGGTGCCATCCTCGATGCCGCCAAGAAGGCGGCCGATACGGCGAACGAGCAGGTCGACCAGCTCGAAGAGGGCG
>JANQMB010000068.1 GCA_028280355.1 Verrucomicrobiales bacterium
GCGCCCCCCCCGGAGTTCGGGAGGGGCGGGCCCCGCGGAGGGCCGACCTTCACACCCCCGACTCTGCTCCCCCTGCGGCCGCCGGTCTTCTCCCTCACCTCCGGCGAATATCCCCTGGCCGATTTCGGCACGACATCGATCACCCTCACCAACCCCAACACGCCCGGGGTCTCCGAGCTGTTCGCCCTGCGCGGCAGCCGCGGCGGCGTCTACGGCGGCGCGATCCCGCTCAGCCCGGGGCTCGAGCTGGTCGCCTACGCTGTGTCGATCGACCCCGACCGCTATAGCGACAGCGAGATGATCACCCACCGCTACACGGCGCAGACGGTCAAGCTCGACAACGTGCTCAGCGCCGCCAAGGACCGTTTCAACTACGTCGAGCTCGGCGGGAGGTTGGTCTCCAGCAGGCGGACCCCCGCGCCGCCCGAGGCCACGGTGTCGATGGACAACGGGGCAGAGATCCCCGACCGCTTCCACAGCAGCGATTACTATACCGTCGCCTGGACCACCGACGGCTCCGACCCCGCCAGCTCGCGGACGAGGGAGCTGATCGACCCCTTCTCCAACGGGGCGCCGAGCCAACAGCTCCCGCTGCGGCTGGGTCTGTGGAGGCCGGGTCAGGCGACCGCGCAGATCCGCTCCCGGGCGACCGCCATCGAGCGGGGCTTCTTCACCGACTCGGACGAGGAGGTGCTGATCTTGACGGCTGACCCCCTGCCGCTCGACCCGCCGGTCATCGAACAGAAGCGCGACAAGGTGGAGATGGACTTCGATCCCGACGCCGACGTGGTCCCGGAGGGTGCCTACATCAGCTATTCGCTCGATGGCGGCAGCAGCTGGCAGACCTACGACAAGAAGTTCAAGGTCGACGAGGGCGACAGCGTGCTGGCGCGCGTCGACGTCCCCTATGCGATCAGCCAGTGGTTCACCCCGGGTACGGCGAGCCCGCTCACCGCGGCGCCCTACGAGTTCCTCGGGATCGGCCACTTCGACCTCGACACCTCGACCTCGATCGCCGCGGTCGGCGGCGGCTCCACCGACGGCCACGTGCATGAGTACAACATCAAATATGAGCTGGAGGGCGCCGATTTCTTCAACCTCCGCGACGGCAGCCTGGATTCCATCGACGACGTGATCCCGCCGGGTAGGAAGTTCAAGATCATCGTCGCCAACGGCGACCTGTCGCCGGGGGCTCGCCTGTTCGTCAACACCGACTACGACCGCGACTCCAGCGTCCCCATCCCTGCGCCCAGGAGGGTGGTCGTCCGCAGTTCCGGCGGTGGCGACGATGACGACGACGATGATGATGATGATGACGACGATGATGGCGGTGGGGGTGGCACCACCACGACCAGGCTGGTCTACCCGCCGGTCACCCAGCTCGCCGACGGCGTGACGGCCTACCACCAGATGCCGGTTTCCGATCTGCCCGTGTTCTCGCTCAACGGGGTTCCCGGGACGACCAAGCTCGAGAAGCTGGGGCTGTATTTCAAGGAGGACGCGATGGAGCAGGCCATGTTCGTCCCCACCAACACCGGGGACGTGCGCAAGAACGAGCCGGGTCCGAACGGCGAGTGGCGCAACGGAGCGCTGACGATCCAGGCGGTGGCGGTCAACGGTGACGGCAGCGACGCCTTCACCACGGCGCCCTCGCTGAGCAACGGCGGCGTCCAGGGCGTCGCGACGACCGGTCTGCTGTGGGAGGCGACGCTGTTCTGGCACTGGAAGGGGCCCTCGCTGCACGAGGGGTCACCTTACGTCCCGGGCAACCCCGATTCGTTGAAGGATCACCTCGACTAGAGGCACGAAACCGAGGTCGAACGCCGACCCCACCGGTTTCGTCCTGCGCCCGCCGGGGGTCGCCGGTGGGAGGGCGTCCCCCGGCGGACCGTGGAGGCGGGTCGGCCGCCTGGCGGCGTGGGTTCAGAAGGGGTGAGTATCGCGTTTTAGGGCGTGTTCATGGTCGCCGGACGATGTGGGAAGGTAGCGACGAGCGTGAGCGAGTCGACAGGAGCTAGTTCCCCACTCGCTCACGCTCGTGGCTACCCCCCGGGATACGATGTCGGGAGGGCGTGTTCACAAACGGCGATGGATTGGCGGGAGAAGGGGTTGATAGGGAACCTTCCAGCCCACTCGTCGGGATGCATCGAGCTTCCCGATATCGGCGGCGAGGAGGGGGGGCTCGGGTGGTGACGCAGCGTACCCCAGGGGCGGCAGGATGCCGCCCCTCCGGGGGAAGGGCGGCATCCTTCCGCCTACGCCCGACGCGGCTATCTCCCAAAACAAGAAACGCCCCCCTGTGCATCGACGACACCACTGATGCATGAACACGCCCTGGGGCATTTCGGTAGATCTGTACCCGTTTGCACTGCCCCCGGAAATCGTGTCAGGGGTGCCCGGATGCCATCTGGATCGCTCAAACCACCTGATCCTTCCCCCACCACTAGATGGGGAAAAACCGCTCTGGTAAAAATTGCCAGATTTCCAATATTTGAGAATATTATAATAGTTTAGTTGCAATTTATATAATTTCTATGGTAAATTGCTTACCGTTTGGTGACTTGGCTTTGGGGGGTCGGGGTGCCGTGTGCTGCCCATCTCTCGAGTTCTCCCCAGCACCGATCGTCCTGCCCTCCTCGAACACCGAGCATCCCGATCATTGATGAGCACCCCGACTGACTCCCCGAGCCGTTGCGAGCCCGAGCCCGACTCCGGCCCCCCGCCCGCCGCGACCACGGATCCCCTGTTGGACCGCTTTGATCTCAACTACCTGCTGCGCCGCTATTTCAACCTGCTCGTCATCGTGCCGGCGATCTGCGGCTGTCTCGCCCTGGCCTACTACTTCGTGAGGCAGCCCCTGTTCAAGAGTTCGGCGCTGATCTATATCGACCCGAAGTTCGACCGGATCATCCAGTTCGAGAACGAGGCTAACGGGGGCAACCAGAACGACCTCGATTCGCTCAAGTCGCTCGAGATCGCGATGGTCGGGAGTTCGATGGTGTTGCGGGTCGTCGATACGCTCGGCCTGCGCGACGAGGGGGGGTTCCTGCCGAAGGGGATGGCCGGGGACCCGGACCTCCCCGACGACAAGCTGGTGGCCTTCCTGCAGGCGGAGCGTTTTCGCGCCGGCCTGGTCGAGGAGACCCGCCTGCTGGAGGTCAGCGTCCTGGACCCGGACCCGGAGCGCTCGCGGCTGATCGCGGACACCTTCGCCTCCGAGTTCGGCCGCTTCCTGGTCGAGCGCAGGCAGAGCGAGGCGCTGGCAGCGCGCTCGAGCCTCGAGGGGCAGGCGGAGAAGGCGCGCGAGGCCGCCCGGGCTGCGGAGGAGACACTGGGCGAGTTCCGGGCGTCACACCCCGAGTTCCCGGTCGAGCAGGACCACGATCTCTACGCGCAGCGGGTGACGCAGTTCAGCGACGAGCTGAACACGGTGGTGCGCCAGCGGTTGGAGCTGGAGAGCCAGGTCGAGGTGCTCGCCGAGGTCGGCCCCCATGCGTCCCCGATCGCGGTGATCGAGCTGGCGGGGTACCAGGCGATGGCGCACGTGTCCGACCTGCTGAGCCAGCGGGCCACCGCGGAGGCTGCGCTCGCCGCGGCGGGCAACCAGCTCGGGGTCTCCAACCCGAAGTACAAGGCGGCGCAGGCCCAGTTCGATAGCAACGAGAAGCAGCTACAGGACCTCGCCGCGGACGTCCGCCTGGCGGTCGACTCGAAGTACGAGGCGACCAAGAAGCGCGAGGCCGCGCTGCGCGCCGAGCTCGGCTCCCTGCAGCGCGGGCTGGTCGACATGAAGGCCCTCAGCTCCGAGTTCCGCGCCCTCCAGCAGCAGGTGGACCGCGAGTGGCTGGTGCACGAGACGATCCAGAAGCGGCTCAGCGAGAGCGTGATCGCCGAGGACGCCTTCCACAACATCGCCACCGTGGTCTCCGAGCCGATGACCCCGTCCGAGAAGGCGGAGCCGAAGCTCGCCCTGCTGGGCCTGATCGCGATCGGCGCCTCCGGTATCCTCTGCGCCGGGTGGATCGGCCTGCGGGTGCTGCGCGGGTTGCCGTATTCGGATCGGGAGCAGCTGGAGCAGCGCCTCGGTTTCCCGGTGATCGCCGACTGGGCGGACCCCCGCCCGGGCGAGGGCTCGGACCCGGAGCCCACCTTCCTCCGCCTGTTGGCGGAGGGCGACACGAAGGCGGTCCAGATCTCCGCCCCGGCGCTCAACGGCGCCGGGAGGTCGGTGGCCAAGTCGATCGCCGGGCAGGCGGCCAAGGCGGGCGCCCGGAGCTTCCTGGTGGTGGTCAGCCCGGGGCGCCGGTCGAAGGGCGAGAAGCCGGAGTGTGTCTCCGACGGGAACCTGGTGCGGCTGGAGATCACCCCCGAGGAGGCGGTCTACCCGGGCTGGCTCGCGGAGGTCCTCCGGAAGGGCCGGGAGCAGTTCGACCATGTCTTCCTCGAGGCCGGCGGCTGTGACGACCCGGCGCTGGAGAGGTTCCTGTCCAGCTTCGCCGACAAAAACCTGGTGGTGGTCGGCAAGGGGGCCGCCACCAAGCAGGAGGTCGACGAGCGCGTCGACCGCCTGGCAGGGGTCGAGATGCCCCCGGTCTCCCTGATGATGGTCGATGCCGGGGGCGCCCCCGAAAGTGGCGGGTGGTGGCCGGCGGCGGCCAGGGTCGCGTTTGGCCGCGGTTGATCCCGGTGGCGATGAACGGCGAAGAGCTAGTGTCCGGGGGCGGCGGCTGCCGGAAGCTGGGCCGGGAGCCGGTCCGGTCCGGCTGGGCCCGCTGTGCCGGTCCGCCCGCGTTGCGGCTGGCGGGGGCGCTGCTGCAGTTCTTCGCGACGGTGCTGATCGCGCGCGTCCTCGGCGACGACCGCTCCGGCGAGTTCTTTTTCTGGTCGGCGGTCCTGATGTCCTTCGGCGGCGTGGCGACCCTGGGGATGGACAAGCTGTCCCTCCAGCAGGTGCCCCGCCTCGACGCCGACCGCGACGCCCTCGCCTCGTTCCTGGCGACCGTGCGCGGGATCGCGGTCCTCCTGTCGTTGGCCATCGGGTCGGCGCTGGCGCTCTATGCCCTGGCGACCGGGCCGGCCGCCGGCCGCCAGGCCGCGTGGTATCTCCTCTTGCCGGCGGGCGTCGCCGGGGTCGCCCTCTGCCGCATCAACGGCGAGGCGATGAAAGGCATGGGGCGGCCGATGCTCGCCGTGCTCTACCGCCACCTGGCGGGGACCGGCATCTACGTCCTCTTGCTCCTGGTGATCGGGGCCGGCCTCAGCCCCGAGCTCGCCCTGATGGGCTTCGCCGGGGGGTTCTGCCTGGCCGGGCTGGCGGCCCCTTCCGGGCCGGGCTTCGCCGGGGTCGGGCCGTTGCTGCGCCTGCCGGGGTGGCGGGACCTGAAGTCGAAGTTCTGGTTGGGCCTGCCGATCTGTGCCAGCGCGCTGTTGACGGCGTTCAACTACATCGTGCCGCTCGGCATCCTGGAGCGCTGGCACGAGTCGGCGGAGGTGGCCTACCTGACGACGTCCTACCGGTTCTTCATGTTGTTCGAGGTGCTGGCGCTGGCCGTCTATGCGATCTCTATGCCCGGGCTGTCGCGCGCCTCGCAGGCCTCCGACTGGCATGGGGTGGGGGAGGTCTACCGCGCTTCGGTCCGCCAGGGGCTGCTGGTCCTCGGGGCGCCCGTGCTGTTCGCCCTGGTCGCCGCGGAGCCGCTGATGTCGCTGTTCGGCGAGAGCTTTGTCCAGGCGGCGCCGGTGCTCCGCATCCTGCTGGTGGTCCGGCTGGTGACCCTGTGTCTCGGGCCGGCGGAGGACCTGGTCCTGATGACCGGGCACACCGGCAAGCTAGCCGCCTTCGCCGGCGCCAAGCTGGCCGTCACCGTGGCGGTCTCCCCCTTCGTCATCCCCGCCTACGGGGCAGCCGGGATGGCGGTGGTCATCGGGGGTGGCATCCTGTTGCAGAGGGGCCTGTGTCTCTGGTGGACGCGGGGGCACGCGCGGCGTGCAGATGGGGAAGGGGGGGCGAGATGACGGGTCGCACCGTCGCGGGGCAGGGGCGGCCGGGCCGCCCGTACGCCTACTACCTGTTGCTGCTGGCGCCGCTCTACCTCTATGTGGCGAGCTGCTGGCTGGTCGAGCCCACCTCCCTGACGGGGAGCATCTCGCTGTCCTCCCTGATCCCGATGGCCTTTGTCCTCGGGCTGTTCCTGATGCGGATCCCGAGGGCGGAATTCGTCGGGCTGGTGAAGAGGCTGGGGGTCGAGTTCGCCCTGCTCTCGCTAATGCTCCTGCTCTGCGTGCTCTCCCTGATCAACCACGAGGAACCGTTTCGCGCCTTCCGGATCCTCTTCCCCTGCGCCCTGCCGCTGCTGCTTTTCGTGCAGATGGCGGCTGTCCGCGGCTATTCGCCGGCGGCCATCTCGGCGGTCCCGCGCGCCTTCGTGCTGGCCGCCCTCCTGTTCAGCTGCCTGCCGCTGTTGCTGTCCTCCTTCGCCGGCGGCCTGCGGGATATGATCTTCGTCACCCACCGCTACAAGGGCTTCTTCGAGAACGCCAACCAGCACGCGATCATGCTGGCGGTGGCGCTCCCGGTGGCGATCGGGGAGCTGGTGGAGTCGCGGCGCGCCCGCTCCAGGTGCGGCTGGGCGTTCGTGGTCCTGCTGTTGTTCTACACCCTCGTGCGGACCGGGACGAAGACGGCGCTGCTGGTGAGCCTGGTGGTCTGCTGGCTGTTCTACATCTTGATCAACCTGCGTTCCTACAGCCCGGCCAAACGGGTGCTGCTCTTCGGGGGCATGATGGTGCTGGCGTTGGGGGTGATGCTCTTCGGCCTCCAGGCCGCCGAGGCGATCGACCCGACCCTCGGCCGCAAGCTGCGGATGATCTTCTCCGAAGGCCTGTTCAACTACTACTCCATGGAGTCCCGCCAGGTGCTTTGGGAGGAGGCGGTGAGGGACGGGAGCAAACACTGGCTCGTCGGCGCCGGCGCCGGCGAGAAGGTGGGCGGGCTCTCCCACGCGCACAACCTGGTCCTGAACTACTTCCGGGGGATCGGCCTGTTCGGGGCGATCGCCATCGGCCTGCTCTGCGTCGCGATCGTCTGGAGGGGCGCCCGCAAGGGGTATTCGGTGGTGCTGGGGCGCCCCGCCCCCGGCGACCGGCGGCGCTGGGCCTGCTATACGGCCGCCGTGGTCTACGTCATCTGCAACCAGCTGAGCGACAGCTTCGGGCCGACGACGATCGCCGCGCTGTGGCTGGTCTACCTGCCGGCGGTGCTCTCCGAGCGCCCGGCCACCTCCTGCGCCCGCGCCCGGCGGTCCGCCCCCTCGCCCTGGCCCCCCTCCGTCGCGGCGCCCGTCCCGCAGGCGCCGAGATAGAACCGGAAACCCGGTTATCCTAACATTGTGAAAATCCTATTTGTATCTGCACGCGGCGACGCCTTCGGCGGTGCCTCCCTCCATGTCGCCGACATGGCGAAGCGGTTGGGCGACGACGGTCACCAGGTGCGTGTCCTCGTCGGCGGCACGCCGGATATGGAGGTGCCCAGGCGCTTCGCGGACAAGGGGCTGGACTTCCGGTGCATCCGGTCGATGGGGCGGGAGATCCACCCGTGGAAGGACCTGCGCGCGCTGTTGGCGATCCGGCGGGAGATCCGGCGTTTCAAACCCGACCTGCTGTCGACACACGCCTCCAAGGCGGGTGCCCTGGGGCGCTTCGCCTGCCTGGGGAAGGGGGTCCCGGCGCTCTATACCCCGCATTGCTGGTCCTTCGTGGACGGTTTCCCGAAGGCGCGGTTCTACCGCCGCCTGGAGGGCTTCCTGGCGAGGATGACCTCGAAGATCGTCGCGGTCTGCGATGACGAGAGGGAGTTCGGGTTGCGGCGCGGGGTGGGTCGCGGGGAACAGACGGTCACCGTCCACAACGGGGTCAACGACCTCCCCGGGGCCACCACGCGCGACCCCGACGGTGGTGGGGGCGAGGTGCGCCTGGTGATGGTCGGGCGATTCGAACGGCAGAAAGACCAGCCGCTCCTGCTGCGCGCCCTCGCCGGCGTCGCCGACCTGCCGTGGGCGATGACTTTCGTCGGCGACGGGCCGGACAGGGCCGGGTGCGTCGCCCTCGCGGAGGAGCTCGGCATCGACGGGCGGGTGACCTTCGCCGGATACTGCGACCGGGTCGAGTCCCACGTCGCGGGCTGCGACGTCTTCGCCCTGGTGTCGAACTGGGAGGGGTTCCCGAGGAGTATACTGGAGGCGATGCGGTCGGGGGTCCCGGTGATCGCCTCGGACGTCGGCGGCTGCCGCGAGTCGGTGCTCGACGGGCAGACCGGCCGCGTCGTCCCGAAGGGGGCGCAGGGGGAGCTGGAGGGGGCGCTGCGCGAGCTGTTGTCGGACCGCGCCAAACGCGAGCGGATGGGGCGCCGGGGGCGCGAGCGCTACCTCGAGCGATTCACCTTCGACGCGATGTACCGCAAGTACTGCGAGCTCTACGCCTCCCTGGTCAGCGGCGCGGGCGACCGCGTGGGGGCGGCGGCCCCGGCCGATCTCAGGGCTCCGATGCCGGCACCGGAACGAACACCTCGTTTGTCGTAGTTGTGGTCGGGGCAGGGCTGCCCCCGACGTTGACGTTGACGGTGTTGCGGGAGTCGTCGTCGTCATCCTCGTCCTCGAAGATCTTGTAGGCCTCGTTGAGCGCCACCGAGGTGGCGATGGAGGTGATGGCCAGCTTGGCGTATTCCTCGAGTTTGTACCAGGGGCGTCTCGGGACCCAGATGATGTCGCCGGGCTGCAGGCGGAAGTTCTTCGCCTTGCCGCGGAGCACGTCGCGCAGGTCGACGCCGGCGAGCTTGGGCTCGTGGAAAGAGCCGCGGATCAGGACGACGCCGTTGGCGAAGGCGCCCTGCTGGAGCCCGCGCGCCGAGGCGATGGCGGAGACCAGGGTGAGGTCGGAGGAGTAGGGGACGGTGGTCGGGTTGGCGACCGACCCGAGCACGTACACCTTCTCCGTGCCCGAGGCGGGCATGAAGATGTAGTCGCCGGCCTGCAGGTAGATATTGTGCCGCATGTCCCCGGCGCGGATGAGTTTTTCGAAGTTGACCGGCATCAGCCGGCCGTCCCGGACGACGACGCTGCGCCCCAGGTCGCTCAGGTCCCGGGTCTTGCCGGCGATGTTGCCCGAGGAGAGGCCGCCGGCGGAGGCGATCGCGTTGAGCAGGGTGGTGGGTGCGCTCAGGGGGTAGGTGCCGGGCTGTCTCACCTGGCCGAGGATGGTGTAGCGGCTGCCCTGGACGTCGTAGAGGTTGGCGCTGACGATCGGCGCCGCGTAGTTGCCCACCAGCTGTTTGGAGAGTTCGCGCTCCACCTCGGCGATGGTTTCCCCCCCCGCCCTGACGCCCTCCGCGACGTCGTAGTAGAGCATCCCGTCGGGCAGGACGATGCTGCGCCCGAGGCTCTCTGGGTGGCCGGCCACCTCGAGCTCGAGCCCGTCCCCCGGCCGGAGCCGGTAGGGTTTGCCGTCCGGGACCAGCGTCTTCCGGTCGGGCAGCAGGTCCCGGTCGAGCTCGATGAAGGGGAGGTGGGTCGAGGCGGAGGCGGAGGCGGCTGCGGCGATCGCGGGGTCGCCGGCCGGGTCGAAATCCGAGGTCCGGGCCAGCTTGCAGGACGGCAGCGCGGTGCAGATGGCGACCGCCAGCAGCGGCCGTTTCACTTGGCTGATGTGGAAGTGCATTTCGGGAGACCGTTCGATGTCTTGGGTGCGGGTCAGTTGCCGACCGAGATCGAGGTGTCGGTTTCGAAGGCGGCGGCGGCCGAGCCCTGGATGAACGAGCGGATCGCGGCGTCGAGGAGGTCTTCCGCGAACGACCAGGGGCGGGTGTGGACGTAGACGATGTCGCCGGCCTGCAGGGCGATGTCCCTGCCCTTCCCGTTGAGGACGTCGCGCATGTCGACCACCTCGGCGGACGGGGCGGAGAGGTTGCCGCGCACGACCAGCACGCGGCGTTTCCACGCCTTCTGGCCGAAGCCGCCGGCGGCGGCGATCGCCCCCGTGACGGTGAGCGGGGTGTCCATCGGGAACGCGCCGGCGTTCTCGATCGCCCCGAAGATGTAGAACTCCCGGTTGGCGTTGGAGGCGATGTGGACGTAGTCGCCCGGCTCGAGGAAGACGTTGTGCGTGAGGTCGCCGAGGGCGTAGAGCATCTCGAAGTCGACCGGCAGCTTGTCGCCGTCGCGGACGACGAACGAGCGCCGCAGGTCGGCCAGCTGGGGGACGTTGGAGCGGGTGGTGCCGGTGGCGAAGCCGCCCCCCTGGGCGATCGCCTCCAGCAGGGTCGTCGGGCGTTCGAGCGGATAGGTGCCGCTCCTCTTCACCCTGCCGAGGAGGGTGTAGCGCTTGCTGCGCAGCAAGGTGGGGGTGATGACCAGGCGGGCGTCTTTGTGGTATTCGGAGAGACGGTGCTCCATGCGGGCGCGCAGCTCCGGGAGCGTCTTGCCCTCCGCTTTCACGCCGCGGGCCTGGAGGTAGCTCACCGTCCCGTCGGGGGCGATGATCACGTCCGGCTTGCGGGTGGTCGGGTCGCCGAACAGGGTGAAGCTCAGCTGGTCGCCCGGGCCGAGCACGTAGCTGCCCGCCCATTCCCCGGGACCCTGCGGCGCGGGGGTGTGGACAGGCCGTTGCTCGATCCGCAGCGGTGGCCCCCAACCGAGCGTGCCGGGCAGTGCCCTCGGCACCCGGTCTTCAGCGGCGACGAGGGTCGCTCGCGGGGGAGCAGGGGTCGATGCGCCGCCTTCCCCCTCGGCAAAACCGGTGCCGCCACCCAGCCATGCGACCGCACCAGCGACGACGAGAACCCGCCCGAAGAGCCCCTTCGCACCGCTGGTCGGGCGACGGAAATCGGACGGCGGGCGACGCGTCATCTCGCACCTTTCTCGTCTCATCAGATTAATAATATCCAAAATAATTCAAAATTACCATAATATCAATGGTTACTTTTATTGACCTGGGGTGGGTGGTCGAGATTTTCGAAAGGTGCCGAGGAATCGGATTATTCGTCTCGTATATTATTGAAATTAAGTGACTTGCGATGATTTCAAGCGACTTTTTGCGGCCTCAGGGAGCCAGTGGTGGCGATTTGGCGTCCGAAGTGGAGGCCATTCGGGGTGGACGAGGCCGACCCTATCGCTCGCCAGCGAGCGACCTGGGTGGTTTTCGGACGCTCGCCGTCCCCAGTTCAGGCGGTGGCGGCGGGGGTGCGTGCCGCGTCGAGGCACTGTCGGACCGCGTCGCTGATGAGGTCGATGTCGGAGTCCTCCAGCAGGGGGTGCAGCGGTAGGGTCACCTCCCGCGCGGCGATGTCTTCGGTGACGGGGAGGTGGCAGGGGTTGGCGGCCAGGGTCCGCCGGTAGTGGGAGAAGGTGTGGACGGGTGGGTAGTGGACGCTGGTCTGGACCCCACGCTCGTCGAGTGCCGCCCGGAAGGCCTCGCGGTCGATGCCCCGGTCGAGCACGATGGGGAAGATGTGGTTCGCGCTGTCGGCGAGGCGGTCGGCGAAGGGGATGGTGAGGCCGGTGGCGTCGCCGATGCGGTCGCGGTAGCGCGCCACCAGCTCGGTGCGCCGCGCGTTGGCGGCGGCGAGCTTGCCGATCTGGACGAGCCCCAGGGCGGCGGTCAGCTCGGTGGGGCGGTAGTTGAAACCGAGGCTGGCGACATCGTACCCGAAGGCGCGCCCCGCCGCCTTGTCCCAGCTGCTCTTCGTCATGCCATGCGAGCGTGCGAGGCGGACGCGTGTGGCGAGGTCTTCGTCGTCAGTGACCAGCATCCCCCCCTCGCCGGTGACCAGGTTCTTGTTGGCGAAGAAGCTGAAACAGCCGGCGTCGCCGATCGTCCCGGCCTTGCGGCCGCCGAAGCGGCCCCCGGACCGGCCGGCGTAGCTCGCACCGATGGCGTGGCAGGCGTCCTCGACCACCTTCAGCCCGTGCTTCTCGGCCAGCGCCATGACCCGGTCCATGTCTGCGGGGAAACCGGCCATGTGGACAGCGACGATCGCCTTGCTGCGCGGGGTGATCTTCGCCTCTAGGCCGTCGATGTCCAGGTTGAGGTCGGCGGCGCCGCCGATCTCGACGAACACCGGGGTGGCGCCGCAGTAGAGGATCGGGTTGGCGCTGGCGACGAAGGTGTAGCTGGGGACGAGCACCTCGTCTCCCGGGGCGACCCCGGCCGCCTGCAGGGCGAGGTGGATCGCGGCGGTGCAGCTGGAGACGGCGACCGCGTGCCCGGCGCCCATCTCTTCGGCGAAGCGTTTCTCGAAGTCGGCGGTGCGCGGGCCGGCCGAGAGCCACTTGCCGCGCACGACGTCGGCGACCGCCATGGCCTCCTCCTCGCCCATGTCGACGTCGGAGAGCAGATACCTTTTCACGTGTGGGGTCGGGTCGGGGGTTCTCTGGGTTGGTCAGTTCTTGTAGCGGGCGTCGCCGGGGTCGGGCCAGACCCCGGCGTCGAGCGCCTCGCAGAGTTCGCGGATGCCGTCTCCGATCGACCATTCGGGCTCGAAGCCGAGGCGTTCGCGGATCTTCGTGAAGTCGACCCGGTAGCTGCGCGGGTCGGTGTCGCGCTGGACGAGCTCCAGCTCGGTGCCGGCCACCTGCCGCTGCACCATCTCGCCGAGCTCGATCTTGCGGGTGTTGTTAGAGTCGCCGCCGACGTTGAACACCTCGCCCGAGACCAGGGCGGGATCCGCGCCGGCGACGAGCGTGCAGGCCCTGGCGATGTCGCGCACGTGGACGAAGGGGCGCCAGAACTGCTCGCCGAAGATGACGATCTTGCCGTCCCTCTTGGCGGCGAGCGTGAAGTCGCTGACCAGCAGGTCGAAGCGCATCCTCGCCGAGACCCCGAAGGCCGTGCTGAGCCGCAACACGGTGGGGTGGAAGCCCTCGGCCGCCGCGGCCAGCACCTCGCCCTCGAACGCGACTTTGGTCTCCGAATAGGTCGAGATCGGCTGTAGCGGCGCCTCTTCGGTGACGGCCGCGCCGCCGTCGGCGGCGCCGTAGTTGCTGCAGGTGCTGGCGAAGACGAGGCGCGGCACCCCGGCCCGGCGGCAGGCGGCGAGGACGTTGCGCGCGCCACCGAGGTTGGTGGCCACCGCCGTCTCGGGGTCGCGGTTGCAGGCGGGTTCGCCGACGATCGCCGCCAGCAGGAGCACCGCATCGTGGCCGGCCACGATGTCGTCGAGCGCCGCGGGGTCGCGGATGTCGCCGCGGGCGATGCGGAAACGCGGGTTCCCGTAGAGGGACATCAGGGACTCGCCGCCGAAGGCCATGAGGTCGAGGACGGTCACGTCGTGGCCGTCTTCCCAGAGCTGGCGCGAGAGGGTCGAGCCGACGTAGCCGGCCCCTCCGATCACTAGTGTTCTCATCGGTCGCGTAGGGTAGGGGGTTGGGGTCAGGCGGTCCTCTGTGGGGCGTCGGTCGCCGGGCTGCCCGGCAGGAACTTCTCCCGCAGCTCCTCGAACCGCTCCGTGGCCTCGCCGTAGTCATCCGGCCGGCCGATGTCCAGCCACTCGTTGTCGGAGACGTAGACTTTGACCGGGCGCCCCTGTGCGATCAGCGACTGGACGATGGTCGGGAAGTCGAAGTACTCACCGGCCTCGAAGGTGTCCAGGACGCTGCGGTTGAAGAGGTAGATGCCCATCGAGACGTCGTAGGGTAGCACCGGCTTCTCGCGATAGCCGGTGACCTCGAGGCGCCCGTCGAACTCGATGACGCCCAGGTCGACCTGGGTGTTGCAGCGGTGGCAGGCGATGGTGAGCTCGGCGCCGCAGTTGAGGTGGTAGTCGTAGATCTCGTCGAAGCGGAGGGTGGTGAGCACGTCGCCGTTCATCACCAGGAAGGTGTCCGGGAGGTCGTCGATCAGCGCCAGCGGGCCGACGGTGCCGAGCGCGCGCTCCTCGCGCGAATACTCGATCTCGATGCCCCACTTCGAGCCGTCGCCGAAATACGACATGATCAGTTCGGCGAGGTGGCCGACGGCCATCGTCACGTGGCCGAAGCCCGCCGCCTTGAGCTGGCGGATGACGATCTCCAAGATCGGCATCTCGCCGACCGGGACGAGCGGTTTCGGGAAGGTGATCGTGTAGGGCTGGAGCCTGCGCCCCTTGCCCCCGGCGAGGATCACGGCGCGTTTCGAGTCGGTGTTCGTGTTCATGGTGTCTTCGATCTCTACCTGTCCGCCGCGGGGCCGAGCGCCTCCCGCGCGGGGTGGCTGGCGGGCAGGCGTGCGATCCACGCCGCCCGGGCGCGGCGCCAGACCTCGGGGTCCCTGCTCAACGTCACCCCTTCTGGAAGGGTCTGCGGGTAGTCGCCCGCGCCGGTCCAGACCAGGGTGACGTTCTCGTATCTCCCCGGCGGGAAAACCATGTCGGCGGGGCCGTTGAAGGAGGGCTGGTCCATCCGGAACACGCAGTCCTCCACCGACACGCTGCCCGCCCCGCTGTCCCATTTGAACAGCATGCCCGGCGCGCGGCCGACGCCGTCTTCGCCGACCTCGATATTGCGGTCTCGCCACGCCCGCCCCTCGACCCCGTCGTGTGGCTGTGCCTGGACGTGGACGACGCAGCCGCGGATGCGGGTCACCGCCCCGCTCGTCGCCCCGGGTCGCCCGCGTTGCGAGAGGAAGACGAAGCAGCCATCGATCAGGCAGTCGACGATCTCGCCGGGCAGCAGGTCGTCGTTCTCCACCGCGTCGTCGCGGATGTACCTCATGTAGGCGCGGTGCAGCGACCAGCGCTCGAGCCCCTCCCCGGTCGGGCCGAAGCCGTCTTCGACGTTCTCCCAGTAGACGTCGGATACCCGCGCCGTGCCGGTGCAGCCCTTGACGTGTAGCGCGTCGCCGTCCCACATCGCCTTCATCACCCTCCAGGGTAGCTCGCGGGCTTGGACGCCCATGACCGAGAAACCGGAGATGGAAGGGTCACGGAGGTCGCGGAGTTGGATCGGGTAGCGTTCGCCGAGCGGCAGCTGCCAGCTTTCGAGCACCGCCGTGTCGTGATAGCCGACCCCTGCTTCCGGATCCCGATCGCGGTCGCCCAGCAGGGCAAACCTAGGGGCAGGCTGGTAGTGGGTCGAGGTGCCGCCGAGCAGCTTGAGGCCGGTGGCGACGAAGTGGGTACCGGGTGCGGCGTCGCGAAGCACGATCGGGTCTCGGCGGGCCTCGGGCGGCAGCACCACCTCGTTGCCTCCGGCGGCCTGCAGCCCCGATATCCCGGCGGCGACGGCGATCAGCAGACCCGCCCATCCGGGTGGGAGGGGGGGGTGGTTGGCCGTGCTGGAAATGGACATGGTTCTGACCGGCAGGGTGGGGTAGCCGTCGGGTAGGGACTCCGCTCTGCTCAGGCGAGCCCGAACCACCCAACCCAGTCGGCGGTACCGTCGCGGCTCGAGAGCCGCCAGAAGCCCCCCAATTGCCCGGCACAGATGTTCCCCGCGATCATCAGTTAAATAATTTTTAGAATTTCTATCATATATTCTCTAATTCAATCATAATTTTCATTTTGAATTTCATTATTGAGAATATTTTATCGGGATGGGTGTTGCCTGGGATAACAGTCGAGCGGATGAGGTCTTCCCGGCGGACGGTGGAGCGGGTGGGATGCCTACAGCCAGCGCCGGAGCATTCGTCGGAAGGCGTGCCCATCTACGTCGTGCACCCACAGTCTCGGCAAGCGGAAGGGGTTGGTTCTCGGGGTTACCACACCGAGATCGGCGGCCAGCGCATGGTCGAGACCGGACTCTTGGACGGCCTGGATCGTCTGTCGCGTATAGTCCCTCGACCGCGTCCCGAAGGGGTAGCTGAAGGTGGTCACGGGTTTGCCGGCGATCATGCCCAGCGTTTCGATCGAGGAAGAGATCTCCTCGAGTTGTTCTGCCGCGGGGAGCGTGGCCAGGCGTGGGTGGTGGACGGTGTGGGCGCCGATCGTGATGAGCGGGTGGCGCGATAGCCGCTCGATCTCTGCGCTTCCCATCGAGCGATGGGGGCTCGGTCTGGGGTGGCAACCGCCGGTTGTCGACAGCGCGGATAGCTCCTCTTCGCGTTCGGCCGGGGAGAGGGCGAGGAAGTAGGGGTAGAGTTTGGCGAACACCTGCCCCGGCGGTATGCCGTCGGTCTCGACCGAAAGGTGCCGGTCGCCGGAGTGGAGTTCGATGCGGGCCGGTGGGCGGGAAGGGGGATAGACGATCTCGGCGAGCCGATCCCACCAGAACGCCTCGCCGAGGTTGCCCGAGACGAAGTAGATCGTGGCAGGGATCTCGAACTTCTCGAGGACCGGCAGCGCCCCTTCCAGGATGTCGAGACAGCCGTCGTCAAAGGTGATGCTGATCGAACCTTTCGGCAGCTCTCCCCCGCGTTGCTTTCCGACGAGCTCGCCGATACTGAGGGGGGTGCCGAGCTCGCGGACTGCCGCCATGTGGGTGGCGAAATGTTCCGGAGAGACGCAGAGCCGAAAGGGGTCAGGCGTCCCTTCGGCGACCCGGTGATAGAGGAGGATGGCGCTGTTTTGCGTGAAACGGCTGCGGAGCAGGTGCAGGCCGTTGTGCAGCTTTCTCCGGATGTTCATCGACGGGACGCCGGTCGGGGCTCTGCGGCGGCGAGACCGAAATCAGGGTGAAACGGGTGGTGTCGCACTCGTGGATGTCTCCCAAAGCCACGGAATGCTTAAATTACGATTATTACGAAAAACTCAAATATATCAATTTTTCTATAGAAATACAGGCCAAAATCCCGCACAATATCATCTGGGGCTCCGTGTCCCTCCGTTGTGAACTCGTTTGCCGTCGGCTCCCTGATTCCGAAGCGCCTGCAGCGTTTCCTCGATCCCGATATCCTGTCTGGGGTGGCGGTGGCGGGTGCCATGACGATTGGGGTGAAGGCGGTCGCCTTCTGGAAGGAGATCGTGGTCGCCCATCGTTTTGGGACTTCGGATCATGTCGATACCTACCTCGTGGCGATGTTGATCCCCTCGCTGGTGGCGCTGGCGGTCGGTAGCGCGTCCCGGGACGCCCTCGTCCCGGCCTATGTCGAACGTCGTCTGGACGACGGCGAGGGGGCTTCGCGGCTCGTCTCGAACACCCTCTGGTCCTGTGCCGGGCTGCTGTTCGTGGCCGCCTTGCTCACCCTGTTGCTGGTCGAACCTCTGATGGGTCTTCTGGCCGGTGGTTTCGCGGCGGAGAAGAGGGCGATGGGTGGGGAACTGCTCGTTTTGCTGTTGCCGTACATGCTGTGTGTCGGCCTCGCCACTTTGCTCAGGGGCTACCTTCAGGCGCATCGCCGCTTCGCGCTGGCGGCGTCGACGCCCGCC
Organism: Verrucomicrobiales bacterium; assembly: GCA_028280355.1. Lineage (GTDB taxonomy): Bacteria > Verrucomicrobiota > Verrucomicrobiia > Verrucomicrobiales > DEV007 > JANQMB01. Next base: position 17,330 of record JANQMB010000068.1, read on the forward strand.
CTGATCCCGTTGGGTGTCGTTGCGGTGCTGCTGGTGATGCCCGGAGAGCCGCGCGGCCAGTGGCTGGCGGTGGGGACCTCGCTCGGGGCGGTGGTGCTTTTGGCCGTCGTGCTGGTGGCCACCCGGTCGGAGGCGCGCGGTCGGTTGCTGCGGCGGCCGAGTTGGGATGCGCCGACGAGTTCGGTGTTGGGGGGTGCTGTGCCGCTGTTGGCCGGGGTGGCGATCTTGGAGATCTATTTCGTCGTGGACACGATGATGGCGGCCATCCTGCCGGCCGGGAGCGTCGCGGTGTTGACCTATGGCGAGCGCATCAGTGGGGTGTTCTGCATCGTCGGGGCGGCGGTTGTGCAGGCGCTGTTCCCGCACGTCTCGGAGCTCGCTGCCCGGGGGGCGTGGCGGTCGCTGGGGCGCACGGTGCTCGGTTTCAGCGCCCTCGTCCTCGCCTGCACGGCACCTTTCGTATTGTTGTTCTGGCTCGCGGCGGAGCCGGTGGTCGGGCTGGTCTTCGAGCGCGGCGAGTTCACCGCGGCGGACACGGCGAACGTCGCCGAGGTGCTGCGTTTCGGCGGCCTGCAGATCCCGGGTTCGATCCTCATGGCGCTGGGCGCTCGCGTGGTGATGGCGTTGGGCACCAACCGGCTGGTGCCGGTCGTGGCGCTCTGCGGCCTGGTGTTGAACGTGGCGGTGAACCTGCTGTTCATGCGGTGGTTCGGGGTCAAGGGGATCGCGTTGGCGACGGCGCTGGTGAACGTTTTCTCCGCCGGGATGTTCTACCTCTACGCGGGGCTCCGGCTCCGGAAACTCATCGACCAGCCCGCCGAGCGATGAAGAGGCGACTCCGGAAGATCGCCAGCCCGGCGGTGAGGATGCTGAAGCCGTCCCGGCCGATCCCGGCCCGTCCGCTCTGCAGCAACCGGGGGGCGGAGCGGGGGACGCCGCTCGGCCGTCACTATGTCGACCGCTACATGGAGGCGAACCGGGGGGACATCACCGGGGCGGTGCTCGAGATCAAGAACAGGCGCTACACCGACAGCCTGGGTCACGGGGTGGTGCGGGGCGACGTCCTGGACATCGACCCGTCGAACCGGGACGCCAACATCATCGCCGACCTCGCCGCGGCCGACGATGTCCCGTCGGACAGCTACGACTGCTTCATCCTCGACGAGACGTTGCAGTTCGTCTACGACCTGCGTTCGGCGGCCGCGCACGCCCACCGCATCCTCAGGCCGGGCGGCGTGCTGTTCGCGACGGTGCCTTGCACGGTGCAGCACGACGGCGAGCTGAAGGATGTCGAGATGTGGCGCTTCACCCGTGGCTCCTGCCTGCGGCTGTTCAGCGAGGCCTTCGCCGGGGGGGAGGTGGAGGTCGAGACCTACGGGAACTTCGCCACCTGCGTCGCCTCCCTCGCGGGTGTCGTGTTGGAGGAGATCGACCCGGCGCTGCTCGAGGAGCGTTCTCCGCTTTTCGTGCAGGGCGTCTGCGTCCGCGCCAGGAAGGCGGGCGGCGCCGGAACCTAACGGAACATTTGCACGCGGAGGCGCATCGCCATCATGAAAGTCGAACTCATCGGGTTGCCCGGCGCCGGCAAGTCCCACCTTTGTTCGAACGTCGCCTCCCTGGCGGAGCGGCGGGGCGTCGCCGGGCTGAGCGTGGAGCAGGTGGACGACATGCGGTCGCGGGTCGGGATGCGCGTCGCGAAGGCGGGCAGGGCGGTCGGCTTCTCCTGCCTGCACCCGCTGGTGTCCCTGCGCCTGGGGCGGCTGGTGCTGGCGAGTGGCCAGACGTCGCTGGGCGGCCTGCTGACGAAGGGCGTCCACCTGTTGTCCGAGCTCAAGCGTTTCGGGAGGAGGCGCCCGGGGGTGATGGTGTGCGACCAGGGGGTGGTGCAGGCGATCTGGTCGATCGGTTTCCGCGCCTCGCGGCCGGTCGTCGGCCAGCTGCTGCGGGAGGCCGAACCCTGGTTGCCGGAGACCCTGGTGGTCGTCGATGCGGCGCGCGCGCGGCACCTCGAACAGCTCACCACGCGCCGCAACGGGCACAGCCTGTTCGACCGCCTGCCGCCCGACGAGCTGGACGCGGCGATCGACCGGGGTGCGGCGCTGCTATCGGAACTCGTCGATGGCTGGCAGCAGCTCCTCCCCGACGGGGCGTGCTATCGCTTCACGGGCGAACGGAGTCCCTTCGAGCTGCTTGAGTTGATCGTGGGGCGATAGGTCGCAGGGCAATGGGGCGACCGTAGGGGGCGGGAAGTTCAAGGGGGCGAGGCGCCCCTTGCGGAGGATGCGGGGCTGCGGGGCGTAGTCCTCCATCGCGATGCCACCGCGGTCCGCCAGGAAATCGTAGACCCCGCGGTAGTTCACGACCAGGTGGCAGGCGCCACCGATGTCTGATAGCTCCCAAGGCCTCCGTCTGAGCCCAGGCACCACCTCACCCGCGGCCACCCCTTCGGGGCTCTGCGGGGCGGGATTTGCCGTCGCGCTCTGTTCTTCGACCTTCACCTCGCCCGTCTAGCGTTCGTCTGCCCGGCTCCCCCCGGTTTCGGGGAGGGCTTTCCGTGCCCTGGCGCAGATCCCTTGCACATACACTTCAGAGACTTCTTCCAACAGGTCGGCGTCGAACTCCTCGAGGGCCATACCGGTCAACCACGCCGTGCAGCTGGCATAGTTGCCGTAGGTCTCGACCTCCACCGCGCCGTCGCCGAAAGCGTCCCCCAACAGGCGGGCGAAGGAGTTGCGGGTCAGGCGCCAGCACTCGGCCTCCCGCAGCTCCTGGTCGAGCGGGGAGACGCAGGGTACGGTGGCGAGGAGCACCCCGCCCGGTTTGAGGATGCGGTGCGCGTGGGATATCGCCGCCTCCAGGTCGTAGATGTACTGAAGCGTCTCGGTGAGGACGAAGCAGTCGTAGCTGTCCGGCGGGACGCCGTCGGCCGCCGCCAGGTCGGCGATGATGTTGGCCTTGGAGTTGGAGGCGTCGATGTCGAGCACGTCCGCCCTCGCCACGTCCCGGCCGAGGCTCGCGGTGTAGCGCCGGTCTTTGATCTCCAGCACTGCGCCGGTGATATCGGCGCGGTGCCGCTCCATGAAACGCCGCAGGTAGTGTTGGTCGATGGGCGTGCCGCGGTCGGTCCCCCACCGGGTGCTGAGCGGTTCCGTGGGGAGCTCGGAGGCCGGCCCCAGCCTCCTGACCGCGGGTTGGACGACCCGCTTCAGCTGCCGCTTGACCCGTCTGGTGATCGCTTTGCTCATGTCTACCGGGCTTATCGCCTGGCCGCTTCGGGTTTCCGGGCGACCGGCGCCTCCCGCCTCCCGGAGTGGGGCGGCGGGGATTTCGGGGCGGGGCTGACAAAGCCGAGGCAGCCCTTGATGTGCCTCCTCAGCGAGAAGGGGACGAGGAGGTAGGCCGTCCTCTTCAGGAGGTACGCGTACCAGAGGACATTGAGGGGCCTCGGGTGGTGCAGGTGGTGCCTCAGGCCAGAGATGAGCTGCGCCCGGTCGTTGCTGCGGCTGATCCCCCCCTCGCGGACGAAGCAGTCGACCAGCGGCTCGGGGAGGTTCTCGGTCTCGTAGCGTTCGGCGATCTTGGTGAACAGCACGTAGTCCTCGATGTGCAGGTAGCGCGACTCGTATCGCAGCGAGTCGTCGATGCGGTCCAGCCGGATCATCACCGTCGGGTGGATGAAGCAGGTGCGGAAGACGCTCCAGCGCCGGATCGCCTTCGACTTCAGAGGTAGCCTGGTGACGAAGAGGTTTTCGCCGGTCTCCTCGCTGCGGTAGAGGGCGTTGGAGCCGACCATGGCGAGGCTGTCGGAGCGCCTGAGCCGATCGTATTGGATGGCCAGCCGGTTCTCGCGATGGAGGTCGCCTGCGTCAAGGCGCGCCAGATAGGTGAAGCCCTGCTCGCGGATATACTCGAGCCCGGCGTTGAGCCCGCCGATGATGCCGGAGCGCTCTTCCTGGCGGAGCAGCACGACCCCGAAGGGATAGCGCCCCGGATCGATCTTCGTCGCGACCTCGCTGGCGCCATCGACGACGACGACCGTGAAGGAGTTGTCCGCCTCGCAGATCGAATCCAGCGCGGTGTCCAGCCCGTCTTGGTCGTTGTAGACGGTGATGAGGACGGCGAGATCTTTCATCGGGAGGAGCGGCGTGAGAAAAGGCTGCCTTGGGTCGCACATCCCTTTGCTCCCGGCCAAAACCCCAGTGCCCCCCAAAACATATCAGTATGGAAATTTATAGAATTTTTATATTTTACAAAAATTAACGGGAACGTCAACTGAAAGGAGGGGTGCGGAATGGGGGGATCGCTCTGGCGAGACGGGCGGGGGGACATGCGGCCTATCGAGGGTCGTGGGTTGGCACGAGGCTGCTGACCGCCCGGAGTTGGGGAGCCAGGCCTGGGGTTTCTCCGGGTAGGCATTCCCCGCAGGCTCCGTATTTGCAGGAGTTCTCCCGGCGTTGGATCTCGAGTTCGAGGGCGGTGAGGGTCGCGCCTTCGCCGGCGACGAGTGCCCCATCCTCGACGCGTAGCAGCCGCGCAGCGCTGACGATTTCGGGTTCGCTGAGCTGGGGGAGGCGGTAGACCAGTTGTCCCGAACCGGGCAGACCCTGTACCAGGGCGCGCACGGAGTCCTCCAACTGAGTGGGATCCGGTTCGGGAGTGTCTGGGCGGAAGCGCCGGGCGAGTTCGTACAGTCTGGCCGCGCTCTGGGCGTGGAGTTTGGCTCGGTAAGCGCTGAGGATCCGCTGCTGGTGCGAACTCAGTGGGGGGGTCTTTCGGATGAGGCGGTCGGAGAGGCTTCGGTTTGTCGGTTGGGCGACCCTTAGAGGGGGAGGTGCCGAGGGGCGTTTCGACAAAGCCCAAACCGCACAAACGGTGAGAGCCAACAGGGCAATCAGAATGCTGGAGTGATGCCGCATTCTGTAAATTACCATATTTTTCACATTTATGAAGAAATTGGACTTCGGTATATTCTTCGGGCTTCGATCGCCCGTCAGACCCTTTCTTTTGGGGGCGATTCGCGGTGTTTTCGCGAACATGAATCCCGTCAGAATTCATTTTCTTCTCATTACTGAGATAAATTTTTTACAAAAAATTATGGATTTTATGAAATAAGGCTGTAATTTTATTGCACTACGCCATGAACTACCGAAATCGAGTAGGGAAAGTTGGGTCTGGTTTTACGCTGGTCGAGATGCTGGTCGTCTTGGCGGTCATTGGGGTGATCGGGGCCGCCGGCATGTTCGTCGTCGGGACGCGTGATGGGGGTGCGGAGGTCAAGTTGCGGCAGGACGTGGCGAACCTGAACAAGGCGGTCAAAGTTTACCTTGCCAGCGGGGGGACGATCGACGCGAAGTGGGGCGCGCCCCAGGTGGTCGCCGCGCTCAAGCGGCAGGCGGCGAACAGTGGGGAGAAGCGTTTGGTCGGGCTGTCCGGCAGCCTGATCGACCCACGCATGGGGGTGGAATTGGAGTCCGAGAAGGAGGCGGCTTCCGGTCGGCCGAAGGCGCTGTGGCGGCCTGACAAGCAACGTTTCGTAGTGGTGAAGGACGAGCGCCCCGGGGTGCGGGAGTTCGTGCTCGACAACCGCTACATCCCTTCGGAGGACGGGGAAGACGGTCGCGAGACTTCGATGCTCTACGCCAAGAAGGGATCGTGGGTGTGGGACTATCAGGATCGCACCAACGAGCGGCCCCCGCCGGCTGACCCGCCGGCGCTCGGGCTGGTGTCCGGCCCGAACCCGCCGCCGGTGGTCTGGCCGCCCCCTCAGGTTCTCCAGCCGCCGGTGTTCTCGCTGCCCCCGGGAAACTACCCGTACACCGACTTCGATCTTCCGGTGGCGCTCGACGCCTCCCACAACGTGCCCGGCACCTACGAGATCTACTACAGCATCAACAGCAGCCCCTTCACGATCTACCCGGGCGGGCTCGTGGCGATCCCCCGCGGCGCGACGGTCATGACCTTCGCGAAGTCGATCGACCCCGACCGGTACGCCGACAGCTCGTCGGCGACGGCGACCTATGATCCCGAGCCGGTGCCGCTGGCTCCGCCGACCATCGAGACAGACTACGCCTTCTTCGACCTGGGGGTCCACCCGCAGGTCGCGGTGTCGATCAGCGACGCCAACGATGCGGCGCTCCCGTACGTGGTCCGCTACCGCGTCGAGGGTGGAGCCTGGCAAGACTATCAGGGGCCCTTCGTGCTGGATGCGGACGATCACCGTTACGGGGCGTTCGTCGAGGCCGCGGCCTTCGGGCTGGAGAGTTGGGTGCTGGACAGCGACAGCGACTCGACCTTGCTCAAATACAAGCTGCAACCCCCGGAGTTTGCGGTGACCAACGAGGAGGACATCGAGGCCATCGTCACGATCTCCAACCCGAACGACCAGCTGGTGTCCTCGCTGCGTTTCCGGTCGATGACGCTGCCCTCCTCCGCATACAGCTCCGAGGCGGCCTATGCCTCGCCGCTGGTGTTCAAGGGCGAAGACTACCCAGACGGGGTGCGCGTCGCGTCGCGGGTGGTCACCGAGGCGGAGCGCTTCATCGACAGCGACGAGGCGGCGGTCGAGGTGTACCTCGTCGACCCGGACGACTGGGAGATCGAGGGGGTCTCAGACGGTTCCTTCGGCGACCCGGTGGGCGGCAGCGACCTGGTGGTGAGCTTCGGCAACGAGAACGCGCTGTTCACCTGGGGCGAGGGGATCGCTCCCGCCTACACGCCGAGCGCGGTGAGTTTCAGCGGCGTCGAGTTCGCCGGCATCGAGCCGGGGGACGTGTTCAAGGTCGGCGAGATCAGCTACTTCAACGGCACCATCTCCGGCGGCACCGGGGCGGAGGGCGTCTCCTTCGCGGTCGAGATCGGGTTCAACAACAGTCGCTCGGTGAGCTTCGAGATCCCGATCGAGCTGGTCAACGTGCCGAACAGCAACCGGTCCGCCGCCGAGGCGGCCGACTACCTGCGCATCCCCAACCAGGAGCTGGTGCAGGACATCCGCCTCTACGGCAAAGACTACCGGGTGGCGATCGCCTTCGGCGGCTCGCAGCAGACCGAGGGGAACACCTCGCTGACCGAGTTCCACGTCTGGGAGGACGCCACCGCGACCGCCGACGTCTTCGCCGCGATTCTCCATCAGAACGCCTCGACCAACGGCGTGCTCGGCTGGATGCGGGGTCACATCAATCAGTACTACGCGCGCGAGGGCGGGAACGGGACGAATGGGGGGAACCCCGGCGGGGGTGGCAAGCCTTAGGGGCGGGGTTCGGCGGCCTGGACCCGAGGTTACGGGCGCTTGGTGGTAAGGAGGGATATTGACATTTCTCCCGTCCCACCGACAGATTCCCTGTCCGTCTCCGGGTGATTTGTGGGGTGTATAGGGAGTAATAGGGCACCAATCCTTCCCAACCGATGATTCTACAGAAGAATTTTGCCGCCATTCTCGCCGCTTCGATCACCGCTTCCGGTGCCGCCTCCGCCGCCGATGCCGGCCGCAAGCTCGACCTGGCCAACGACAAGGCCTACGAGCACGTCATCGTGCCGATCTTCGCCGCCACCTGCACGTCCTGCCACGGCGCCGAGAAGGCCAAGGGCAAGTTCCGCCTGCACACGCCCGAGGAGATCACCAAGAGCGAGACGGTGGTCGGTGGCAAGCCGGGCGAGAGCACGGTGATCGAGCGGATCTTCCTGCCCGGGGAAGACGAGGACGTGATGCCGCCGGAGGGCAAGAAACAGCTGACCGAGGATCAGAAGAAGCTGATCCGCTGGTGGGTGGCCGAGGGCGCCTCGTTCGACAAGAAGATCTCCGAGCTCAACGTCCCTGCGGACATCAAGCCGATCCTCACCAGCTATGTCTACGCGCCGCCGAAGGTGGTCGTGATCAAGAAGGCCTTCGACCTGCCCGAGCCGGCGGCAGCCGCCGACGCCGCCGCGGTGGGCGCCGTCGCCAAGGCCGGTGTCCTGATCATGCCGCTGGCGCAGGACACCAAGTACCTGTCGGCGAACGCGATCAACGTGGCGAAGAGCTTCAACGACGCGCAGGTCAAACTGTTCGTCCCGCTGTCCGAGCAGCTGACCTGGCTCGACGTCTCGCGCAGCGGCATCAGCGACGCCTCCGCCGCCGACATCGGCAAGCTGACCAAGCTGACCAAGCTGCACCTGGAGAACACCGCCGTCACCGACGCGACCCTGGCGCAGCTCGGCGGGCTGCAGAACCTCGAGTACCTCAACCTCTACGGGACGAAGGTCACCGACGCCGGCCTGGCGCACCTCAAGGGCCTGAAGAAGCTCAAGAAGCTCTACGTCTGGCAGACCGGCGTGACCGAGGCGGGGGCGAAACAGCTGCAGGCGACGCTCCCCGAGGTGGAGGTGAACCTCGGCTGGAAGGCCCCGCCGGAGGCGAAGAAGTAGTAGCCGGGCCCAATCGGCGCCCGGGGTCATCGGCCGGCGCTCAATCAGCGCCGGGGTCGCGCGGGCGCGCGAAGCGGACCTCGAGGCCCTTCGATTTCCAGTAGGCGGCGATCTGGCGCTGCGCGGCCGCGGGGTCGCGGTCCTTCCAGAGCAGCGTCTGGTCGGCGGGTATCAGGCGGAAGCGCCGCCCGGCCCCGACGCGCCGGCGGGCCGGATCGGCCTCGAGGTACTCCCGTAGCCCCCCCAGCCCGCGGGCGGCCAACTCCATGTGGTAGTGCACGAGGAGGAGCGAGCCGGCGTATTTGGCATAGGCGTTCGCCTTGTTCATCTCGTTGTCGATGCCCCAGGCGTGGTGCGACATGGCGGAGAGGGTCGCGATGTCAGGCACGGTGACCGCCCTCGGCCTGCCGTGCGCCCACACCTTGTAGAGGTGGTCGATGATCGCCCGCGAGCAGTTCTCGAACCGGTAGCGCCCAGGGGCGAACTGCACTGCGGCGAGGTATTCGGCGATGCCCTCGGTCATCCACACGGGCAGCTCGCCGAGCCGCCGGCCCATCGCCTGGTGGACGAGCTCGTGTACCAGCAGGCGGTATCGCTGTCGCGGCGCGAGGTTGGAGCGGGGGCCCTTCGGCTCGATCAGGTGTTCGAGGCAGACCAGCACCTCGCCGCTGAGGCCGTCGAAGTACCCGACCGAGCCCGCCGGTCCGCCGGACTCCGCGTAGGCCTTGGTGGTTGCGAGGATGCGGACGACGTGCGGTTCCTCGGGCCGGCGCCGGGCGTCGCGGGGGGGGAGGAGTGCGAGGGGGAAGAGCTCGAGCGCCTCGCGCACGGACTCCGCGGTGGTGACGATCTCGTCGACCCGCCCGTGTCCCAGCTCTTCGCGCGAGAGGATGAGGTAGGAGTTGGAGCGGTAGGCGTAGCCGTTGGCGGTCTCGCCCGCCTTCCAGTCGGCGGGCGGCGCGTCGTAGTGCGTCGGCCAAGGCTTGGCACCCACCACGGCCGGCGTCATGCACAGGGCGGCGATCTGGAGTAACGTCCTGATGGGATACTGAAGCGGACGCCTGACCAGCTTTCAAGCCGCGGGGCGATGGCGGGCCGCGCCCCCCGGGGGGCGCGGCTCTCGCCGCCTAGCCGCGGACGGTCTTGTAGGTCCGCCAGCAGCTGACGACGCGCCCGTGGCAGTCGACCCTCTCGTGCAGGTAGGTGATCCTGCAGTAGCGGTAGCAGCCGCGGTAGAAGTAGCAGCGGTCGACGATCCGGCAGCGGGTGCTGTAGCCGCCGTGGTGGTAGCCCCCCCGATAGCCGGAACGGTAGTGGCCGGAGCCGTGGTAGCGGGAACCGTAATAGGCGCCGCGGTAGCGGCCGCCGTGGTAGCCATAGAAGCCGCCGCCGATGCTGCAGCCGCCGTAGGTATCGGGGTTCGCCTCCGGCAGCGGGGAGGCCGTCCCTTTGGCGCCGGCGGGGGCGAGGGCGAGTGTGGTGGCGGCCAGGGCCGCCCCGAACGTGGTTTTCAATCGCGTTTTCATGTGGTCTATCTCCTTTTGGTAGGTCGGCTTTCAGAACGCCGATGGTCCGTTTCTTTTGACGGGACCCCGGGGTGCCTATTCGACATGCCGGACGGAAATCGCCCTATCGCGACGACGGATTCCCCCTCGCGTTTATTCACGGCAATGCTAAAATCTTGTCCGTAAGTCATCTATGGGAACTCTCCTCATGCGCATCGGGGCGGTCGGTCTGGCCGCCGTTTTTTTGGCTGGCTGCGGGGGCGGCAAAGACAAGACCGGGCGCAAGGGCAGCCTGTTCGGGGGCAAGAAGGGACGCGGGGCGACCGACGGCCTCGGCGACCCGTCTTGGCGGGACGACGTCGGCAGGACCATCGACGGTGCGCGCGGCAAGCTCGACGGGTTCGACCCGGGTTCCGCGCCGCGGCGGAACCCCGATTTCTATATCCCGGTCGACCCCGCGCGGGCCCGCGCCGTCACCTACTCGAAGGTCAAGGTCGGCGGCCCCTACGTCGCGATGACTTTCGACGACGGGCCGCACCCGACCAACACGCCGCGGCTGTTGGACATCCTCAAACGGCGCAACATCAAGGCGACGTTCTTCGTGGTCGGGACCAACGCCCGCCGCTACCCGGGGATCATGCAGCGTATCGTCGCCGAGGGGCACGAGGTCGGGAACCACACCGTGAACCACCCGCACCTGACGAAGATCAGCCACGAGAAGGCGGTGGCCGAGGTGAGCGGGTGCGCCGAGGCGATCCGGGCGACCTGCGGGGTGAGGCCGCGCATTTTCCGACCCCCGGGGGGGTATATCAACAACCGCCAGAAGATCTGGCTCAAGGACGACTTCGGGTACAGCACCATCATGTGGGCGGTCGACCCGCAGGACTGGCGGCGGCCCGGTTCGGGTGTGGTCGCCAGCCGCATCATCAACGACACCGACCCCGGCGACATCATCCTCGCCCACGACATCCACGCGCCGACCATCGCCGCGATGCCGAGGGCGCTCGACGGCCTGCTGGCCAAGGGCTACCGCTTCGTCACGGTCAGCCAGCTGATCGCCATGGAGCGCAACGACGTCGCCGTCGTGGAGGGGGAGGTGGTCGCTGACCCGAAACCGATCCCGACCGTGGATGGGGCGGCGCAGACCGCCGGGGCGGACGACCGGTGAGCCGCCCGGGGGAGCGGGCGGCGGCGGTGGGGCGATGTGCCCCGGCGGATATCGCCTCCCCGGATCCCGGCTCGCGATGACAGGTGGACACGACATGTTGACCGGGCGCGGGCAGCTGCGTGACGCGCTGGCGACGCTGGTGGACTGCGGGAGGGACCTCGGCCTCCCGCCCGAGGAGACGGCGGCGTGGAACTCGGCCGCCGCCTCGCTCAACGAGCCGCTTTTCGTCCTGCTCGCCGGCCCGGCGGGCGGTGGCAAGACCTCGCTGGCGGCGGCCCTCACAAGGGTGCCGCTGGAGCCGCCCGCGCCCCCCGCGGGCGCCGCGCGGCTGACGATCTGGAAGGGCGGTTTCGACTCGGCGGACGTTCCGGATGGGGAAGTGTTGGAGTGTTATCGGCCACTCCCCGCGCTGCGGGGTTGCGAGTTCGGAGAGATGGACCCTTCGGCCTTTGGCGGTGACACCGCCGACCGGGCGTATGCGATGGCGGACCTGGTGCTGCTGGTATTCCCGGCCGCCGACCCGTGGGGGAAGTCGGGTTGGGAGTTTCTGCGCAGCCTCCACCGGCGCCGCCTTCGGGCGGCCGCCGCGGTGCTCACCGGCGCCGATGGCCGGACGCGGGAAGAGCTCGACGCGATGCTCGACTATCTGGCGAAGACCGGTGCGGCGGCCTTCGGCGAAGAGGTGCCGGTGTTCGCGGTGTCGTCGACGGAGGCGCTCGCGGCCCGTGCGGGCGAGGGCGTGGATGGGGCACTGCTGGCCTCGAGCGGGATCGCTGGGCTCGAGGGTTGGATCGCCGAGGCGGCCGGGTCGCGGCCGGGTGCGGTGGAGAAGAGGGGGCGCGCCGAGGCGGCCTTGCGGGATGCGGCGGCGAGGGTCGGCCGCGCCCTGGCGGATGCCGCGGACGAGGGCGACGCGGAGACGCGGTGTGTGGCGTGGATTGGCGCGGAGATCGGCCGCGACCACTCCGGGGTCTGCGAGGAGGCGGCCGCCGCGGTGGCGCCCGCCAGCGAGGG
>JANQMB010000183.1 GCA_028280355.1 Verrucomicrobiales bacterium
CGCCCTCCTCGCGGCCGCCGCCGTCGAGCCGGCTCCAGCCCAGGCCCCGGCCGGCGTCCCCCGCACCTACGCGCCGACCCGGCCACGCGCCGGCGGCCCCCTCTACCCCTGGCGACGAGACATCACCGCGAGCGTGTTCTGGGTCGGGGAGAAGGCCACCCCGAGGAACCCCCGCAACAACATCGCCAGCTCGTGGGACCCCAAGTGGATGGCGAACTATGGCGGCTACGACGACCCCGACCCCGCCAAACGCACCGCCGACTTCCGCCCCGCCGCCTTCGTCCCGAAGCGCAACCCCTTCTACATCGCGCTGCCCTACAACGACCGCATCGACTGGCGGCGCACCAAACCGAGCGCCCGGCGCGTCGTGCCCTGGTTCCGCCGCACCTTCGAGCGCGAGGGGAAGAGCGTCTGCCGGGGTCGCTGGGTGGCGATCCACCACCGCGGTCGGATATGCTACGCCCAGTGGTGTGACGTCGGCCCCTTCGAGACCGACGACTGGGCGTACGTGTTCGGCAACGCCCGGCCCAAGACGGTGAAGAACAAGGGGGCGGGCATCGACCTCTCCCCTGCGGTGCGCGACTACCTGAAGATCGACGGCGGCCTCGCCAAAGTGGACTGGCGGTTCGTCGAACTCCGCGAGATCCCCCTCGGGCCATGGAGGAAATACGGCGACAACAACCACTTCCTCCACAGGGCGCGCCACCTCGACCGGGCGAAACGCGAGGAGATCGAACGCCTGAAGAAGGCGCGGGAAGAGTGGCTGAAGCGCGGGGGGGGATGATTGGCCTACGGTAGCGACGAGCATGAGCGAGTCGATGGGCGAACCGGGTCGACTCGCTCACGCTCGTCGCTACGGACTGCCGCTACGAAAACCCCCGGCCCGCACGAGGCGAACCGGGGGTCGAGATTCCGTGGGAGGCACCCACCGAGGGACAAGCCGAGCCGGGCGGCCACGCCGCCCCTTAGAGGCCGCTGCCCGAGGTCGACTACACCGAGGGACAAGCCGGCCGGGCGGCAACGCCGCCCACAAAGGCCGCTGCCCGAGGTCGACTACGTAACCGCTGCCCGAGGTCAATGAGAAAACTACGCCGGCGGTGCCGGCCAGTCGTTGTGGTACTCCTTGTTGATGAACTTGTTCGCCTCCACGTTGTTGGTGATCTTCAGGGCCTTGGAGTCGAACTTCAGTTCGCCATCGCAGCGCAGCGCCACGTTGCCCAGCAGCACCGTCTCGCTGAACGGCGCCGCGTAGCTGAAGTTCGAACCCGGGAAATCGATCGGCTTCTGGCCGGTCGCGGCGAGCACGAACTCCTTGTAGTGGCCGACCGAGCGCTCGAGCGTCTTCTCCGGCCTGCCGATCTCCTTCATCTTCGCCTCGGGGATCAGCCGCGGGCTGTCGCCGTAGTCGCCGGCCGACATGAGCGAGCAGTTCTCGCCGACGAAGATGCAGCCGGTGTTCGGCAGCTGCCGCCCCTCCTCGAGATGCTTCGGGGGCTCCGGCTTGAGGCCGCCGTCGTACCAGTAGAAGTCGAAGGCCGGCCGGTCGCCCTTGGCGGGGAACTTCATCTTCACGATCGACTGCTTGGGGAAGTTCCCGTCGGGCATCTCGGTCTTCTTGACACACTCGACGCTGGTCGGCGAACCCGGGTCCATCGCCCAGAAGAACGCGTCCATCGTGTGGCAGCCCATGTCGCCGAGGGCCCCGGCGCCGAAGTCCCAAAAGCCGCGCCAGTTGAAGTGGAAGCCCCCGTTGCGGTAGTTCATCTTCGGCGAAGGCCCGAGGTAGACATCCCAGTCGATGTTGTCGGGCACCGGGTCTGCCGTCTTCGGGTTCTCCACCGGCTGCGGCCAGACCGGCCGGTTCGTCCAGCAGTGCACCTCGCTGATCTTGCCCAACGCGCCCTGCTGCACCCACTCGACGATGATGCGGTTGCCCTCGTTGGCGTGGCCATGGTTGCCCATCTGGGTGGCGAGCTTGTGCTTGTCGAGCGCGAGGCCCAGCTGGCGCGCCTCCCAGACGGTGTGGGTCAGGGGCTTCTCGCAGTAGACGTGCTTGCCCATCTGCATGGCGAGGATGGCCGCGGGGTAGTGGTGGTGATCCGGCGTGGCGATCGAGACGGCATCGAAGTTGTCCTTCTCCTTCTCGTACATCTCGAGGTAGCTCTGGTAGGCTTTCGCCTTCGGCCACTTTTTCTGCGCCGCCCCCCAGCGCGTCTTGTCGACGTCGCAGTAGGCGTTGCAGATGCACCCCTCGCCGGCGGCCATGTTGACGTGCGCCCCGCCCCGGCCACCCGTGCCGATATGGGCGACCCGCAGCTTGTCGCCATGGTTGTCGGCGCTCAGGACGTAGGGCGCCCCGACGACCCCCGCGCCCGCGGCGCCGGTGGTCTTCAGGAAGTTCCTTCTCGATAGGGATTTGGTAGGCTTGCTCATGATCGTCTCGGGTTCGGGTTCGTGAGGGATTGGAAGAGGCAAACTGTGACGGATCGGGGCGCCGGCGTCAAAGCCTGATAGGGGTTATTTTATTTGATAGGAGTGATTTTTATGGAACGGAAGGCCACCGCCCCGTGGTCGCCCTGGAACATGATCGGCCCCCGTGGCGACTCCTTGCCTGTCACGCCAGCCGGCGTCGGCCCCTTCATCTCCACGCCATCGTGCAAGACCTTGCCGTTGAGCTCCACGACAAGAAACTTCGCGTTGGCGGTCTTCTTGCCGTCCGCGTCGAACTGCGGGGCCTGGAAGTCGATCCGGTATCTCTGCCACTCGCCCGGCGCCTTGCAGGCGTTGACCCGCGGTGGCTGGGCACCGTAGATCGCCCCCATATCGCCGCCGCCGAGCTTCCCCTTCCCGAAACTGTCCAGGACCTGCACTTCGTACTCCCCCATCACGTAGATCCCGGAGTTCGAGCCCTTCGCGACCATCACCTCCAGCTCGATGCGGAAGGTCCCCCCCCACTCCTGCTCGGAGTAGATATCCCAGCCCTGGCCGTGGCCGGAGACCGCGTTGACCATCGCCCGCCCGCCCGGCCCAGCGTCGAGGGCCTTCGGGTTCCCCTCGGCCAGGGCCGGTTTCCCGACCACCCACGCGTTCTTGCCCTTCCCCTTCTCTTTGGTCTTCCAGCCAGAGAGATCCTCGCCGTTGAAAGGCTCAGATCCCCCGCCGCCGGTCTTGGCGGTTGACCCCCCGGCCGAGATCGCGCCGCATGCGGCGAAGGCGAATACAAATGTCCATATCTTTATAACCATCTCAGCAGGTGACCGGCGCAGCGGGAGAAATCTCACCGCGGCGATGCTGAGCCCAGGGGGCGGCGCCCCCTATTCGCTCTCGGCCAGGTAGCGCTCCGCCTCCAGGGCGGCGCGGCAGCCGTCCCCGGCGGCGGTGATCGCCTGGCGGTAGACGTGGTCGGCGACGTCGCCGGCGGCGAACAGCCCCTCGACGTTGGTGCGCGGCGTGCCGGCGGGCTGTTGGACGATGTAGCCGTTGTCGTCGGTCTCGACGAGGCCGTCGAGGAAACCGGCGTTGGGGATGTGGCCGATGGCGACGAAGACGCACTTCAGCTCGATCTCGCCCTCCTCGCCGGTCTTGAGGTTCTTCGTCTTCACCGCGCGCACCTCGCCGGTGTCGTCGGTAAGGTACTCGGTGACCCCCGTGTCCCAAACCGGTTCGATCTTCTCGTTGGCGAGCGCGCGCTCGGCCATGATCTTCGAGGCGCGCAGCTCGTCGCGGCGGTGGATGAGGTAGACCTTGGAGGCGAAACGGGTGAGGAAGGTCGCCTCCTCACAGGCCGAGTCGCCACCGCCGATGACCGCCACCGGCACGTCGCGGTAGAACGCGCCGTCGCAGGTCGCGCAGGAGGTCAGGCCGTGGCCGATCAGTTTCTCCTCCCCCTCCAGCCCGAGGTGGCGCGGGGCCGCGCCGGTGGCGACGATCACCGTCTTCGCCTCCAACACCTCGTCCCCCACCTTGACCTTGAAGGCGTCGCCGTTCCGCTCCACCCCGGAGACGCTCTTGTATTCCACGCGGGTGCCAAACTTGGTCGCCTGCTCCTGCATCTTCATCATCAGCTCCGGCCCCATGACACCGTCGGGGAAACCCGGGTAGTTTTCGACCTCGGTGGTCGTCGTCAGCTGGCCGCCGGGCTGCTCGCCGGCGAGGACGAGCGGCTCGAGGTTCGCGCGCGCGCTGTAGATCGCTGCCGCCCAACCGGCGCAGCCCGTCCCGATGATGATAACGTTTTCCATTGGAGTCTGGGAGTATGGCGATTCGGTGGACGAGGTCAAACCGTAGCGGCCGCCCCGCCGGTCACCCTATGGCGGATGCCGACACGGCGGGAATATTCCCGCTTGCCACCCGCGCGGGCCCGGGGCACAACCCGACCCGGGGGGGCGCGTTGCGGTGACCCGGGGTCAGGAGCCCGGCCGCACCTGATCCTTCCACCTCGCGATCGCCGCCGCCATCCGGGCGGCGCGCTCGGGGTGCTTCTCGGCCAAGTTGGCCGTCTCGCCGAGGTCCTCGGCGAGGTTGTAGAGCTCCACCTTGTCGCCCTTGACGATCATCTTCCAGTCGCCGTGGCGCATCGCCGTCCCCAACTTCGGCTCGTACCCGAAGAAAAGCTCCCGCTCGGGGAGCTCACCCCCCGCGAGGAGCAGCCCCTCCATGCTGAGGCCGTCGGGCTCGAGGTCCCCCGGGGTCGCGACCCCGGCCAGGTCGAGCACGGTGGGCAGCAGGTCCATCCCCATCGCGGTCGCATCGGTCGTCCGCCCGGCCTCGATCTTCCCCGGCCACCAGGCGATGGCCGGCACCCGGTGCCCGCCCTCGTAGTGGCTGAACTTCCCGCCGCGCAACGGACCGTTCGAGGCCGCGCCGATCGCCCCGTTGTCGGAGAAGAAAAAGACCAGCGTCCTCCCCGCGATGCCGCAGCGCTCCACCGCATCGAGGATCTCCCCGACCCCCTTGTCCATCTCCTCCAGCATGACCCGGTACTTCGGGCGGATGCGCTCGCGCTTCCAACGCTCGCCCTCGGGCACCGGCTTGCGGTTCTCCACCGTGTCCTCGGGGGTCTGGAAGGGGAGGTGGACCGCCTCGTGGGCGACCAGCAAGAAGAACGGGCCCTCCCGGTTCGCCTCGATGAAGCGCACCGAGTTCGCCGTGATGAGATGGGTGCTGTACCCCTCCTGGTCCTCGACCTTGAGCCCGTTATGCCAGGTGTTCTTGTGGGCATGATAGTCGATGTACCCGCCCAGGTAGCCGCGGAACTCGTCGAAGCCGTGATGCACCGGGTTGAACTCCGGCTCGCGGCCGAGGTGCCATTTCCCCTGCAGGGCCGTCCGGTAGCCCGCCGCCTTCAACAGGCTCGACAGGGTCGGCCGCGAGGGGTCGAGCCCGGGCGTGTCGAGGTGGCGCGCCACCACGTCGACGATACCGACCCGCTGCTGGTAGCGCCCGGTCAGGAACGCGGCGCGGGTCGGGCTGCACACCGAGCTGTTGCTGTGGAAATCCGTGAAGGTCAGCCCCCCGGCGGCCATGCGTTCCAGCTGTGGGGTCTTCACCCACCCCCCGTAGACGCTGGTGTCGCCATAGCCGAGGTCGTCGGCCATGATGACGATGACGTTGGGCGGGCTGGGGGGCGCGGCCGCCACCGTGGACACGGGGCAGGACGCGAGCGCCAGCAGGGAGCAGAGGGCGGTTCGCATGTTCGGCATCTCAGGCCTGGCTACCCCTGGGGCCATCTCGACCGGCGGGCAACGGATAGTTCCCCGGCCGCCCCCCTACATCTGTCATACAAACTCCTTACACAGCCCTGACGACCCCCGGAGGCAGGGCGCCGAACCTACCGGCGTGAGATCGCTCCTCCGCATGTCGGCCTGGCTCGCCGTGGTGTTCTTCACCTGGCTGATCGCCCGCAACAGCCAGGTCTACTTCAGCCAGCCCCGGGCACATGGCTTCGTCTCGGAGAAGGGGGCCCTCGCCGACGACCCGCTGTGGATGGCCGCCCTCGTCATACACGTGGCCGCCGGGATCCTCTGCCTAGGGTCCGCGTTCCTGCAGTTCTTCCGTACGGTCCTCAGGCGGCTCCCCTGGCTGCACCGGTGGCTCGGCAGGGTCTACGTCGCAAGCGTGCTCTTCCTCCTCACCCCGACCGGGCTCTACCTGGCCCTCTACGCCCACGGCGGGGCCGCCGGCACGGTGGGTTTCCTGCTGCTGGGCGCCCTCACCGCCACCACCACGTGGCGGGGCTGGGCCGCGATGCGGCGCGGCGACGTGCGGGGGCACGCCGCGTGGATGCTGCGCTCCTTCGCGATGGCGACCTCCGCAATCACCTTCCGCATCGCCCATGTGGGGCTGCAGCTCACCGGGATCGACCCCGAGGTGGGCTTCCTCACCGCGCTCTACCTGAGCATCGCCGGCAACGCCCTCGCCGCGGAGTGGCTGCTGCAAAAGATCCGAAAACCGGAAATGACAAAACGAACCCGAACCAGATACCACGATGAAAACCACCACCCTGTCCCTATACGCCCTCGTCCCAGCTAGCGCCGCGCTCATCGCGGTGGCGGCCGCAGGCGGGAGAGACCCGGAACCGCCAACCGGCAAGGCCCCCAGGGCCTTCCACCAGGCCATCCAGGTCCAGGTCCTCCAACACATCAACCCGAAGGAGTCCCTCGCAAACCGCTTCTCGCGCGCCTTACTGCCAATGCCGAGCAAGTACTACGAGGTCGAGATCGCCGGCGTCGACGGGGGCGGGAACGTCGAGTTCCGCATCGTCCACGTCGACACCACCACCAAGAAACCCACCCTCACGCCGTTCACGACCGGCAACTATGACCACGAGACGGGCCAGGTGTTCCTGTTCGACGCCGCGAAGGGAAAACGCGTCCCCGCCCTGGAGCATCCGGCCATCGGCAAGGGGGCGACGAGCTAGGGCGGACCCGGCGCGGCCGGGCGGGGGCCGCCCCCTAGGCCACCTCCTCCCCGGCCGCGCCGGCCTCCCCTTCCCCGCCGACCAGGTCCAGCTCCACCTTGAGGTTTTCGATGATGAACTCCTGCCGGTCGGGCGTGTT
>JANQMB010000203.1 GCA_028280355.1 Verrucomicrobiales bacterium
CGACCGCGTCGCTCAACATCGGCAAGCTGATCGGCGAGAACCTGTAGCGGGCCGGGGCGGGGAATTCCCCCGTGACCTCCGGGCCTTTCGCGCGCATTAGGTAGGCGGGATGCCCGAGACCATCACCTACCCGACCGAGAGGCTGCGCGAGTTCTCGCAGCGCACCTTCATGCACTTCGGCGTCCCCGCGGCGGACGCACGGCTGGCCTCGGAGGTCCTGGCGGCGAGCGACCTCCGCGGGATCGACTCGCACGGCGTCGCCCGCCTACACACCTACTTCGACATGCTCGACGCCGGCAGGATCAACCCGGCGCCGAAACTGGAGATCGTCCGCGAGTCGCCGAGCACCGCCACCGTCGACGGCGACAACGGCCTCGGGCTGGTGGTGGGGCCGCGGGCGAACGAGATCGCCATGGAGAAGGCCGCCGGGGCGGGCAGCGGATGGGTGTCCGTCCGCAATACAAACCACTACGGGATCGCCGGCTACTACGTCCTCGAGGCGCTCGAGCGCGACCTCATCGGCTGGTCGATGACCAACACCACCAAGCTCGTCGCCCCGCTATGGGGCGCGGCGCGGATGCTCGGCACCAACCCCATCGCCATCGGGTTCCCCGGCAAGGAGGAGCCGCCGGTGGTCATCGACCTGGCGACCTGCGCAGCGGCCTATGGCAAGATCGAGATCGCCAAACGCAAGGGCGAGCCGGTCCCGGCCGGCTGGGCGATCGACGGCGACGGGCGCGCCACGGCCGACCCGGACGCGATGGTCGAGGGCGGCGCGCTGCTGCCGCTGGGTTCCGACAGGGAGCGGGGCGGGCACAAGGGGTACTGTCTGGCGGTGATGGTCGACTTCCTCTGCGCCGTGCTCAGCGGCGCCAACTGGGGACCCTTCACACCGCCCTTCGCGCTGCGCCAGGAGATCCCCGAGCGCAGCGTCGGCAAGGGCATCGGCCACTTCTTCGGGGCGATGCGCATCGACGCCTTCATCGACCCGGACGAGTTCAAGGCGCAGACGGACGAGTACGTCCGCACCCTGCGCGCGACGCCGCCCGCCCCGGGCACGGCCGGCCCCCTGATCCCGGGCGACCCCGAACGGGAGGCCGAGGCGACCCGCACAGTCGAGGGGGTCCCCCTCGTCCTCCCGGTCGTCGAGGAGCTGCGCGACATCTCCAGGCGCACCGGCATCCCGCTGGACTGAAACAGCGCCAGCCGCTTCTCCGGCTTGCAAGCGGGGGCGCTTGCGCCACAATCACACCGAATGTCCGACCCCGCGATCGCCAACGTCCTCGCCGAACGCTACGCAACCCCAGCGATGTCCGCCATCTGGGCACCGGAGGGCCGCGTCGTCCTCGAGCGCGAACTCTGGATCGCCGTCATGAAGGCGCAGTCCGAGCTCGGGCTCGATATCCCCGCCGGCGACATCGCCGACTACGAGCGGGTCAAAGACCAGGTCGACCTCGGTTCGATCATGGCCCGCGAGCGGGTCACCCGGCACGACGTGAAGGCGCGCATCGAGGAGTTCTGCGACCTCGCCGGCCACCAGCATATCCACAAGGGCATGACCAGCCGCGACCTGACGGAGAACGTCGAGCAGCTGCAGGTCTACCGGGCGCTAGCGGTAGTCCGCGACAAGGCCGCCGCCGCGCTCGCCGCGCTCGGGCGGCGCGCCGGCGAATGGAGGGACCTCTACATCTCCGCCCGCACCCACAACGTCGCCGCCCAGACCACCACCTTCGGAAAACGCGTCGCCATGTTCGGCGAGGAGCTGCTGGGCGCCTTCCGGGGGCTCGAGGCGCTGATCGGGGGCTACCCGGCGCGCGGGCTGAAGGGTGCCGTCGGGACCCAGCTCGACCAGCTCAACCTCTTCGGGGACGACGCGGCGAAGGTCGCCGAACTCGAGCGCCGGGTCGTCGCCCACCTGGGGATCGGCGCGGCCGCCACCAACGTCGGCCAGGTCTACCCCAGGTCGCTCGACCTGCGGGTCGTTTCGACACTATGCGAGCTGGGCGCCGCCCCCTCCAGCTTCGCCAAGACGCTGCGCCTGATGGCGGGGCACGAGCTCGCCGGCGAGGGCTTCGCGGAGGGCCAGGTCGGCTCCTCCGCCATGCCGCACAAGATGAACGCCCGCTCTTGCGAACGCATCAACGGCTTCCACACGCTGCTCAAAGGCTATCTGACGATGGCCGGCGGCCTCTCCGGCGACCAGTGGAACGAGGGCGACGTCTCCTGCTCGGTCGTCCGCCGCGTCATGCTGCCCGACGCTTTCTTCGCCGCCGACGGCCTGCTGGAGACCTTCATCACCGTGCTCGGCCAGATGGAGGTCTTCCCCGAAGTGATCGGCGCCGAGAACGACCGCTACCTCCCCTTCCTCACCACCACCACCTTCATGATGGAGGCGGTCAAATCCGGCGCCGGCCGCGAGACCGCCCACGAGGCCATCAAGGAGCACGCCGTCGCCACCTTGCGCGACCTGCGCTCGGGGGCGGTGCGGGACAACGACCTCATCGACCGGCTCGCCGACGATGGTCGGCTCGGGATCGGCCGCGCCCAGCTGGAGGCGATGCTCACCTCCGCGGCCACCAGGGCCGGTGCCGCAGGGGAGCAGGTCGACGCCTTTGTCGCCGCCGCCGCGGACGTCGTCGAGGCCTACCCCGAAGCCCAGACGTACCGGCCGGGTTCTATTCTCTAGCCCGCGTGACGTAGCGACGAGCGTGAGCGAGTCGATCGATGGGGAGCAGGCAGCCACCCTACTAGACCGGCGCCGCCAAGCCCCCCAAGAAAAGAGCGGGCGACCCCGCACCCGCGGGGCCGCCCTATCACTCAACCTCAACAACGGGCGCGATTCGCCACTCGGCGCCTCGCACCAATCTCTGCTATGAAAAACTACGCAGCGGGAACCGGTATGCTTTCGAGCAAGGCAGCGGGATCCTCCCCAGCGTCCTCCAGCGCCCTCCGGAGCCGGGCCGATTCACGGCCCAGCTCGTTGATGAGGGCGATCAGGGTGGCGTTCAGGAAGAACTCCCTCAGGAGCTCTTTGCGCGTGGCATCCATTTCCACTGTCATGCTTTGTTGGACAAAGACCCGCGCCGGACGTTCAAATGCCCGCGCCTTTGCCCATCACCCATGGAAATCCACTTAACCCCTTCAACATAAATGAATTGAAAAGTTTTTAAACGGCCTGTTTCGGGCGGATGAACGGGGTTTAATCTGCGATCCCCGCACCCCCCCATCCGCCGTTCGCACTCCGCCACAAAGCGCATAGAATCCCCGATGCCATTCGTCCACGGCGAGCGCCCGCCCGAGAGACCAGCCGAGGGCTGGGAGCGCTGGTTCTCGACCATCGCGATGGCGCTCTTTCTCGGGATGATGGGGGCAGAGATCATCCGCGACTACCAGCCCGCCAAGCTGGCCGCCGTATTTATCCCGCTGTTCTGGATGCCGCTGGTCGCCCTCCACGAGGCAGGCCACGCGGTCGTCGCCCGGCTCTGCGGGTGGGAGGTCGAGAGGGTGGTGGTAGGTTTCGGCAAGCTGCTGAAGGCCTTCCGCGTGCGGGGTATCGACGTCCAGCTCCGCCAGGTGCCGATCGAGGGCTATGTCCTCCCCTACCCCAAAGACCTGCGCTCGCCCCGCCTGAAGAACACCCTGATCTACTGCGGCGGCCCGGCCGCCGAAGCCCTGCCGATCCTCGTCGCCTACCTGGCGTTGGGGGGCGACGTGCTGTTGGCGAGGAGCGAGTCGGTCGGGATCATCGCGGTCCAGAGCCTCTGTGTCTCGGCCGCCATCGGGCTGGTGTTCACGCTGGTCCCCCACACCACGACCACCGGGGGCGGCAAGTCCTGGTCGGACGGGATGGGCATCCTGATGAGCTGGCGGCTGCCCGACTCCTACTTCCGCCGCATGGCGGAGCGGTAGCGGGAGGGCGCCTTTCCGCTTTGAACAGGCCCACCTTGGAGTTAAGCAGTTCCCGCGACCACGCCCGATGATCGGTTACTACCTACACGACCTCAGCCCCTTCCTCGTCCGCTTCGGGGACAAGTTCGGGCTGCGCTGGTACGGCCTGGCCTACGTCGCCGGTTTCGTGGTCGGCTTCCTCCTGCTGCGCTCGTTTGTCCGACGGGGGTACTGCGAGCTGCGCGAATCGCAGGTCGGGGACTTCATCACCCTCGGCGCCCTGCTCGGGGTGATGCTCGGGGGCAGGTTGGGCTACATGCTGTTCTACGACCTCGACCACTTCCTCGCCAACCCGCTGATCTTCTTCAACTTCCTCGGCGGCGGGATGGCCAGCCATGGCGGGATCCTCGGCCTGGTCGTGTTCACCTTTGTCTACGCCCGCAAGAAGGGTGTCACCTGGCGCGGGATCGGCGACAACCTCTGTACGGTCGCCCCGCTCGGCCTGTGCTTCGGCAGGTTGGCGAACTTCATCAACGGCGAGCTCTACGGTAGGAAATCCGAAGTTCCCTGGGCCGTCCAGTTCCCCGAGGAGATCCGCGAGTTCGGTGAGGCCGACCGAGACAACCTCCGCGCCGACCTGGCACCCTTCGAACTCCCCTACCACCCCGAGGTCAACGAGGACGACGTCGTCATCGAGGCCGCCCGCGGCAACGACGGCATCCAGGACGTCCTGCGGGAATACCTCAACGCGCGCCACCCGTCGCAGCTCTACCAGGCGCTGATGGAAGGCCTGGCCCTGTTCGTCATCCTCTATCTCGTCCGCGTCCGCTTCCCGCAGCTCCGCCACGGGATCCTCACCGGGCTGTTCTTCATCGGCTACGCCGTCTTCCGTATCCTCGGCGAGCAGTTCCGCGAGCCCGCCGACGGCTTCGTCGGCCCCTTCACCCGCGGCCAGTTCCTGTCGCTGTTCATGATCGCCGTCGGCGCCGCTTTCCTGATCTCCGCCAAGATCTGGCCCTACCGGCAGAAAATCCGCCGCAAAGTCGCCCCCCCGACACCGGCAGAAGAGGCCACCCCTCCCCCGGGATAGCCCGGCGCGCCCCAGAGCACCGGGCGATCACCAGCCCGATCCCGCCGAGTTCTCCTCTGCCCAAAACGGGGCGGGAAAACGGCCAGGCATCGGCAGCACTGCCGAGCCGCGAGCACCCCCGATTTCATTTGAAATTCTCAAAAATATAGGGAAATGTGGGGATCTATTTAAGATTCCTAAATTATCTGGATCCCTTACCGAATGTTGTCGACGCTCGCCCCCATTCCAGCGCCTGAGGGCAACCTCGCCAACGGTTTCACGTTCGCCTTCGACCAATCGTCCCCGGCCGGGATCGCGATCTGCGTTACCTTGCTGGTGCTCTCCAGTTTCAGCTGGGCGGTGATGGTCACCAAGTTCCTGATGGTTCGCCGTGCCGGGCGTGAAAACGCCGAGTTCCTGGCCTCCTATCGGGAGCGGAGCAACCCCTTGCAGCTCTGGCAGGAGGGTGCCGCGGACTCCGGCGCGCCCCTCGCCCACCTCTATCGCGCCGGGGCTCGCGAGATGGCTTTCCACCTCACCGGCGCCCCCGAGGACGGCGGGGGGATGGCGGTGAAGGTCGATACGGCGAGCCGCCTGAAGCCCTCGCACATGGACGCGGTCGAATGCGCCATGGAGCGTTCGGTCGGGAACAACGTCGGGCGCCTCGAGTCGCAGATGGGCGTGCTGGCCACCGCCGTCAGCGGCGCGCCCTTCCTGGGCCTGCTGGGGACGGTCTGGGGGGTGATGGACACCTTCGGGGGTGTCGCCGCCGCAGAGGGGGCCGCCAGCCTGAAGACCATGGCACCCGGGGTCTCCGCGGCGCTGCTGACGACCGTCGTCGCCCTGCTGGTCGCGATCCCGGCGATGTTCGGCTACAACTACCTGGTCAACAAGATCCGCGGCAAAGCCGCCGAGCTCGACAATTTCCGCAACGAGCTGCGCACCGCGTTCGAGCGCTGGTTCGTCGACCACGGCCGGCCGCTCGCCACCCCGGC
>JANQMB010000218.1 GCA_028280355.1 Verrucomicrobiales bacterium
CCCCGATTTCCAACGCTGGATAGAGAGCCGGCGGTGGTGCCGTGAGGAGGACCGGCCGTTTTCCGTCGGCCTCGAGGGCGGCGACCCGGAGACCTGCGCGACCTTGGGCGGGGCGGTCGCGAGCTATCTCTCCGACGCTGACCCGGCGGCGCCGGGGGGGTGGTTGTTCTTCGGCCGGGAGCTGGTCGGGCGGCTCGCGACGAGGGCTGGCATCGACCAGCTCGCCTCCGCGTTCCCCGACCTCCGGGCCGGGGGGTACACCCCCTGCGGGGAGAGCCGCTGTGGCTTCCTCTCCAATGTGGCGAAGATCGGCGGAGCGGTGCTCTACCTGCCCGAGGCCTGCAAGTCGCTGCGGTCCCACCCCGAGCTGTTCGTCGTCGGCATCCAGCCGCCGGCCGGCGGCGGCGGGGCGGTCAGCGGCGACCTCACCGTCGACCTCGGCCGGCTCGGTTACGAGACCGCGGTGCGCGTGATCGCCGACAGCGCATTGGAGTGGGCGCTCGGCCGCCCCGGGGAAGCATCCCCCAGACCTGCCCTATGGAGATCCTCGCCCTGACCGTCGCCGGCAGCCTCCTGCTCGCCGCCTTCTTCATCGTCGGCTTCCTCGGCGAGCGGACCGGCGGGCGCGCGCCCGACCCGGACCGCGACTGCCTGCTGCCGCTCGACGACGGCCCCGCCGACTCGGACCACCCAGATCTCTAACAAATTTACGCCCACCATGGAACCCTCCGCCTCCCCCGGCGCCAAAGCCACCATCGAGTTCGACGACCGCACGCCGCGGCTGTTCCTGATCGCCACGGTCGTCTGGGCGCTGGTGGCGATGGCGGTCGGCACCCTGGTCGCCTCCCAGCTCAACTGGTGGAAGATGAACTTCGACCTGGAGTGGTTGACCTTCGGCCGCCTCCGGCCGCTGCATACCAACGCCGCCATCTTCGCCTTCGTCGGCAACATGATGTTCGCCGGCATCTACTACTCCACCCAGCGGCTGTGCAAGTGCCGCACCGCCAGCGACCGGCTCTCCAAGATCCACTTCTGGGGCTGGCAGCTGATCATCGTCGCCGCGGCGATCACCCTCCCGCTCGGGCTGACCCGCGGCCACGAGTACGCGGAGCTCATCTGGCCGATCAACATCGCGGTGGCCGCGGTGTGGGTGGTCTTCGGGGTCAACTTCTTCTGGACCCTGGCGAGGCGCAACGAGCGCTCGCTCTACGTCGCGCTGTGGTTCTACATCGCCACGATCATCACGGTGGCGATGCTCTACATCGTCAACCACCTGCAGATCCCGACGAGCTGGACGCACGCCTACCCCGTGTTCGGCGGGGTGCAGGGGGCGCTGGTGCAGTGGTGGTACGGGCACAACGCCGTCGCCTTCTTCCTCACCACGCCCATCCTCGGGATCATGTATTACTACCTGCCGAAGGCGGCGGGGCGCCCGGTCTACTCCTACCGGCTGTCGATCGTCCATTTCTGGTCGCTGGTGTTCATCTATATCTGGGCCGGCCCGCACCACCTGCTCAACACCGACCTGCCGAAGTGGCTGCAGCTGCTCGGCATGTTCTTCAGCCTGATGCTCTGGGCGCCGAGTTGGGGCGGCATGCTCAACGGCCTGCTGACGCTGCGCGGCGCCTGGCACAAGCTGCGCACCGACCCGGTGATCAAGTTCTTCGCCGTCGCCGTCACCTTCTACGGCATGGCCACCTTCGAGGGGCCGCTGCTCTCGATCCGCTCCGTGAACGCGCTCTCGCACTACACCGACTGGACGATCGGCCACGTGCACAGCGGCACGCTCGGCTGGAACGGCTTCATGGCCGCCGGCCTGATCTACTGGATGGCCCCCAAGCTCTGGGGGACGAAGCTCTACTCGAAGAACCTCGCCAACATCCACTTCTGGCTCGGCCTGGTCGGCATCCTCCTCTACGTGGCCGCGATGTGGGTCTCGGGCATCATGCAGGGCCTGCTGCTCAACGCGACCAAGGAGGGCGGCACCCTGCTCGTCTACCCCGAGTTCGTCGAGACTATCCAGAAGATCCAGCTGCCGATGTTCGCCCGCCTCTGCGGCGGCCTGCTCTACCTCGTCGGGTTCGTCCTGCTCGCCTACAACTTCTTCATGACCGTCCGCCAGGGCAAGCCGGTCGACGAGACCCGCGAGGTCGTGCTGCTCGAGCGGGGCAGGGGGCGGCGCGGGCACGACACGATGACGTTCTCGGAGACCTTCCGCAACGACCCGGTGGTCTACACCCTGCTCGGCGTGCTCTTCATGCTGCTGTGGTTCTTCATGCCACCCTACGGCAACCTCGCCGCGCTCGCCGTCGCGCTCACCCTCAGCTACATGGCGGTGCAGAAGTTCCAGGCCGGCCACGGCGCCTGGTCGAGGTGGTACGACCGGCTGCTGGAGAACTGGATGCCGTTCAGCATCCTGACCTTCGTCGCCGTCGCCATCGGCGGCGCTGTGCAGATCATCCCGGCGGTCACCGTCAACGCGGCCAAGAACATCGAGGGGCACCTGCAGACGCCCTACACGCCGCTCGAGCTGGCCGGGCGCGACATCTACGTGGCCGAGGGTTGCTACAACTGCCACTCGCAGATGGTGCGAACGCTGGTCAGGGAGGTCCAGCGTTACGGCGACTACTCGCGCATCGGCGACTCGATCTACGACCACCCGGTCCAGTGGGGCTCGAAACGCAGCGGCCCCGACCTCGCGCACGAGGGCGGCAAGCGCTCGCACGGCTGGCACTACAACCACATGCTCGACCCGCGCATGATCGAGGGCTCCACCATGCCGCGCTACCCCTGGCTGTTCGAGAAGAAGGCCGACTTCAAGTCGCTGCCGAAGAAGATCGCCGTCATGCGCCGGCTCGGCGTCCCCTACGAGCCGATGACCGCCAACGTCATCCGCGACAAGGCGGAGAGGCAGGCGCTGGAGATCGCCAAGACCTTGCGCGAGGACGACAAGATCTTCATCGAGCACGACAGGCAGATCGTCGCCCTCATCGCCTACCTCCAGAAGCTCGGCACCTACGAGGACGTCGAGGGGGAGGGCGGGGGTACCCCGGGCCTCCTCAAACCCGACGTCCCCGACAACTACCGCGGCCCCAAGGTCTCGGCACGCTAGCCGACCCAACGACCAGACCGACACCAGAACCATGTTCAAACGACTCGAACTCGAAACGTGGCACGAGGTGCTACCCGCCGTGGGTTTCGCGCTGACCGCGGCGGTGTTCCTCGTCGCCATCGCCCGCGCGCTGATGCTCAAGCGCGAGGACGCCGACCGGCTCGCCGCGCTCCCGCTCGACACCGGGCGCCCCCAGGCCCAGCGCCCCAAGAACGATGAGTGAACCCGGCGAAACCCCAGAGGCGCTCGACCCCTACGCCGACAACCCGGACGTCGTCCTGCGCGAGCACAGCTACGACGGCATCCAGGAGTATGACCAGAAGCTGCCCAACTGGTGGCTCTGGACGCTCTACATCTTCATCATCGTCTTCATCGGCTACTGGGTGCTCTACTACCAGCTGGGCTTCTTCCCCTCCGACTACGAGCGGGTCGACGAGCAGTGGGCTGAGATCGAGGCCGCCAAGGCGGCGAAGCTGCAGGAGCTCATGGGTTCGCTCGACGACCACGTCCTGTGGCAGATGAGCCGCAATGGCCAGATCACCGGGAGGGGGGAATCGGCGTTCAACATCGCCTGCGCCTCCTGCCACGCCCCCGATCTCGGCGGCAGCAACTCCGGCCCCCAGTACGTGGGGCTGCCGCTCGACGACTCCGAGTGGAAGTACGGCGGCACGCCGCTGGAGGTGATGAAGGTCGTCACCGAGGGCTCCCCGGACAAGACCAAGGGGATGATCGCGTGGAAGGAGCAGCTCGGCGGCAACCAGATCGCCGAGATCGTCGCCTATATCCTCAGCAAGCACCCCGTCCCCGAGGGGGTGGACATCGATGGCTGAGGCGCGCAGCGGGCGGGGGGCCATCGCGGGGGCGGCGGGCGCCTTCGTGCGGCACCCGCTCGGCCAGCTGTTCATCTTCCTGCTGTTCCTCTACCAGGTGAAGGAGTTCTACCCCTTCACCCACGTCCCGATGTACTCGGACCCGGAGGCTAGGGCCCCCTATCTCTACCTGGCCGACGGCGACGGCAGGGCGCTCCCGGTGCGCTCCCACTGTGGTGTCACCAACCCGAAGCTGCGGAAGATGTACCGCAGCCGCCTCGGCAACCGTTGTGCGGAGGACGGTCTGGACAAGAAGCACCCGCCGGCCGACGTGGTGCGGGAGGTGGCGGACGAGGTGTTCGCCTTCCTGCGCGAGCGCGCCGAGGTCCGCGGGCGCCCGCTGCCCGAGGGGCTGCAGATCATGCATGTGCTGATCGAGCCCGCGCCGGCGCCCGACGGCTTCAAGGAGACCACCACCCTGCTGGTGCGCAGCGCCGAACTCCGATGAACAGGCTCCGACGTTTCCTCGCCGGTTTCCACGCCCGGCCGGTCGCCGCGTGGGAGTGGCTGGTGATGCGTTGCCTGTTCGCCGGTGTCGTCTGGCTCTCCATGCCCCGCGCGAGCGATCAGATCTACTCCTCCCAGGACGCGCCGAACGGCATCGCGCACTGGGTCGACCTCACCTTCCTGGCGGGGCCCGGCGTCTACCCGGCCCTGCAGGCGGTCGTCGCCATCGCGCTCGTCCTCTACGCCGCCGGCCTCTTGCTGCCCGCCGTCCTGCCCCTCCTTCTCGTCAGCCATGTCATGGTGCGGACGCTGTTCAACTCCCAGGGTTGGATCCACCACGGCGTGCAGATGGTCTCCCTCGTCCTGCTCGCCCAGACGGCCGTCGTCCTCACCCTCGCGGGTTACCGCCTGCTCAAAGGCCGGCGTCTCGAACTGCGCCCCGGGACGACGCCGGCGAGCTACCTCTTGTTCTACTCGCAGATGGCGGTCGTCTCGCTGTACGTCGTCTCCGTGTTCTCGAAGGTCGACCGGTCCGACGGGCTCTGGTTCGCCAAGAGCCACTACGTCGGCCTACACGTGGTGAAGGCCGAGCGCGACCGCTACCACGCCGCGCTCGAACCGCCCGGACCTGGGGACGTCCCGGCCGCGCGGCTCGTGCTCGCCCACCCCAACCTGAGCCGGCTGTTCCTCGGTGCCGGCGTGGCCCTTGAGTTCTTCGCCTTCCTGGCGCTCCGCGGGCGCCTCTGGGCGCTGGGGGTCGGGCTCGGTCTGATCGGCTTCCACCGGTGCATCGCGGCGCTGATGACGATCCATTTCCACTTCAACGAGATGCTGTTGGCGATCTTCTTGATCAACGTCCCCTACTGGACCGCGCGCGCCTCTGGCCGTCTGCCGGGCGTGGGCGGCACCGCGCCTGAACCCGCCGCGTCGTCCGCCTGAACGATGTCTCGCCGACTTCTAGGGAAGGTCGCGCCCCTCGGCATCTTCGTCGCGCTCACCGCGCTCTGCCTCGCCCTGAAAGAGAACTTCCCGTTCACCCACTACCCGATGTACTCGGATTTCTCTGACCAGAGCTACTACGTGTGGATCGGCGATGCCGAGGGGGAGCCGATCGCGATCCAGAACCTCACCGGCTTGCGCACGGGCAGGATCAAGAAGGTCTACAACAACGGCCTGCAGGCCGTCCGCGCGGAGGTGCGGAGGCAGACGGGTAGCGCCCCGCGCAAGCGCGACCTCACCGCCGAACAACGCCGGGCGCCCGGCGGTGAGACGCTCGCGTGGCTCGTCGGCGCCGCGCCGGACGGTGCGCTGCCGGCATTGCGCGCGGCTTCGCCGCTGCGTCTCTACCAGGTCGATATCACCATCGACCGCGGCCGCGTCGTCGAGTCCGAGCCGCTGTCGATCGCCGAGTTCGCCGTGCCATGAGCAGCGCGACATGTCCCTGGTTTGCCCCGCCCGAGATCGGGCGGCCGGCGTCGGCTCTCATCCGGGCGTCCTTCGCCCTGTTGGTCTGGCACACGGTCCCCGGGGGGATGGGGTTGGAGAGCCAGCCTCACCCGGTGGGCATCGCCCGCCTGTTCGACCTCACCTTCCTGTCCGACCCCGGGGTGCTCCCGGCGGTGAAGGCGGCCCTCGTCCCCGTGCTGTTGCTCTACGTCAGCGGTTTCTGGGCGCCGCTCGCGACAGGCCTGATGCTCGCCGCCACCGTCCTCCCCGGCACGCTCGACAACTCCCAGGGCTCCACCCAGCACAGCCAGCAGATCATCTCGCTGATCCTGCTCGCACAGTTCCTCTACCACCTCTGGGCGGCGGCGTTTCCGCAGCGCCATCCGGATCGCGCGCAGCGGGAGCGCTGGTCGGTGTTCGCGGCGCAACAGGCGATCGTCGCCGCCTACACGGTCACCGCCCTCACCAAGCTGCTCCGCTCTGGGATCGGCTGGATCTCCGATTCGGCCAACTTCCCCATCCAGATGGTGAAGAACATCCGCATGGAGTTCTACAACACGCTCCAGCCCGAAGCCGTCAGCGGCTTCTGGGGGTCGACTTCAGCGTTCGCCCAACGCCTGTTCCTCGAGTCGCCGGCGCTCTGTCGCGTGCTGCTCACCTGCGGGCTCGCCCTCGAACTGTTCGCCGTGCTGGCGCTGCTCGGCCGCCGCTGGGCAGCCCTCTACGGCGCGGCCTTGATCGCGTTCCACGTCCTCGTCCGCACCATGACAGGGCTCAACTTCCGCTTCCACATCGCCGCGCTGTTCATCTTTCTCGTCCTGCCATGGCTGATGTCGCTGCGGTTTCGACGCCCGGCCGGCAACACGCCCGCCGCTGCGTAAAAGTTCTCAAGCGGCCGCCGGCGTGCCGGGGGTGTGGCGCCCAGCCCCGCTTCCAGCTCCGGGGAAGAGAGGGCGCCCCCCTCGCGGGAGACGCCCCCTAACATCTCAAGGGTCGACCTTGAACTTCCCGGAACCCGCCTCTCAGAAGCGGATCGTCGCGTCCACGGTCAGGCGCGACTCCATCAAGTTTTCCTTCTCGTCGGTGAGCGGGAACTCGTAGGCCACGCCGAGGTCGATCCCGTCGGTGAGCCGGTAGCGGAAGCCGACCCCCATCGTGACGAGGTCTCGCGCGAGATTCGCGTTCGAAGCCCCCAAGTTCACGAGGTCGCCGCCCTCGAAGGCCGCGACCCCAGGGACCAGGCCCCCCACATGTCTATTGAAACGGCGCCCGCCATCACCCTCGTCGAGCACCCGGAAGTAACTGGCCTCGATCAGGGGAAACAGGCGGTCGGTGAGCGCGTAGCTTACGTGGACGTTGTAGTGCAACATGGTGCTCTCGGCACCGCTGTCGAACGGGATCCGGAGCCCCAGGTTCTCCGCCAGCTGCCAGCGCTGCCACACCTTGAGGAACGAGAGCGAGGGGATGGCGACGCCGTCGCCGCTGCCCTGCATGACGTCAGTGTTGCCCGTCGGCACCTCGACCTGGAGGTTGACCGCCGCTGCGAGCCCGGTTTCAGGCCGGTATAGGAACGCGTATTTGAAGCCGGCTGACAGGTTCGCCCAACCGTCTGCGTCGGCGAGCGTCGCGTCGGGCGAGAGGTTGATGTAGCCGTCCTTCGCGGCGACGAGCGAGAAGCGTTCGCCCAAGGCCAGTTCGAGCTGGAGGGCGTAGACTTGTAGATCGCCGCCGACCGGAAGGTCGCCGAGCACTGTGCGCACACTGTTGGGCAGCGACTGGTACATGAACAGCGGGTGGACCTGCGACCGCGGGACGGGCAGGTCGAACAGCGTCGGGCTGGTGATCGGCCGGATCGCGCGATCGAACAGGGAGACGCTCTCGTCGGAGAGTGGCGGGGGTGGCTGGGTATCTCCGCCTGCGGCGATACCGCCAGCAGCCAGGCTGGCGAGCAAGGCGGTCCTTAGGGGCTTTGGTGTTGTCATGGTGGTTGTTGGTCCAGGTCTGGTTGTTGGTCTGATCCCCCGGCCGATCCCCACCTTCTGGCGGGGTCGGGCGCTGGGGGGAGCGCTCGGCTCCACCCCAAAACTACGCCCCCAAAAGGCCGCCGCCCCGCATCGGGTGCGGATGATTGCGCATCCTATGCCCCCAGTTCCAGGCAGAGGCCCCCCTCCCGGCCGCGCACGATTTGCCCACCCTTTCGCACGGATGGCGCGGCAAGACCCCGCCTATCAGGTAGGGTTCGGTATTCAGGGAGGCCGCCCGGAGGCCGCCCGTCGTCCGCTATGCCCAAGACGCTGCCCAACCTCGTCTCCGTCACCACCATCGGGGAGGATGGGTCGCATGTCGCCGTCCACCCGGCCGACGTCGCCGGGCGGTTCACCTTCCTGCGGAGGATATTCGGCCTGCTGCTGATCGCGGTCTATGTCGCGCTGCCGTGGATCCCCGTCCGCGGCCAGCCGGCGCTGTTCTTCAACCTCGCGGAGGGGCGCTTCCATGTCTTCGGCTTCACCTTCCTCACCCACGACTTCTGGCTCGCCTTCTTCCTCGTCAGCGGCGCGGGCTTCGCCCTGTTCTACATCACCTCCCTGTTCGGGCGCCTCTGGTGCGGCTGGGCGTGCCCCTACACGGTTTTCCTCGAGCACGTCTTCCGGCGTATCGAGCGGTGGATCGACGGTGATGCCCCGGCGCGGCGGAAGCTCGAGGGGGCGCCCTGGACGGGGGGGAAGATCGCCAGGCGCCTGCTGAAGCACGCGCTCTACATTCTGTGCGCCGCGCTCATCGCACACGTTTTCCTCTCCTATTTCGTCAGCATCAAAGGCCTCTACGGATACATGCGACAGTCGCCGGCGGCGCACCTGAAATCCTTCGCGGCCGTCGCCTTCCTCACCGGCGTGCTCTACTTCTGCTTCGCCTGGTTCCGCGAGCAGTTCTGCATCATCCTCTGCCCCTACGGCCGCATCCAGAGCGCGCTGACCGACGACGACACCGTCGTGATCGGATACGACAGCAGGCGCGGCGAGCCGCGGGGCAAGGCGGCAGACCCCGATGCCGGGGATTGCGTCGACTGCCGGCGCTGCGTGCAGGTCTGCCCGACCGGGATCGACATCCGCAACGGCCTGCAGCTCGAGTGCATCGGCTGCGCGGCCTGCATCGACGCCTGCGACGACATCATGGACAAGGTGGGGCGCCGGCGCGGGCTGGTGCGCTATGACTCGATGAACGGCCTCGACGGCAAAAAGCGCCGCTACGTGCGGCCGCGCATCCTGCTGTACACCGCGCTGATGCTGCTCGGCGGTGGCGTGCTCGCCTTCGCGCTGACCCGCGTCCACGACGTGGAGATGACCACCACGCGCATGTCTGGGATACCCTACTTCGTCACCGACGACGCGGTGCGCAACCAGTTCAAGTTGCGCCTGTTCACCAAGCGGCCGGTCGAGACCACGTTCACCCTCGAGCTCTCGGGGGCTCCGGAGGGCGCGATCGGCGGCGGCCTCGAGGAGCCGGTCAAAGTGCCGCCGCTCGGTTCGGTCGAGCGCCCGGTCACCGTCATCATCCCCCGGGCGGTCTACGCGGGCCCGGCCGAGTTCGAGCTGCACGCGCGTGCGGAGCCGGGTGGCACCGTGCTGGTGCGCCGGCTCAAGTTCGTCGGCCCCGAGGCGCGCCTGCTCGCTGAGGATGCCGCCGATCGTGCCGCGGAGGCCGAAGAGACGACACCATGACTGAGAAAAAAACGCGCGACCTGTTCTGGCTCTGGGTGGTGATGGCCTTCGTCGCCGTCATCGCCGCGTGGGGCACGCTGTTCGCCATCGCGAGAGACAACCCGAACCCCCAGATCGAGGTCAACGAGTGATCGAGGCCGCCACCATCAACACCACCGCCGGTGCCTTCGCCGCGGGCCTGGCGACGGGCGTGCACTGCGCCGGTATGTGCGGCCCGCTAGCTTGCCTGGCTGGCTCGGGCGGGGGTGCGCCCACCCGCTGGTCACGCGCGCTCGGGACGGGCGGCTACCACGCCGGCCGGGTCGCGTCCTACGCGGCGGTCGGCGCGCTCGCGGGCTGGCTCGGGCGCGCGCCCTTGGAGGCCTTCTCCTCGGCGCCGGCCAGGCTCCTCCCCTGGGCGCTCGCGGTCGCGCTGGTCGCCATCGCGTTCGGCCTCGAGAAGAGGGTCCCCCAGCCGAGGCGCGTCGCGGGCTTCGCCTTCCGCGTGCGGCTCGCGCTCGGCCGGCGGAGCCCCGCCGTTGGTGGTGCCTTGTTAGGGGTCGCCACGCCGCTGCTGCCCTGCGCGCCGCTCTATGTCGTGTTTGGTCTCGCCTTGCTGAGCGGCTCTGCCGCCGCGGGCGCCGAGTTCACCGCCGCCTTCGCGCTCGGCACCGTCCCGCTGCTGTTGCTGGCGAGTGGCGCCTTCCGCCTGCTGGCCGCCCGCTTCGGCCCCGGTGCGATCACCGGTATCCGCCGGGCGGTCGCGTTGCTCGCCGCCGCCGCCATCGTGCTGCGGGTCTCTGTCGGGTCACCGCCGACGGCGGCCGACCCGCACTGCCCCCTCTGCCCCGATACGCCGGATCGGGGATCGCTGTCCTCCGCCCCGCCGCCATGAGCAGGCACGCCGAACTCCGCTGCGAACACTGCGCCACGCCGTTCCCCCGGAAGGCGGGTGGGGACACCCGTTTCTGCTGTGCCGGGTGTCGCTATGTCTACCGGATGATCCGGGAGGGGGGGCTGGACCAGTTCTACGACATCAAGGGGCGGGCGCAGACCCGCCCGGTCGAATCGCTGGCGTTCGAGGTGCGCGACTACGCCTGGCTGGAGGACATGGTCGCTGGGGCGGAGGCGGCGGAGGAGGAGGGGAACCCCGCCCGCCTGGAGCTGTCGGTCACCGGGATCTCCTGCGCCGCGTGCGTGTGGTTGCTCGAGAGCGTGTTCGCCCGCGAGCCCGGGGCGATCGCGATGCACACGGATGCGGCACAGGGGCGCGCCGTCCTCAGCTGGAGGAAGGGGGGCTGCTCGGTCGTCGATGCGGTCCGCAGGTTGCAGGGCTTCGGATACGAATTCGGCCCCCCGGGGGAGCAGGGCGATGGCGCGGCGGGGTTGGGTCAGAGGCTCGGCCTGTGTGCGGCCTTCGCGATGAACGCGATGGCCTTCACGCTGCCGCGCTACCTCGGTATGCCCCCGGAGTTCTCGCTGGCCGGGGTCTTCGAGATGGTCGCCGCCGTCTCGGCGGCGCTGGCCATGCTGCTCGGCGGCTCCTATTTCATCGCGCGTTCGGTCCGCGCGCTCCGCCACGGGATGGTCCACATCGACCTGCCGATCGCGCTTGGGGTGACGCTCGCCTTCGGCGGGTCGCTGTTCGGTTGGGTCGCGGGATATGAGCCGCTGCTCTATTTCGACTTCGTCGCCGTGTTCGTCTTCCTGATGCTCGGGGGCAGGTGGCTTCAGGAGCGCAGCCTGGCGCGGAATCGCAACCGCCTCGCGGAGCGCTACGGGCACCCCGACACGTTCCGCCCCGCCGACGGTGCACCGGCGCGCCCGCTGGAGCAGCTCGAGCCCGGCGGCGCGTACCGCCTGCGGGCCGGCGAGCTGGTGCCGGTCGCCAGCACCGTGGTGGAGGAGTCCCGGTTTGGGATGGCCTGGATCAGCGGCGAGGCGGACGACCAGGCGATCCCCGCCGGTGGCATCGCCCCGTCCGGATCGGTCTATCTCGGGGAGGGGGAGACCTCCCTGGTCGCGCGCGAAGCCTGGGCGGGGAGCGTGCTACAGCGACTGGTCCACCAACCGGCACCGGGGGAGATGCAGGATCGCGGGCTGCGGGGGTTGATCGCGGGATACATCGGCCTGGTCATCATCGTCGGCCTGTCTGCCGCGGTATGGTGGTTCGCCCGCACCGGGGATGTGGGGCGGGCGCTACAGGTCGCCATCTCGCTGTTCGTGGTCTCCTGCCCCTGTGCCTTGGGGGTCGCCCTGCCGCTGGCCGACCGCATCGCGTCCGCCCGCGCCGCGCGGTCTGGCGCCTACCCACAACGCCGCGGCTTCTGGGGGCGCCTGGCCCGCACCCGAAAGGTGATCTTCGACAAGACGGGGACCCTCACCCTCGGGCGCCCCGTCCTGGTCGACCGTGGCGACCTCGATTCGCTCGGCGCCGATGCCCTCGCCGCCCTGTCCGCCATCACCTCCGCCAGCCCTCACCCGGTGAGCCGCGCGCTCTTCGGGGAGGTCGCCGCGCTCGGCGCCGTCCGGGGGGCGGGCGACATCGAGGTCACCGAGGAGGTCGGCGTCGGCGTCCGCGCGCGGGTCGGCGGCGTCCTCTGGTCCCTGGAGCGGGACCCGGACGCGGGTTCGGATGCCCTGTTCACAAGGGACGGGCAGGTCGAGGCCCGTTTCACTTTCGCGGACAGCCTGCGCCCGAGCGCCGCGGCGGAGGTGGCGATGTTAGGGAAGATGGGGGTCGAGGTCTTCCTGATGAGCGGCGACCGCGCGGACAAGGTGCGCGCCGTCGCCCACCAGCTGGGGATGACGGAGGGGCGGTGGGGGGCGAGGATGTCACCGGACGAGAAGGCGGGGCGGGTCGCGCGGCTGGATCGCCGCGACACGTTGTTCGTTGGGGACGGGGCGAACGACAGCCTGGCTTTCGACGCCGCCCACTGCACCGCCACCCCGGTCGACGACTTCGGTCTGTTGCAGGGAAAGGCCGACCTCTATTTCCTCGGGCGCAGCCTCGGCTG
Source organism: Verrucomicrobiales bacterium (assembly GCA_028280355.1). GTDB lineage: Bacteria > Verrucomicrobiota > Verrucomicrobiia > Verrucomicrobiales > DEV007 > JANQMB01. The sequence goes on from JANQMB010000218.1 coordinate 12,590, forward strand.
GCTGGGGGAGGTGATCGCGATCGCCCGCCGGCGGCGTCTGGCGATCCGTTCGGTGGTCGCCTTCGCCCTGACCTACAACCTCTGCGCCGCCGGGGTCGCCCTGGCGGGTGGCATGAACCCGCTCCTGGCGGCCGTCCTGATGCCGCTCAGCTCGGTGGTCACGGTCGCGCTCACCGCCGGCCTCCTCGCGGCGGGCGGCAGGCGGCCGGCTCCGGGGGGCGAGGTGTCACCCCGTCGCGCGGACCGCCTTGGCGACCATCTCCATCTGCCGCTCGCCGACGCCGGCCTGCTCCGCGAAACCGGACCAGCCGGCGAGCGCTGACGCCACCTCGTCGACCGCCGACTGGAGCTTCGGCCGGGTGGCGACCAGACAGCGCCCCCCGGTCTCCAGGAGGTCGGCGACCGTGATGTCCCGGCGTTTGCCGCAGACCGACATCTGCTGGGTCGCCGTCCACTTCCCAGGCGCAGGGTTGGAGGCATAGGTGACGTCGAACGCGGGGGCGAGCCCCCAGCCCCCGTCGGCGTCGAAGAGGAAACCGAAGTTCTTGGAGTGGTCGTCGCGGTTGCAGGCGAGGACGTTGAAGGCCATCCGCCGGAAGGCTTCGATCTTCCACCCCGGGTCGAGGTCCAGTTGCGCGAGGACGTCGAAGTAGTCCTCGTAGGAATGGCCGTGGTCCCCGGGGGTCGCGTAGGCCATGTGGGCGAGGCCGAACAGCGAGGCGTAGTGGACCTTGCCGCCCCCCTCCGGGCGGTCGAAGCGGCGGGTCATGAAGTGGGCGCGGCCGCCCTCCTCGAACAGGCGGCATTCGGACATCGCGATCCCGGCGCGTGCGGCCATGAGGTGGTAGGCGTACTCGATCCGCCCGTACCCCTGCGGGTCGCGCACGCCGTCGAAGGCCGAGCCCACGCCGTCGAACTTCAGGATCCAGTGTTCGAAGCCGTCCGGGGCGCCGGCCTGGCCGGAACGCACCTCGTTGGTCTCGCGGTTCCAGGCAACCACCGCCTTGGCGCGCGCGCCGCCGGCCGAGGTCCCGACGCGCAGGATCTCGTTCAAGTCCTCCTCGCTGTCGAACGCCGCCGACAGGCCCTCCTTTCTCGCCAGTGCCCGCGACGCCAGTTCGACCAGCTGGTCCACCTCCACCCGCTCCGCCCTGGACGACCTCCCGCGCAGGGCCGGCCGGAACTCCAGGGCCCCCATACCGCGCCCGCCGAGGTAGCAGAGCCGCTCGACGGGGGAGAACTCGGCCGGCCGGCGGCCCTGCTGTCGCAGCCAGTCGTCGATGAGCGCGTTGCCATAGGTGTCCGGCAGGCAGTCCGCCAGCATCCCGGGCAGCCCCGCATAGGACTCGTGGGTGTTGGGGAACTGGTAGGGGGCCGCGCGCAGCGGCATCTTGAGGGGGGCGAGCTCGACCCCGGTGCCCACGAACTCCGGCGTGTATTCGAACACCGCCACGCCCCTCGGGGCGTCCCAGTAGACGACGCCCACCTTGGCCTCCCCGTAGAGGACGTCTGCGAGCAACTGGGCCATCTAGCGAACCCTCTGGCGCTGCTTCCCCTGCAGCTTCTGCAAGTCGATCGGGCTGACCACCGCTGGCGGCAGAAGGTTCTCCAACGCTTCCCCGTGTCCTAGCGCCCACAGGACCTTGGCCAAGGTCTGGGTGGTGACAGGGCGGCCGTTCTCCAGCGAGGAGAGCGCGTCGGCACTCACCGCCGCCTTCGCCGACAGCTCTTTCTGCTTGAGCCCCTGCGCGATTCTCTCGCGGCGGACGCGGCGCCCCAGTTCCTCCAGTGCTTTCATTTTAATCAGTATTTAAACGGTTTTAAATTGTTTATCAACATTTAAACCGATTAAAACCGTTTTTAAAATCAACTCCATCGAGGTTCACGAAAGGGGTGACATCCCTGCGTTTGTCTGGGGCGTGTTCACGCAAATCGTGTTTGGGCATCTTTGTGGTGAGCCGGATCGTAAGAGGGGAGTCCGCCCCCGTCGACTTGCTCACGCTCGTCGCTACCCCCCTCGGCACCCCCGCCTTTTGCGTGAACACGCCCTAGTCGAGAGGATCCTATACCTCGGCGCGCCGATAGGCCGCCGGTGAGGTTCCGCGGCGTCGTTTCAGCATCCGGCTGAAGTAGTAGCGGTTGGCGAAGCCGCACTCTTCCGCGACTTGCTCGATCGACTCGTCGCCGTGCCGCAGCAGCCGGCAGGCTTCGTCGAGCCGGAAGTCGAGCAGCACCCGCATCGGGGAACTGCGGACGTGTCGCCGGAAGAGGTGGCTGAGGTTGCGGGTGCTGAGGCCGGCGTTCCTGGCGATCGTCTCGGCTGTGAGCTTCCGTTTCAGGTTGGCGTGCATGAAGTCCATGGCCGCCTCGACGCGGGGGTCGACCTGCCGCTTCGTCCAGACCTCGTGTGGCAACTGTTGCAGCGCCTCCCCCACCAGCGACGCGGACCTCCAGGGGAACGGGGCGCCGGCGAGGGCCGGTAGTTCGGCCAGTGTCGCCCGCATCGTCTCGCTCAGTTCGATCGGGAAGATGCCCGGCGTCGCCCGGTCGCCGCCCGGGCCGAGGACGAAGTGGACATACCATTTGGAGAAGGGGCCGCGGTTGGCGGCGCGGATCGTCGTACGCGGCGGGAGGAGATAGGCCCCGCCGGGTCGCAGCCGGCATTCCACGTGCCCCGACTCGACCTCGACCCGGACGGTCGCCCGGCCGGCGACGGGGAGATAGAGCCGCCAGAACGGATCGTTCAGGCCAACCAGAACCCACGACTCCAACTCGATCAGCCGCGTGGTGAGGATCTGCAGGTTGACGTTGCGCAGCATGACGCGCCGCTCGCCGCGCACGCGGTGGGGTGACCCCTCAGGAACAAGGCTGATAAACTCTCGTGCCATCGGCTAGGCTGCTGGGGTATACTGGCCGGACGGGTCGAGGAGCGAGCCCGTTGCTGCCGTATCCGACACAAATCGTAAGGCCTCAGATAGTGAGGGGACAGCTGAAAATACCTACAATCCGACGCCAGATGGGCGCGGTTCCCGGGTTGGTCTATAGATCCCAAATTTGCCGGATTCGATACAAAATATGCCGGCCGGCATATGGCCAACTGGAAATCGTCCCCTAGGTTCTTTCATCATGGAAACACCGCATGTAGGGCTCGATGCCGCGCAGCTGAAGGCGATGCTCTTCGAGGTCGCCGACCGGGTCATCGCGGCGGAGCCGGAACTGTCCGAGGCCGACCGGAAACTGGGTGACGGCGATCACGGGCTCGGGATGCAGCGGGGGATGGTCGCCGCGAAGGAGGCGCTCTCGGAAGCCGCCGCTGACTCGGGGGTCGGCGAACTATTCACCGTGACGGGGAACGCTCTGATGCGTTCGATGGGGGGCGCCTCCGGCGTCGTGTTCGGTTCCTTGTTCCGCGCCGGGGGGAAGGCGCTCGAGGGGCACACCGGTGGGTTCGGGGCGGGGGAGCTATCCCTCTGCCTCTCCGCGGCCGCCGAGGCGATCATGGCCCGCGGCGGGGCGGGGGCGGGCGACAAGACGATGCTCGACGCGCTGCTCCCGGCGGGCGAGAGGGCGGTGGAGCTCGCCGGGCGACCGCTCGGGGAGGTGCTCCCGGAGGTCGCGGCGGCCGCCGAGGCGGGCCGCGACGCCTCCCGTGACATGGTCGCCACCATCGGCCGCGCCAAGACGCTCGGCGAGCGTTCGCTCGGGCACCCGGATGCGGGGGCGTGTTCGGTCGCGATCATCTTGCGGGCGATGGCGGACTTCGTCGCCGCGGCTGCCCCGGCCGACTAACAGATCACAGATACACTAGACCTGACCCTCCAAGACAATGGCTGACCTCGACGGAACACAGGGAGACAAGGAGTTTTACACCGACACCCCCCAGGAGCCGCCGGGCTTCTTCCTCAAGGGGTCCCACCAGTATGACTGGGGGCTGAAGAACCGGCTGTCGCGCGTCTTCAACCCCGAGACCGGGCGGACGATCATGCTGGCCTTCGACCACGGCTACTTCATGGGGCCGACCACCGGCCTGGAGCGCGTCGACCAGACGATCCTGCCGCTCGAGCCGCACTGTGATTGCCTCATGCTGACCCGCGGGATCCAGCGCTCGATCATCCCGGCGTCGACCGGCAAGGCGATCGCCCTGCGCGCCTCGGGGGGGACCTCGATGGTCAGCCCGATGGACGAGTGGGAGGGTGAGCTCGACGGCAAACCCGCCCGGCTGGCCCGGCCCGGCTACGAGCCGCTGTCGTTCGAAGACACCGCCGTCGACATCGAGGAGGCCATCCGCCTCAACGCCTCGGTGCTCGCGGTCCAGGTGTTCATCGGCGGCCAGCACGAGCGGCGCTCGCTACAAAACCTGACGAGGACGATCGACGCGGCCAACCGCTACGGTATCGCCGTCATGGGGGTGGTCGCCGTCGGCCGCTCGATGGAGCGGACGCCGAAGTATTTCCGGATGGCGACGCGGATCATGGCGGAGCTCGGGGCGCACATCATCAAGTGCTACCACACCGAGGAGGAGTTCGAGACGATCACCAGCTGTTGCCCGGTACCGATCGTGATCGCCGGTGGCAAGAAGCGCCCCGAGCGCGACGCGCTCCAGATGGCCTACGACGCCTGCCGACAGGGGGCGAGCGGGGTGGACATGGGGCGCAACATCTTCCAGAGCGCGGCGCCAGTGCCGATGATGAAGGCCGTGCGGGGGGTCGTCCATGGGGGCATGTCCCCGGACGAGGCGTTCGACCTCTATCGCTCGCTTCAGGACGAGGCCTGAGTCGCGGCGGCTTTGGCCATCTAGACGCCATCACCGGCCGGGGTGGCGGGGCACCTCCCGTCGGGATGGTGGCGCCGGTCGCCGTCGGGTGCCCTGGGTCTGCTGAGTGGGTCGTCCCCAACGCGAGGTAGACATCTTGAGGCTTGTGCCGTGCCCCCTGCTTCTCCCCACGGTTCGGAGGCGTGGGCGTCCGGCGGCGGAACGGTTCGCGCAACTTCATAAGTCGGTTGTCGCAAATTCACATTGCCGGTAGTCGGAAGTGGCATGAATTAGGGTATCTTCAGGTGTGAGATTTACATCTCGCGCCAAGTCTTTGGTTATGCGTTCCCCCCGAGAGAACCCGCTGGCCCTGCTGGTCGGCCATCGAATTGCTATGATCGTGGCTTCGGTCGCCTTTGCCGGGGCGACCGGTGCGGCACCTTCGTCTGCCAGCCTCGAGTTCTTCGAGTCCAAGGTGCGCCCGCTGTTGGTCGAAAACTGCTACGAATGCCATTCGGTCGAGTCCGAAAAGGTTCGCGGCGGGCTGCTCCTCGACAGCGCTTGGGGCTGGAAGAGGGGCGGTGAATCCAAGCGGCCGGCGATCGTCCCCGGCGACCCGGATGCCAGCCCGCTGATCAAAGCGGTGCGCCGCAACTCCAAGTTCGAGGCGATGCCCCCCAAGTCGGCCCTGCCGCCGTCCGACATCAAGATCCTCGAGGAGTGGATCGCCGCCGGTGCGGTGGACCCGCGGCCGAAGCCGGAGGGCAAGGCCAACATCGAAGAGTTCGACCTCGAGGAGCGCAAGAGCTGGTGGTCCCTGCAACCCCTGCGCAAGGTCAAGCTCCCCGAGCCGGGCGATGCGGAATGGGCGCGCAACAGCATCGATCTGTTCGTGCGCGCCGGGCTGGAGGGGCAGGGGATGACCCCCGCCCCCGAGGCGGGGCGCCGCGCCTGGATCCGCCGGGTCACCTTCGACCTCACCGGCCTCCCCCCCGAGCCCGCCGGCGTGGCGGCCTTCCTCGCCGACGGGTCGCCCGACGCGCACGCCAAGGTGGTCGACCGCCTGCTCGCCTCGCCCCGCTTCGGGGAGCACTGGGCGAGGCACTGGATGGACCTCGTCCGCTACGCGGAGACCAAGGCCTTCGAGAACGACTACACGATGCCGTTCGTCTACCGCTACCGGGACTACCTGATCCGGTCGTTCAACGACGACGTGCCCTACAACCAGTTCGTCTACGAGGCCATCGCCGGCGACCTCATCGAGCAGCCGCGCACCGACCCGGAGACCGGCATCAACGAGTCGGTGATCGGCCCCGGGTTCTTCTACCTCACCGACGGCCACCACGGGCCGCCCGATATCCACGAGGACCAGGCGCGGGTGTTCGACAGCATGATCGACACCGTGAGCAAAACCTTCCTCGGCAAAACCATCGCCTGTGCGAGGTGCCACGACCACAAGTTCGACGCCATCACCGCCGCGGACTACTACTCGATGTACGGGGTGCTCGCCGGCTCGCGCCTCGACTATGCGAACATCAACCCCCCCGCCCGTCTCGATGCGGCACAGGCGGAGATCGCCGCCCAGAAAGGCAAGGTCAGGGGCGAGCTCGCCGCGCTGTTGGCACGCGTCGTGAAGGGGAAAAAGGACGCCGCGATGCAGGCGGCGGGCGGCGCCAAGGTCGAGACCTTCCCCGCGGGGGTCGGCGGCATCAGGCCGGGCGACCTCGGCGGCTGGCACCTTTCCGGGCGGGCCTTCGGCAAGGGGCCGCTGCCGGCCGGCGACTTCGTCCCCAGCCACGGCGGCGATGGGGTGGTGCACACCCTGGCGGGGGGGTATCTGGCGGCCGGCGCCCTCTCCTCGCGTTTCGGCGGTTCTGTCCGATCGCCGGACTTCACCCTGAACGGTGAGAGCGTACGCGTCCGGGTGAAGGGCAAGAACGCCCGCGTCTCGCTGTATGTCCGCAACTACGAACTGGTCGGCAAGGGGCCGACGACCGGCGGCCTGACGAAGGTCATCAACTCGGACGGTTGGCAGTGGGTGCAGTTCGGCACCGGGCTGTGGAAGGGCGAGACGGCCTACATCGAGGTCAGCCAGAACGGCGGCGAGTTCGATTTCGTCACGAATGGGCAGCACAAGCCGCAGCACGCCGACGGCGCCTATGCCGTGATCGCCGAGGCCCATCTGGGCGGGTCAGGGGGGCCGCAGGCGACGCCGGTCGCCTCGCCCGCGTCGGTGCTCCGCTCGCTGCCGGCGGCGTGGCGGGCCGGGAAGCTCAGCCCGGAGCAGGCCGCGGTCTTGGAGGCCCTCTTCGCCTCCAAGGTGTTCGTCCCGACGGTCGGCGGCTCCCCGGGCTTGAAGCGGGAGGTCGAGCGCCTGCGCGAGCTGCAGGCGGCGGTGCCCAAGCCGACCTACGTGCGCAGCATGGCGGACGGCGACCCGGTCGACCAGCCGGTGTTCGTGCGCGGCTCGCACAAGAACATCAGCGGGGAGCCCAACCCGCGCCACTTCATGGACGCGCTCGACAGCTCGCCCTTCAAAGGGAAGGGCAGCGGCCGCCGCGAGCTGGCCGCGAAGATCGCTTCCGCCGACAACCCGCTCACCGCGCGGGTGATGGTCAACCGCGTCTGGCACCACATGTTCGGGCGCGGCATCGTCGCCTCGACCGACGACTTCGGGAAGATGGGCGACGGGCCCAGCCACCCCGAGCTGCTCGACCACCTCGCCCTCGGCTTCATGAAGTCCGGCTGGTCGGTGAAGAAACTGATCCGGGCGGTGGCGCTCTCCAGCACCTACCGCATGGCGAGCGAACCCTCCGCGGAGTCGCTCGAAAAGGATCCGAAGAACCTCTACCTCCAACACGTGCCGGTGCGGCGGCTCGGCGCAGAGGCGGTGCGCGACACGATCCTCTGGGTCAGCGGCGAACTCGACATCGCGATGTATGGGCCGGGCGTGCCGGTGAACCTGCACGAGACCAACGCCAGCCGTTCGCGCCCGCGCCAGAGTGGCCCGATAGACGGAGGGCGGCGGCGCTCGGTCTACCTCGAGCTGCGCCGCAACTACCTGCCCGGTCTCCTGGTCGCCTTCGACATGCCGAACGCCTCGCAGACCTTCGGGCGGCGCAACGTCACCAACGTCCCTGCACAGTCGCTGGCGATGCTCAACGACCCTTTCGTGCACGGCCAGGCCGAAGCGTGGGCGAAGCGGGTGATCGCCAATGGGGCGAAGGGATTCGAGGGGCAGGTGGAAACCATGCACCAGAGGGCCTTCGGTCGCCCGGCGGCCCCCCCCGAGCTGGAGTGGGCGCGGGGGCTGTTCGCCGAGCTCGCCGAGGCGCACGGCGTCGCCGCCGCCGACGCGGCCGGACACCTCGGCGTCTGGACGGACTTCTGCCACACCATGCTCAACCGCAAGGAGCTAATCTATGTCTACTAACACACCTCTAATGAGCCGCCGCAGGCTGCTGCGCGAGGCCTCCATGGGCTTCGGCGCACTGGCCTTCTCCGACCTGATGCAGGGGGAGGCGGGCGCCGACCTCTCCTCCCGGGGGCCGCTCGACCCCAGGCCGTCGCACGCGCCGGCGAGGGCCCGCAGCGTCATCTTCCTCTATATGGACGGCGGGGTGTCGCAGGTCGACACCTTCGACCCCAAGCCGCTGCTGGCGAAGGAGAACGGCCAGAAACCGAAGTTCAAAGTCGACGCCACGGTCTTCAACAACAACGGCAACATCCTCGCCAGCCCCTGGGAGTTCAAGCGCCACGGGCAGAGCGGCATCCCGATCAGCAGCCTGTTCCCACACATCGCCAAGCACGCCGACGAGCTGTGCGTGCTGCGCTCGATGACCGCCTTCTCCCCCAACCACCCGAACGCCAACTACGCGCTGCACTCCGGGCACGCCCTGCTCGGGCGGCCGAGCATGGGCGCCTGGGCCTCCTATGGCCTCGGCACCGAGAACGCCAACCTGCCGAGCTTCGTCGTCCTGCACGGCGGCCAGGTCCCCTCGGGCGGCATGGTCAACTTCAGCAGCGGCTTCTTGCCGGCCAACCATCAGGGTTCGATCCTGCAGCCGACCAACCCCATCTTGCGCAACGTGAAGCCGGGGGACAAGCGCCCCGGCTCACAGAGGAAGAAGCTCGACCGCCTGGCGCAGGTGGACCGCGACCTGCTCGGCCGCCTCGGCCACGCCCCGGAGGTCGAGTCCGCCATCCGCAACTACGAACTCGCCTACCGCATGCAGATGGCGGTGCCCGAGGTCACCGATATCTCCGGCGAGAGCGAGCTGACCAAGAAGCTCTACGGTCTCGACGCCCCCTACGGCAACACCAGGAAGTACGGCACCCAGTGCCTGCTCGCCCGCCGCCTCGTCGAGCGCGGCGTGCGCTTCGTCGAGCTGACCATCAACCCCGGCAACGGCGACCGCTGGGACCAGCACGGCAACCTCAAGGCCGGGCACGAGAAGAACTCGCTGGCCGTCGACCAGCCGATCGCCGGCCTGATCACCGACCTCAAGGCGCGCGGCCTGCTCGACTCGACGCTCCTGGTGTTCTCCGGCGAGTTCGGCCGCACCCCGTTCGCGCAGGGGACCAACGGCCGCGACCACAACCCGCAGGGCTTCAGCCTGTGGATGGCGGGCGGCGGGGTGAAGGGCGGCACGATCTACGGTGCCACCGACGAGTACGGGTACCGGGTGGTCGACAAGAAGCTGACGGTGCACGACCTGCACGCCAACATGTTGCACCTGCTCGGCATCGACCACACCAGGCTCACCTACCGCTTCGGCGGCCGCGACGTCCGGCTCACCGACGTCCACGGCGAGATCATCCCGGAGATCATCGCCTAGCGCCGGGTCCCCAGCCGCAGGGGGCCACGGGTTTTTGGTATCTAATTGGGAAAACAAACTATGAAGCACAACATGTTCAGATATGCCGCGTCCGCCCTCCTCTGCCTCTCGCCAGCCTCCCTCTATGCCGAGGGCAAGCAGGTTAGCGAGGACGGCATCCGCCATTCCTTCCTGGTCTGTGGCAAGTTCACCGCGCTCATCGACGAGGACAGCAAGGTCGTCTGGCAGGTGCCCGGCTTCGGGCGCGACGGCATGGTCTTGGAGAACGGCAACATCTTGCTCACCATCGGCAACGAGGCGCGGGAGTACAAGAAGGGGGGCGACGAGGTCGTCTGGTCGTACAAGCTCGACCCGCGCAACAAGGAGCTCGGGACCTGCAACCGCCTCGCCAACGGCAACACGCTGATCGTCGAGCGCGGCCCGCTGCCGCGGTTGCTGGAGGTCGACGGCGACGGGGAGGTCAAGGTGGAGGTCCCGCTGCAGCCCGACACCGACAACGGGCACATGCAGACCCGCATGGCGCGCAAGCTCCCGGGCGGCAACTACCTGGTCCCCCACCTGCTGGCCTTCCGGGTGAAGGAGTACACGCCGGCCGGTGAGGTGGTGCGCGAGATCGCGACCGACCTCGAGGAGCTCGGCGGCCGCGAGGCCAGGAACTGGCCCTTCACGGCCATCCTGTTGCCGAACAAGAACGTGCTCGTCAACCTGACCAACGGTGACAAGACGGTCGAGTTCGACCCCGACGGCAAGGTCGCCTGGCGTTGTGACAACGGGGACGTCGACGGCCGTTTCCGCGACCCCTGTGGCGGCCAGCGCCTGCCCAACGGCAACACCGTGATCTGCAGCTTCGGGCAGGGCGACGGCGGGAAGGCGAAGATCTTTGAGGTCACCCCGGACAGGGAGGTCGTCTGGGAGTACATCGACCCGCGGGTCAGGGCGCACCAGGTCCACATCCTCACCACCAACGGAAAGCCGGTGTCGCCGGCGTTGCGTTGAGCGACGGGTTCCCCGGGTTGCGCGCGGGCGTCGTCCCCGCTTCGGAAGAGGCGCTGCCCCGGCGGCCCCGTTCTCCTTGGCGACGCGAATTGACACAGGTTTTGGCGCGTCCTCACGTCGTCCAGGTAGCCTCCGGTATCGGGGGCTACTTCTTGATCGAATGCTTCTCGCGGAACTGTCCGGGGCTCGTGCCCATGGTCTTTTTGAACAGGGTCGCCATGTTGGAAGTCTCGCTGAAGCCGAGGGTGTCGCTGATCCGCTCCAGGGTGTAGTCGGTGTAGGTGAGCAACTTCACGACGCGCTTGATCCGCTCGCGTTGGATCGTTTTATAGGGCGAGGTGCCCAGCTGGCGGCTGAACCGCCGCTCGAGTTCGCGGCGTGACAGCGAGGCGCGCAGCGCCACCTCGTCGACAGTGATCGGGCGCCTGGCGTGGTCCCTGATGAACTGGAGGGCGGTGGCGAGGTTGGTATCGTCGAAGGCGAAGACCTCGCTCGAGGTGCGCGTCACCAGCTCCCCCGGGGGGACGAGGATCGGCTGTGGTCCATCCGGTGGCGGGTCGCCCGCCATCATGGAGTCCAGCAGGCTGGCCGCCTGGAAGCCGATCTCCTCGACGTTCTGGTCGACGCTGCTCAGCGGCGGCCAGGACACCGAGCAGAACAGGGGGTCGTTGTCGACCCCGACCACGGCGACCTCCTCGGGCACCCGTGTCCCGTTGCGGCGGCAGGCGTCGATGATGCGGCTGCCGAACAGGTCGTATGCGGCCATGATCGCGCAGGGTTTCGGCAACGACCCCACCCAGCTACAGAGCAGCGCCTGGTCCTCCTCCCAGTCGCCGCCGTGCCCCTCCGACCCGGGGGGGATGGCCAGCACCTCGACCTCATGGCCGGCCTCCCGGCAGGCCCCGATAAACGCGTCGCGGCGGTCGGCCGACCAGCTGCAGTCCCTCGCGTCGCAGAAGGCGAAATTGGTGAACCCACGTTTGACGAAATGTTCGGCGACCAGCCGGCCGGTGGCGGAGTGGTCGCAGTTGATGCAGGGCATGTCGAGGCTCGCGTCGAGCTCGCGGTAATACCCCAGGTTGACCACCGCGATGCCCCGCTCCTGGGCGAGTCGCGAGGCCACGGCCGAGACGCTTCGCGTGATGATGCCGTCGCCCTGCCAGTCGCGGATCCAGTCGGGTTCGAAGTCCGATTCCCCGCGCTCGGTGAAATAGACCGACCACGGGCCGTGCGACTGGATGTAGCGGCCGACCCCTAGCAACAGCTCGCGCCCGTACTGTTTGGACGTCTCGACGATGAGGGCGACATGGGGGAACGGGTCCATGGCTATCGGTGGATGGCAGTCGGCTTCGGGAGCGAATCGTCAGATAGATCCACTCCCGCCGTCGCCGTCCCTAACAGTATTTGCCAATCCTTGCGCAAATCAATAGAAGTTCGCCGATCGCCGATATTGGCGGGTGGGTGTGAAGGGCAGGGGCCACGTTGCCCGACCCTGTCCTCGCGCCCCATGAATCCATCGCATGCCGCGCGATCAGCCATCCGCGAACCCCGCCTCGCGGGTGCACGCCGACATCGTCACGCGGGATCTTGAGGTGCGGGTGATCGTCGAAGGGGCACTGGGCCCATCTTACGTCGGCCGCGTGGCGGCGGCGGTGCGGACGATCTCCAGGGCGGCCTCGCGCTCCTCGCCGACCAGCGGCAGGCGCGGGGCGCGCACGGTCTCGGTGCCGTAGCCCATCTCGGCGCAGGCGAGCTTGACGTACTGCACCAGCTTCGGGTGGCTGTCGAAGTGCAGCATCGGCATGTACCAGCGGTAGATCTCCAGGCCGCGTTTCCAGTCGCCCGCCACCGCGGCGTCCCACATCATGCGGTTCTCTTTGGGGAAGGCGTCGACCAGCCCGGAGATCCAGCCGGTGCAACCCAGCATGACGCTCTCCAGGGCGACGTCGTCGAGCCCGGAGAAGATGATGTATCGGTCGCCCAGCTTGTTGAAGAGGTCGGTGATGCGGCGGGTGTCGCCGGCGGCCTCCTTGATGCAGACGATGGTCTCGACGTCCGCCATGTCCTCGAACATCTCCGGGGTGATATCGACGCGGTACACCGGCGGGTTGTTGTAGCACATGATCGGCAGGTCGGTGGCCGCCGCCACCGTCCGGAAGTGGTTCACGGTCTCGCGCCGGTCGGCGTTGTAGACCATGGCGGGCATGAGCATGAAGCCGTCGACGCCGGCCGCCGCCGCCGCCCTGGCGGTCTCGCAGGCGCCGGCGGTGGTGAACTCGGCGATGCCGTTGAGCAGCGGCACCTGGTCCCCGCAGACCTCCTTGGTGGCCTCCAGCACCTTGACCTTCTCGTCCAGGGAGAGCGAGCAGTTCTCGCCGATGGTGCCGAGCATGATCAGGCCGTGGATCCCCTCGCCGAGCAGCGCCTCGACGTGCTTCTGGGTCGACGGGAGGTCGAGGCTGAAATCGTCGTGGAACTGGGTGGGGACGGCGGGGAAGACGCCGTGCCAATCGACTTTCGAGGGCATAGGTGGGGAGTCATAAGGACGCCGGCGCGGCGAGTCAAGCGGTGGGGGCGCGGGGGCGACATGTCGGGGGTAGGCCGATCGGGGGCGGTAGCTGGAGGGTGGTGGCCGGTGTCGATTCCCTGGGCGAACTGTGCTAGGCTCCCAGACGCCCCAGGCGGGTCCTGAGCCCCAGCTAGCCATGTCTGTCCCCAGCATCTTCAACGACGTGCTCGGCCCGGTGATGCGCGGGCCGTCGAGTTCGCACAGCGCGGCCTCGCTGCGCATCGGGCGCATGGCGCGCGACCTGATGGGCGGCGAGCTGGACGAGGTGGTGGTGGATTACGATCCGGGCGGTTCGCTCGTGACGACGCATGACTGCCAGGGGTCCGACCTCGGGCTGTTCGGCGGGCTCATGGGCTGGGACACCGACGACGAGCGGCTGCCGCGGTTCCGCGAGGAGATCGTCGAGGCGGGGATCGACGTGCAGATCCGGTACATCGAATACGGGGCGACCCACCCGAACACCTACCGGCTGACATTGCGCGGCGCCGGGGGCGAGCATCGCATGACGGCGATCTCCACCGGCGGGGGGATGATCGAGGTCGAGGAGATCGACGGGGCGAAAGTGCAGATGGCGGGGGACTATTTCGAGACGCTGGTGTTCGTCCGCGGGGACGCCGTGGGGCTCGCCGAGTGGCTGCGAGGCGAGTTCGACTTCGAGGATGTGGTCACCGCCGCCGGCGACGGCTTCACCCTGATCGAGCTCAAGGGTCGAGCGATGCCTGACGCCGGCCTGCTCGACGAGCTGCGTGGCAACACCTCCGTGACCCTGGTGCGGGTGCTGGAGCCGGTGTTGCCGGTGCTGGCGCGCCGGGGCTTGAGCGTCCCTTTCATGACCGCGGCGGAGATGGAGGCCTACCGGGAGTCGGGGGGCGGCACGATGTCGCTCGGCGAACTCGGTGCCCGCTACGAGGGCGAGCGGGGTGGGATCGGCGAAGGCGAGGTGCGCGAGCGGATGGCGGAGCTGATCGGCGTGATGGAGCGCTCTATCGGCGTCGGCCTCGGCGGGACGGAATACGCGGACCGGATCTTGCCCTCGCAGTCCCCGGCTTTCGAGAAGAAGATGGAGGCCGGCGAACTCGTGCCCGGCGATGTCCTCAACCGGGTGATCCTCTACGTCACGGCGATGATGGAGGTGAAGAGTTCGCTGGGGGTCATCGTCGCCGCGCCGACCGCCGGCTCCTGCGGGGCCCTGCCGGGGGCGGTGCTGGGCGTCGCCGACGCGCTGGGGAAGGGCGTCGAAGACCGGGTGGAGGCGATGTTGGCGGCGGGGATGGTCGGCGTGTTCATCGCCGCGCATTCCACCTTCGCCGCCGAAGAGGCCGGCTGTATGGCCGAGTGTGGATCCGGCGCGAGCATGGCGGCGGCGGCGATCGTGTCGCTGGCAGGCGGGGGCTTCGAGCAGCAGATGGGGGCGGCCTCGATGGCGCTGCAGAACTCTCTGGGGATGACCTGCGACACCCTGGCGAACCGGGTGGAGGCGCCGTGCCTGGGGAGGAACGTGACCGCGGCATCGAACGCCCTGTCGAGCGCCAACATGGCCCTCGCCGACTACCAGCACCTGGTGCCGCTGGACGAGGTGATCGAGGCGATGCGTCAGGTCGGCGAGCTCATGCCGCGCGAGATCTGCTGCACGGGGTTGGGCGGCCTAGCGGTGACGCCGGCTTCGAAGGCGATCGAGAAGCGGTTGGCCGAGGCGGCCAAGGCTTCCACCTGCGCGGAGACGGGTGGGCAGGTCTCCGGCAACTAGGGGTGGCGGTCGGGTTCCATGGGCGGCAAGATGCCGCCCCTCCGATGGACAGGAGGCGCCCCAAGGAGGGGCGGCATCTTGCCGCCCACATTGCCCCCCGTGACGTGGGGGATGCCATCGAAACAACCTGCTAGCGGGCGCCGTCCAGTTCGACCTCCCCGCCGATCACCGTCGCCTCGCGGCCACGGTGGCGCACCGTCCCGTCGCCACCACCTCGGTCGAGCTCGAAGGTCCGGTCGGGCGGCTTGACCTCGCCGTCCTCGACCCGGGTGATCGCCACCACCGGTTTGCGGTCGCGCGACTTGATCGGGATGGCCAGGTCGTTGCCGTACTTCTCCTCGACGCGGATGAGTGCGGACCGGCGCCACCGCTTGTCGATCTCGGCCAGCGCCGCCTGCTCTTCGTCGCGAAGCTGTTCTTCGCGCGCCGCGGCAGCGGCGGGGGGGCGCCGGCGGGCGGTCGCCACCCGGCTCGCCGTGCGCTTGCGGACGGCGCGTTTCTGGCGTTCGAACTCCGGTTTCAGCGCCCGCATCTCGGCGACGACGAAGTCGTCGTAGCGCCTCTGTGCGAGTTCGCGGAGGATCTCGGCCTCGCTGGCGTCGAGCCGGCGGTGGACGCCGAGTGTCTCCGATACCGACACGACGCTGCCGATGGGGAGCGCCCCCGAATCGGTCCCCGCGACGTAGGTCACGTCCCGCTGGCCGAAGACCGGAGCCATGCGGCGCATCCGCTCCTCAGGGCTCAGCGGTTGGCATGACATGAGCGCCAGCGCCAGCGCCAGCGCCGGCAGGGCGAACAAGCTGCCGATGGGGGCGCGGCGGGTCATCTGGACGTTGGGGTTAGTGGCGCTTGGGCGGTGGTGGTGGCGGAGGCGACTTGCGGCCGCCGCCCCCTCCCGGGCGCGGTGGTTCGCTGCGCGGCGCCATCGATCCGCCTCTGGCCGAGCGGCTGCCACCGGATTTCGAAGGCGACCCGCCACCCGACCCCATCGATTTCATCGATTGGCTAGATCTCCGGGAGGGGGTCTGGCTGGGCGGCAGCCGGTCGCGACCCCGGGCGACCGTCTGAGGGGCCCTGCGGCCCCCCGGGCGGGCGCGGTCCTGTGGCGGCCTCCCGTCCGGCGGTGGCCGCCCCGCCCCACCGCGGCGGCCGCGGGCGAGGGATGTGCGGCGCCCGTCGATCCTGCCCACGCGCGGGAAGCGCCCGCCGACCAGGGCGGAGGTGCCCAGCAGCCGGCGCAGGTCGATGTCCATGAGCTTGGGCGCGCGGTCCTCCAGGCAATGGATCACCAAGACCTGCCCCTCGCGGATCTTCACCGAGTCGCGCATGAGGGATCGGAGCGACACCGACACGGTGCCCTCGATGCAGGAGATCTTGATGTACTTCAGGGGCTGGTAGTTGATCAGCATCGTCGCCTTGGCGTTGATCTCGGCGACCGGGGTGCCGACGGTCACGGCGTCGCGGCGCAGCCCCCTGCGCCCGGAGCTCACCATCATCACCCCCTTTTTCAGGTCTAGCCGATCCCCGTTCTGGTGCAGGAAGGTCTCGGTCTTCGATCCCATGCGGACCACCCCCCGGCCGACCTCCAGCTGCGCCCTGGAGCCGTCCCCGGTCTTCAACGTCGTCCCGCCCCCCGCCGCGGGCAGCACGTCGACCTGGTTCTCCTTGTAGTCCAGCGTCGCCCCGGCGGCAGGCCCCGCCGCCAGCACCAGGGCGGCCGCGGCGGACAGCAGCGCGGCGGGGCGATGGCTGGCGGATGGGCGCGGCGGGCTGGGGGCGGACATCATCAGAAGTTCATATGCAGGCCCAGGCCCCCGCCGACCGACAGGCTGTGGTAATCGAGCTCGGCCTCGTTGGAGTCGTTGTCGGAGTAGTTGGCGTGGATGTTGAGCGCCAGCCGCCAGGCCGTCCCACGGCTGAATCCCTCGAGCAGGGTGATGCGCAGGTTGCCGCCGAGGTACCGGTTCCAGTCGGCGCGCCCGGACCCCCGGTAGTCGTGGTAGGCTCCGGTATACATCAGCCCGGTGGTGATGCGCCGCGTCCAGTCGACCGTGTAGCCGGCGTACCACCGGTACTCGTGGCGCGAGGAGGTCAGCGGGTCGCCGTCGAGGCTGAACTCCGCGATCGCCCCGAGCGTCAGCTCGTGGCCGACGGAGGGGCGCAGCACCTTCTGCACGCTGGCGTGGGCGAGGTGGTCGGTGAGGAGGTCGTCGTCGAAATCGTTCTCGGAGACCCTGTAGTAACCGTACCCGGCGGTGAGCGCCATGTCCTGTTTGAGGAAGTCCAGGCGACCGCCGCTCGCGGGGGGGACGTACATGAGGGCGAGGTCGGCCTGCATGTACTCGAAGTCGAGGTCAGGGTTTTCGTCGTACCGCAACACCTCCTGGCGCAGCGCCGCGTTGGCGAACAGGTTGCCGGTGATCGCCGGGAGGTAGGACAGGGTCGCCACGTTCAGCAAGTAGGTGTCCTCCTCCGGGTCGGCCGGCGAGAGGGCGACGTTGTCGGTCCACACGGCGGAGGTGTCCCAGCCGAAGTACCAGTTCTGCCAGTTCGAGTAGCGCTCGATCACCAGCAGTTCGCCGAACTCGTCGTCTCCCTCCATGGCCGGGATGGCGGGGTCGCCCCCGGCGAGCGGCCCCCGGTGGTCGGGCAGCGAGAGCAGCGGCACGACGTCCCGGGCCGCCTCCTGCGCACCGCCCGGAGCCACCGGGGCGAGCGCGAGCAGCAGCGTCGCCAGAGGTAGGGGTAGGGGGGAGGGGGGGCGGCGGCGGCCCCTGGTTTTGGTGAGGTGGGCGTGGTCTTCCATGTGGTCGACATGGCAGCAGAGCAAACTATCGAACCGCCTTCAACCGATTATGCGCCACCGGTTGTAATGGGATTGTAAAAGTCTGTTTAGCTAGTGTTCAGCCGCTTTCCTTCGCCTGCCGGGGCCTTAGGTTTGTCTGCGTCCCGACATGTCGCAGCCCGCCATCTCGATCCCAGGTTACGTCTTCCCGCCCGGCGCCCACATCGGCAGCGGCGCGTTCGGGTCGGTCTGGGTCGGTCTCTACAAGGGCGACCTCCCGCGCGCGGTGAAGGTCTTCAAGCCCGGCGGGATCCACGAGGCGAGCTGGCGCACCGAATATGAGAAGCTGCGCGCCCTCGACGAGCCGCCGGGCATCGTCACCCTCTACGACAGCGGCCACACCGCCGACGGCTCGCCGTATGTCTCGATGCGCCTGATGGCGGACCGGGCGCCCGGTGGGGGCTGGTCCGGGCGCACCCTGGGCCGGGCGCTGGCGGACGGCACGCTCTCGGGGGGCGAGCGCTGGCGGCTGGTGGAGGAGCTGGCCGACCCCCTCGCCTACCTCCACCGCAAGGGCGTCAAACACTGCGACGTCAAACCCAGCAACATCTTGCTCACCGCCGGCGACGAGCCGCGGCCGGTGCTGTGCGACTTCGGGCAGAGCCGGGTCGAGCTCGGCGAGGGGACCGCGTTCGGCACCGCCTTCTACGCCTCCCCGGAGCAGCTCCGCTCGCCCGACTGGCCGGCCGAGCACTGGGACGTCTACAGCTTCGGGGCCACCGCCTACCAGATGGTCACCGGCGAGCTCCCGAGGTTGCAGGGCCTGTGCGACCGGGTGCACGGGGGCCAGTTGCACACGGTCGGCGCACCCGCCCTCGACCAGACCCTGATCGACCAGCGCAGCGCCCCCCCCGGTGCGGTGGCGTGGCAACTCCCGGCCCCGGGCGAACTCGCAGACATGATCGAGGGGGAGCGTCCGCTGGAGGCCCCCGCCGGCCTGGACGCGAGACGGCGCGGGCGCTTCGAAGTCATCCTGCGCTGCCTCGAGGTCGGCGGGGGCGCGCGCGCGCGCTACGCGGACATGGGTGAGGTCGTCGACGCCTTCGCGGCGGTCGAACGCCGGTTCCTGGTCGCCGCCGAACGGCGGAAGAATTTCATCTTCGCCACGCTGATGGTCTTCGGGCTGCTGGCCGCAGGCCTCGCCGGTTGGCACATGGTGCAGGCGAACATGGCGCGCGACGCCACCGGGGCGGCGCTGGTCGTCGCCGAGGAGGAGCGCGCCTACGCGCAGGCCTCGCAGGTGGAGGCCGGCCGCCAGCGCGACCGCGCCCGCCACGCCCAGCAGCTGTCCGAGAGGCTCATCAACCAGCTGCTGTATGACCTGCGCGAGCGCCTCGAACCGCTCGGCAGGCTGGACGTTCTCGACCAGGTCTCCCGCGATGCGGAGCTGTATTTCGCCGCCCTGCCGGAGGGCGAGAGCGGCCCGGCCACCGAGCGCGAGCGTTCGACGATGCTCAACTTCCGCGGCGACGTCCACCTCGCCGAGGGCGACCACGCGGGGGCGCTCGAGCGCTACCGGGAGGGGCTGGGGATCCGCGAGGCCTTGCTCGGGGCGGAGCCGGGGTCGACCTCGCGGCAGCGGGACGTGTCGGTGTCGCTGGAGCGGATCGCGGAGGTCCACCTGGCGCGCGGCGAACACCGCAGGGCGAAAGGGTTGTTGGAGGAGGTGGTCTCCACCCGCCGCGCGATCCGGGACGACGCCTCCGCCTCCTCCTCCGGCGAGGCGGACCGCGACCTCGCCCTCGCCCTGCAGAAGTTGGGCGGGGTACACCTGCTCCTCGGGCAGACCGAGGCCGCGGTCACGAGCCTGGAGGGGAGCATCGCCGAGTTCCGCCGCCGGGCGGACCAGCCGCTCGACCGGCAGCTCTGCGCGACCCTGATCACGCTCGGGGACGCCCATCGGGCGGCCGGGCGGAGCGGGGCGGCGCTCGAGCATTACCGGAAGGCGACCGCCTGCAACCGCAGGCTCCTGAAGGGGGCGCCCGAGAACGTCGCGCTGCAGAACGATGCCGCCGCGGCGCTGCTGCGTACTGCCGACATTTTGTTAGAGGCCGGGGCGGACGACGAGGCCCTCGCCCACCTGCACCGCGTGCGCAAGCTGCTCACCAGGCTCCTCGCCACCGACCTGGGGAACATGGGCCTGCGCACCCACCTCGCGCTCACCGAGG
>JANQMB010000228.1 GCA_028280355.1 Verrucomicrobiales bacterium
GGTCGGGGGGGGGCTACGCAGGCGGTGCGGAAGAGTGCGCAAATCGTGCGCACCGCAGCGGGACTCGGGCGGCTCAGCCCGCGCGTTGCGCCCCGGCGCCCTTGCGTATCCGGTACTGGGTGGGCGTCTCCCCGACGATGCGGCTGAAGCTGCGGTTGAACTGCGAGAGCGACTGGAAGCCGATGTCGAAGGCGATCTCGGTGACCCTGGCGTCCGGCTTGAGCAGCTCCGCCTTCGCCAGCTCGATCCGGCAACGCGCGACGTACCCGGTGAACGACAGGCCGGTCGAACTCTTGAACAGGCGGGAGAAATGGTGCTGGCTCACACCGGCGTGGGCGGCCACCTCCGGCAGGTGGAGCGGCTCCCTGAGGTTGGCCTGGATGAATTCCCTGGCTTTGCGCACCGACTCGGGCTCGCTGTTGTCCTCGACCAGCAGCAGCTCCTCGACCTGCCGCTCGAGGTGCTCGGAGAAGGTGGCCAGCAGCGCCACGACCCCCTCGTAGCGCGGCCCCTCGACCGCCGGGGTCGCAAAGTAGGCCTGGCGCAGTTTGGCGAGTTTCTCCTCGGTGTAGCCGAGCGGCTTCAGGGTCTCCACCACCCCCTCGAAGCCGGTCGCGGTGGGCGCGCTGTCGAACACCTCGCCGGTCTTGAGGAAGGCGAAATCCTCGTTGCCCAACCGGACCGGCACGGCGGTCTCGCGCAGCCCGGCAAAGCAGGTCACGCTGCGGCTCGGCGCCGCGCAGGGCAGTTCGTCACGCAGCTGCCTGGCCGCCGCGATGCAGGCCTCGCAGACGTGGTTCTTGGCGTTGAGCTCCTTACAGAACGGGCTCTCGTTGGCGCCGCCACGGCAGGGCACCCAGTTCTCCTCTTCGGCGTCGACCAGCATCAGCGGCAGGCCCGTGGCGGCCTGGAAGGCCTCGCGGTACTGGTTGAAGAAGTTGCTGTCGGCGACGCGCTCGAAGAGCCGTTTCGCCTGTCTCTCGCTCGTATTGGCCATAGCGCCCCAACTACCCTACGCCGCATCATGGCCTGTGGAGACACAAAAAGGAAGAACTTCACCCAGGCTCGAACCGCGGGCGCGGGCGCTCCGGTTTCTACAGTTCTCGGCCTGACACCTCAAGTCCAGCAGCTTGCGCATGGGGCTCGGTCGGCCTCCATTGGGGAACCGGATCAGGATTCGTGAAGCCCCCCGCACAGACATCAATCTTTCAAGATCTCTACCTGGACGCCCCCTCGGTCGCCGCCAAAGCGCCCGGGCGCATCAACCTGATCGGTGATCACATCGATTATCTCGGCGGTATCGTCCTCCCGATGGCGATCGACGTCGGCATCGAGATCCTCGCTGCCCCCGACCCCGGGCGCCCTGGCGCAGGGCGCGGCTACCGTTTCTGGTCGGACTCCCAGACCGGGGATGTCCCGCTGTCGCTCTCCCGCGATGCCCTCCACCCCGAGACGGGTACTGATCGCTCCTGGCTCAACTACCCCGCCGGCGTCCTGGCCGCCTACCAGGCAGAGGGGATCGTCCCCCCGCCGTTCGCCGCGGCGGTCTTCTCAGCGCTACCACACGGTGCGGGGCTCAGCAGCAGCGCCGCCCTGTGTACCGCAGTGGCGCTTGTGATAGAGAGGCTCAGCGGTGTTTCCCTGGGGGTTGCGGAGAGGGCCAGGCTCTGCCAGCGGGCGGAGCACCAGTTCGCGGGCGTGCCCTGCGGCATCATGGACCAGCTCGCCATCGGCGGGGGGATGGCGGGGCACGCGGTGCGGATCGACTGCCGCGATGAGACGTACGAGCCCGTGCCGCTCCCGGGGGGGATCGCCATCGTCGTCGCAGACACCAAAGTGCACCACCGCCTCGGGTCAGGTCAGTATCGGGCGAGGCGGGAGGACTGCGAGCGGGCGACCGGGATCCTCGGCGTCCCCTCGCTGCGGGACGCCGCCCCCGCCGCGGTCGAGGGGGGGAAGGCGGCGCTGGGGGATGTTCTCTACCGGCGGGCGCGACACGCGGTGGGCGAAATGGGCAGGGTCGAAGCCTTCATCGATGCCCTGCGCGATGGGGACCTGCCTGCCCTGGGCGAGCTCATGGCCGCCAGCCACCGCTCCCTCCGCGATGACTTCGAGGTGAGCTGTCCCGAACTCGACTGCCTCGTCGACGCCGCCAATGCCTTCGGCCCCGAACGCGGCTTCGGCGGGGCGAGGATGACGGGGGGCGGTTTCGGTGGCTCGACGGTAAACCTCGTTGAAAGAGGGGCCACCGACGCCTTCCTCGACCATCTCCGCGCGGCGGCACGGTCGGGTTTCGGCAACGACATCACACCGTTCGTCGCCACCCCTTCCGCCGGCGCCACCTCCTCGGACCTGGCACCAGACTCGATCACCACGACATGACCCTACTGACTTTCTTCCTCTTCACCGGACTCGTCGCGGTCGCCACCTGGTGGTTCACCCGCGGCAAGGGCACGCGGACCGAGGAGGGCTACTTCCTCGCCGGGCGCAGCCTCGGGGGCGTCGTCATCGCCGGTTCGCTCCTCCTCACCAACCTGTCCACCGAGCAGCTGGTGGGCCTGAATGGCGGCGCCTTCAAAGAGGGGCTGTCCGTGATGGCCTGGGAGGTCATGGCCGGATGCTCGCTGGTGGTGATGGCGCTGTTCTTCCTACCGAGGTACCTCAAGTCCGGGATCGCCACCGTCCCCCAGTTCCTGGAGGAGCGATACGGCGGCGGCGTCCGGGCGCTCACCACGGGCGTCTTCATCGTCGCCTACATGTTCATCCTCTTGCCCTTCGTCCTCTACAGCGCCGCCAAGGCGCTCTCGTCGATGCTCGACCTCCCGCAGGCCCTGGGGATGAGCCAGATCGGCACGATCTGGCTGATCGTCGCCTTCGTCGCCGTGGTCGGCTCTGCATACGCCATTTTCGGGGGGCTGCGTGCCGTCGCGGTGTCGGACACCTTCAACGGGCTCGGGCTTCTCGTCGGCGGGTCGCTCATCACCTACTTCGCGCTCCGCCAGGTCGCGGGGGACGCCCCGCTCCTGTCCGCCCTCGGGACGATCAGCGAGGCCAACCCCGACGCTTTCAAATCGATCGGCCGCGAGGGCGAGGACATCCACAGCTGGGCCCCGCTGTTCACCGGCGTCCTCCTGTTGAACTTCTTCTACTGGTGTACCAACCAGCAGATCATCCAGCGCACCTTTGGCGCCAAGACGCTGGCCGACGGCCAGAAGGGGGTCCTACTCGCCGCCCTCTTCAAGGTCCTCGCCCCCCTCATCCTCATCCTCCCGGGCATCGCCGCGTTTCACATCGCGGGCACGGACGACGCCTTCCGCAGCTCGCTCCTCAACGACGCCGGCGAGGTCGATGGCGGCAACGTCTACGGTTCGCTGGTGCGCCTGGTGCTGCCCCCCGCGCTCACCGGCTTCTTCGCCGCCGTGGTCATGGGCTCGATCCTCTCGACCTTCAACTCGGTGCTCAATTCCAGCGCCACCCTGTTTTCCCTCGGTGTCTATAAAACCGCCATCAACCCTGGCGCGACCCACCACCAGGTCGTGCGTTCCGGGCAGGTGTGCAGCGCCGTCGTCGCGGTGCTCTCGGCGGTCGCCGCCCCGCTCGTCTTCGACGGGAAGGACGGCATATTCGGTTTCTTCCAGAGCCTCAACGGCGTCTACTTCGTCCCCCTGCTCGCCATCATCCTCTTCGGGCTCTTCAACCGGACGGCCAACGGGACGTCGGCCATGATCACCGCTATCTTCGGGCTGGCCGCAATGGCCGTCGGGACCTTCGCGCCCGGGGGGTGGCGGGACACGGTCTTCGTTTCAGGATACCATTACATGGGCGCCGTGTTCGTCAGCCTGCTCGTCCTCCAGTCGGTGCTCGGCTGCTACATGAGACGCGACAGCCCCTACGTCCAGAGCGATGCGGGGGCCGTCGACCTCACCCCGTGGAAACCCGCGCCCGTCGTCGGGGCAGCCCTCGTCGTCACGGTGCTCGCCATCTACATCATCTTGGCTTGACCCCGACCCCTGACCTCACCACCCACCGATCGCCGCCGCCCCGGGGGGCTCCCGAGATGAAGCGACGTTGTCCTCCCCTTCCAGGCAGCGACCACGAGGGAAACCGCGAAGATGACCTGCCGCCGTATAGGGTTACCGCCCCTCTCCGGGCGACATCACATCGGACGCCTGCGGCACCTCCACCCTTTACGCCGAGCACCGCGAGACTACTATCCGGCGATGGTGAACCTAGATGAGGCCGGCCCCCAGTGGTTCTCGACCACCCGCTGGACAATGGTCATGGCGGCAAAGGACGAGTCCACCGCGTCTTCGACGGAGGCTCTAGGGGCGCTCTGCACGACCTACTGGTTTCCCCTCTACGCTTTTGCGCGACGCAAGGGCAACAGCCCCGAGGAGGCCGCCGATCTGACCCAGGGCCTCTTCGCCCGGCTGTTGGGCGGGCAGTTCCTCGACCGCATCGACCCGGCCAAGGGTAAGTTCCGCTCGTTCCTCATGGTGGCCATGAACCGGCACATCGCCGACGTCCTCACCCACAGGAACGCCGCCAAGCGTGGCGGGGGCGCGACAGTCCTCTCGCTCGACACGCAGGATGCCGAGTCGCGCTACCTGCTCGAACCAGCCGACGATGAAACCCCCGAATCGCTGTTCGAATACCATTGGGCACTGTCACTGCTAGGAAAGGTCACCGACGACCTGCGGCTCGAGTTCGAGGAGTCGGGCAGGGGCGAGGTCTTCGACCGGCTGAAGCCCTTCCTCACCGGCGAGGCCGAGCGCAACGACTATGAGGGTGCCGCGCGTGACCTTGGTATGGGAAACGCCGCCGCCCGGATGGCGGTGAGCCGGATGCGCAAACGCTTCCGCGAGATCCTTCACCACGAGATCGCCGCGACGGTGGCATCTGACGATGACATCGAAGCCGAACTGGCACGAATCCGCAACGTCCTCAGCCGTTGAGCACGCCGCCCCCAACGTGCGACCATTGTGGATCTCGCTTGCCGAGGCGTGCGCCACAAGGGCTTTGCCCAAGATGCCTGATCGAACGCGCACTCGCACCTCCCGACGACCCTACGGATGAGGCACCCGGGCTGACCTCCGGCAAGTCCGCCTCGCCCATCGGAGAAGGGGCGGGTTTCGAACTTGGCCCCTACACGCTGCTCGAGGAGATCGGCGAGGGCGGCTTCGGCGTCGTCTACCTCGCGGAGCAGCGGGAGCCGATCCGCCGCCTCGTGGCGCTGAAGATCATCAAACTCGGCATGGATACCGAGCAGGTGATAGCGCGCTTCGAGGGCGAACGCCAGGCGCTGGCGGTGATGGACCACACGAACATCGCCCGGATCTTCGACGCCGGCTCCACCCGCACGGGCCGGCCCTACTTCGCGATGGAGCTGGTGCGCGGCATCCCGATCACCACCTTCTGCGATGCCAACCGGCTGACGACCCGCGACCGCATCGGCATCTTCCTCGACGTCTGCTCGGCGGTCGGACACGCGCACGCCAAGGACATCATCCACCGAGATCTGAAACCGGGCAATATCCTCGTCGTCTCGACCGTGGGGGGACCGCTGCCGAAGGTGATCGACTTTGGCATCGCCAAGGCGACCAGCCAAGATCTCGCCGGTGACCCCTTCCAGACCGGAGCCCACCAGCTGCTCGGATCCCCGGCCTATATGAGCCCGGAGCGCGTGCTGCAGCCCGGGACAGCTGCGGACGAGCGCACGGACATCTACTCGCTGGGCGTCATCCTCCACGAACTGCTTGTGGGCCGCCTGCCGCACGATCCGGCCAAGTTCACCAAGCTGGGACCTGCGGAGTTCCTCAAAACGATCGGCAGACGCCCCGTCAGACCGCCGTCCACGAACCTGCGCGCAGCAGATGCTCCCACTGCGGAGGCGATCGCACGATCTCGCCGGGCGACCGTCCGCGGGTTGCGAAAACGGCTCCGCAGCGGGCTAGACCGCGTGGTGACCAAGGCCATCCACGGTGACCCGAAGCACCGATACGAATCCCCAGAGGCGCTGGCCCTCGACCTCAGGCGCTGGCTCGAAGACCGCCCAGTCCTGGCCACGCCCCCGAGCGTCTCCTACAGGGCACGCTGCTGGGTCATCCGTCACCGCCACTCGACCGCCGCCATCGCACTGGTTGCCGCATTCGTTGTGGCCATCTCCCTTCTCGAACGCCACCGCGATGCCAGACGGTCGGCCGAGCTGCAGGCCTTCGCCATCGAGGAATACGACGGCGAGATGCCCGGGGCCCTAGAGGCGTTCCGCAGGGGCGACGCCGCGCGCGCCGAGGTGCTTCTCGAATGGCTATCGCAGGGCGAGACGACCCCCGACATCCGCGGCTTCGAATGGCGCATGCTCGCGCACATGTGCCTGCGCAACAGGCTGGAGGTCTGGCAGGAACATGATGAGGCCATCCGCGACATGGCCATGACGCCGGACGGCAGGGCGCTCGCCACCGCGTCGCTTGACGGCATAACCCGCCTGCGCGACTTCGAGGCGGACCTCGTGCTCGCCGAGATCAGGAGCAGCGGGCAAGCTGTCGCCGTCTCCCCCGACGGCGCATTCCTGGCCACTCCCTCCCCGGACCAGGAGGTCATCGTGTGGGACATCGGCGGGGGGCGCGAGGCGAGGCGGCTCGCCATGGTGCCCGCAGGCGAAAGGGTCACGTCGCTGCAGTTTGCGGGCACGGAGTTGCTGCTGGTCACCACCGACGCCGGGAAGCTCTACAGCGGCCCCATCGAGGCGGGGGGGCGACCCGAGTTGGTGGACGACACCATCGCATCGGGGGTGAAGCTTGCTGTTGATCCGCACGGCCACACCATTGCGACGTTGGCCGCCGGTTCAGCTTCGGTCGCGCTTCGCCGACGGGACAGCGGGATGGCCACCACCGCCACGTTCCCCGCCGCGGGGCAGACCGTTCGCTCGCTCGGCCTCTCTCCCCGCGGCAAGTGGCTCGCCGCCGCCGGTAGCACGCCAGCCTTGCGGGTACGGAGCACCCGGGGGGGCAGCGCGGTGTTCGAGTGGGGGCAAGGTGAGGCGGCGATCGAGCACGTGGCGTTCTCCCACGACGGTTCGCACCTGGCCGCCTCCACGACCGCGGGCGATCTCGTCGTGTTCTCGACCTCCGACTGGACGCTGCTCTCATCCGATCCCTACGACGGCAAACCGAGCACGCTCTGCTACCCGCCCGACGGCGACGGCCTCTACTCCGGAACGAGCCGAGGCTTCGTCCTCTACTGGAGCGACGAGCCGAAGCGCGAGCCGGTGCTCGGCAGCCACCCTGCGGACCTGTGCCATGTCGAATACTCGCGCGACGGGCGTTGGCTCGCCGCCGGTTCGACCGACGGATCCGTGACGGTGTGGAATGCCACCACGCGCAAACGAGAGCATGTAATTGGTGGGGGAGGCAAGGCTGTCGGAGGCCGGTTCTTCGCTGTCAGCCCCGACTCTTCGGCGGTCGCCGTGCTGCGCCCGCCGGGCATCAGCTTCCACGCGATCGCTTCAGGCGCCGAGTTCCGTTCGATCGACCACGCGGCCCCGTTGACCGCCATCGCCTTCTCACCCGACGGCGACCTGATTGGCGAGCCACCCCAAGGTGACGGTGAGATCTTGCTGTGGAGGCGGGGCGCCATCGCCAGACCCGAACGCATGCCACCACCAGCCCCACCTGTCCCCATCCCCGAACGGATCCGTACGGTGCACCGTTCTGGTGCGTCCTACCACACCGGTTTCTCCCCTGACCAGCGCCGGCTCCTCAGCGCCCACCCGGGGGGCGGGATCGCCCTCTGGAACACCGCAACGTGGCGCCGCGTCGCAACCTTCCCGTCGAGTTGCGGTGCGTTCTCCCCGGACGGAGAGACCCTCGCCCTTGGTGAGGAGCGCAATATCCGCTTCCTGGAGGCGCCCGGGGACGTGCTCGCACGTTGGGACGCCTACACAGAGTTCCTCACGGAGTGAGGAGCCGGTAGAAGCGCTCACCCGCTCCGGCAGCGCCTTCGGTCACCCACTCCCACCAGTGTCCCGCCGCAACAAAACTGAAGACGTCGACCCACCGGCGCAGGTCCGCGCTGCTCTGCAGCCGGTGGCGGGCACCGGGTGTCACCGCCGAGCGCACGGCGAATTGGCTGTTGCTGATCTCCCCGATCTCCAGGGAACTCTGCAGTGACCCCGGTGAGCTGTCGATCTCGCGCACGGTGAACCGCGGTGTGAACGCCGGCAGGTCACCGCCACCGCCCACGAAATACTGCAGCCGCACCGCGGCGCTCGCCCAAACCGGCACCGGTGCGGAATAGCGAACCGTGTAACCGTCGATACGACGTCGATCATCGGTCACGGCACCACCGAGCAAGTGGCCGCTCGCGTTCGCCAGCACGATGCCAGCGGGCACGCCGCGCACTTCCAACTCGAACCCGGTCAGCGCCGCCGACCCCGTCTCCACAGCGACGGCATGCTCGTAGAGCTGGGCGTCCGAAGGTCGATGTGGGGGCTCCGACGGGGCCACCACCCGGGGGGTGGCGAAGCCCGGCGGGCGCAGGCTGGGCGCGCCGTTGCCCAGGACGCGCTGCACCTCACGCTGCCCGGTCTCCATCGCGCCATGCACGGTCTGCGAATGGCCGTTGGTGTTGGTCGCCTCGCCGGCGAAGAAGAGCTTGTTCGCCACCGGCGCCGACACGGTCTGCCGATCCGTCGGTCGCATCCCGACGGCCGCGTAGGAATAGGCGCCCTCGACGAACGGTTCCTTCGACCAGTCCTGGATGAACCCACCGATGTAGTTGGCGCTGGCAGCACCTCCGTAGATGCCGTCGAGCTCGCCCAGAAGGGCGGGGATGGCACCGTTGCCCAAGGACGACAGATGCGCCGCCTTGTCGCCCATCACGAAGGCCACGTAAACCAGCTCGGACGTGGCTTTGCCATAGCTCGCCTCGTAGTAGTAGGGGCAGAGGTTGCCGCCCGCCAGGATCTCGTCGAAGAACTTCGTCCGGAACTTGAAGAAGATCTTCATCCCCGGCCCCATCCCGATGCGGTCGATCGCCTCAAGCTTCGTGCCCGGCAACGCGGGCGTGAACGAGATGCGCCGCTTCTTCAACATCGTGATGGGCACGGTGAGAATCACATGATGCCCGAAATGCGTGATCCCGTTGGTGCATCGTACGCCGATCGTGTCGCCGGAGTAGTCGATCCCCTCGACGGCAGAGTTCAATACGACCTGCCCCCCCACCTCAGCGACCAGGGTGTTGGTGACCATGGTTGCCAGCCCGTCCCGATATTTAAAGTCCGCCAATCCCGACGACCACTGGTACTCGTCGAGCCGCGTAGCCTCGAGGCCGATGTCGGCGGCGGGCGCGCCGCGGTCTCCGGCGGCGGACTCGATCAGGTCGGTGGCGCCTGCCCCCACCCCCATGCGGTTGAGGGCG
>JANQMB010000238.1 GCA_028280355.1 Verrucomicrobiales bacterium
TAGTCGTTCGGTGGGCTGGTTTGGTGCGAGTCTGGTCTCTGCCCCCGCCGCCGCCTGGCGACCGGGGCGGGTAGGTTCGGGGAAAGCCCTGAAAAATCAAGGGCCGTCGCCGCGTTCTCTGGGAGGGGGCGGCTTGACTTGCCCCCGGTGAGAAAGGAACTTCCCGGCATCCATGGCCCTCGAATCAAGCTACGACTGGCACGCGGGCCCTGCGGGAGGAAGCTCCTGGATCAGGCCGTGGATGGTGGTCGCCCTGCTCCTCTCGGCCGGGGTCCACGGCGGGCTCTATATCCTCTTCCAGAGGGTCGTCGTCCCGCAGGAGGACGCGCCCACCCGCTCGGCGATCGAGAGCCTTAAGGACATCAAGGTCCGGGGCGTCATCAAGGACGCCCCGAAACCCGAGGAGGCGCCCTCCCCGGACGCGGCCGACAAGGAGGCGATCATCGAGGCGAGGGACATCGTCAAGCGGGTCGAGGACCCATACGAGCTGCAGAAGGAGCTGCCCGACGTCGAGATCCGGCTGAAGCCGGGCGAGGAGCTCCCGCCCCCGCCGGGGAGCGGCGGGGCGGCCGGGCCGGCCGACCTCACCGCGGTGCTCGGCCAGGACTCCGCGGAGCTCGCCAGGGAGCTCGAGCGCCTCACCCGCATGATGATGGACAAGGCGCCGGCCGCCTCGCCGGACCAGCTCGTCCTGCGCACCGGGGTCTCCGAGGAGGAGCTCCTCGGAGACGGCAAGCTGCTCGAGGAATACAACCGGACCCTGGCCAAGATGTCCAAGGCGGGCGACGAGGTGACCCAGGGCTTCAGCGACCTGGACGAGCTGCTCACCCGCAGCGGCCCGATCCTCGACGAGACCAAGCCGATCCTGATGCCCACCGACCTGCTGTTCGGCTACAACGAGGACGCGCTGCAGGAGAGCGCGCGGCTCAGCCTGATGAAGCTCGGCCTGCTGATCCAGAAGAACCCCCGCTCCACCTTCGTCATCGAAGGCCACACCGACACGACCGGCCCGGCGGACTACAACATGGCGCTCAGCCGGCGCCGCGCCCAGTCGGTGCAGCGCTGGCTGGCCGAGTCGCTGTCCCTCGGCGGCGACCGCCTCGAGATCCGCGCCTACGGGGAGTCCCAGCCTCTCACCAACCCGGCCGGCACCAAGGAGGAGCAGGCGATCAACCGGCGGGTGGAGATCGTCATCCGCCCCCCCGGGCGCTAGCGGCACCGCGCGCGGTTCGGCCGTGCGGACACGGCGATCCCCGCCTAAGCGTTCATGATGTCCAGGCGCCGAACCGAACACGAGCTCGACGGGGCGATCGTCGTCGGCGCGCCCGACCCGCGCTGGTCGGCCGCCAGGCCGATCGTGCTGGCGCTGGTCATGGTCGTGTTCACAGGGGCGTATTTCTACCTCGCCCGGCACCTGATCAACCAGACCAACGGCGACCGCAACCGCTCCGACCAGCAGAACAACATCCGCCTGACGCTGATCGCCAAAGACCACTCCTCCCCCGACTTCGCACGCGGCGCCGCACAGGCGATGTGGCAGTGGTTCCCGCACTACACCGACGGCGTCGTCAACCCGCTCTGGCCGTGGCTGGCCGCGCGCGCCCACCGCGAGGGCGACACCGAGGAGGAGCTGTTCGTCCGCGGCAAGTGGCTGAACGTCGGGCTCTGCCTCGGCGCCCTCCTGCTCGGCGCGGGGGTCGCCGCCACCCGCTTCTCGCTGCCGGCGACGATCAACCTGCTCCTGCTCACCGGCCTCGGCGCCCTCCTGCCGAGGGCGGTCTGGTACCAGCCCGAACCCCTCTACTTCCTCCTCTTCCTCGCCGCGTGGATCTGCG
The DNA here is from genome assembly GCA_028280355.1 of Verrucomicrobiales bacterium. Lineage (GTDB taxonomy): Bacteria > Verrucomicrobiota > Verrucomicrobiia > Verrucomicrobiales > DEV007 > JANQMB01. The sequence continues at coordinate 1,836 of JANQMB010000238.1, forward strand.
GGATCGCCGCCCTGGTGAAGAACAGCCTGTGGCGCTACGCCCTGTTCGGCATGGTGGCCGGGCTCGCCTACCTCGCCAAGGCCTCGGCGCTGCCCATCCTCGCCACCTTCCTCGCCGCCTCCACCCTGCGCTGCCTCTGGTGCGGGCTCCGCCACTGCGTCCGCAGGCACCACGGCGGGGGGGACGCCCCCTGGTGCCCGCAGGCGCACCTGGTCGGCGCGCTGCTGTGCCTGCTCGCTTTCATGATGACTGCCGGGCCGCGCCTGAGCTTCGCCCAGGAGACGTTCGGCTCCCCGTTCCACTCCTACCCGGGCTACTGGATGTGGATGGACGACTTCGAGACCGAGGGCAAGGCCTTCATGATCGAGCACGGGGGGCGGGCCGAACTGGAGGCCATCCCCGACGGCGAGCGCCCCTCCCTCTCCCGGTACCTGGCGACCCACTCGGCCGGCGAGGCGAAAGCGCGCCTGCTGGACGGGATGCGCGACACCGCGAGGGACTTCGCGCACCCGAAACGCGCCAAGGTCCGCGACGGCGAGCCCGACCCCTGGCGGTTGCTGCTCCCCGACCGCGGGGGCTACCTCTACGCCCTCGCTGCGATCCTCGCCGGCCTCTGGTTGTGGAGCCTCTTCGGCAAACCACGCCCCCAGATCCCGCTACAGCGGATCCCCCCCGAGGCGTGGACGGTCGGCCTGTTCGTCGCCGGCACCGCCCTGCTCTACCTCGCCCTCTACGGCTGGTATCGGCCGATCGGCAAGGGCGACCGCTTCACGCTCTCACTCTACGCCCCGCTCGCGCTGACTCTAGTCTGGGCCGCCGAGTCGATCCGCGGGCGGATCCTGCTGCGCGGCGGCAACCGGTGGGTCTCGCTCGCCTACCACGGCGCGCAGCTCGCGCTCGCCGCCAGCATCGTCTGGCGGGTGGCGGAGCTGGCCGCCCACCCGAGTTTCTTTACCAAGTGACTTCTCCCGGCGGCCCGCTAGAGTGGCCCGCAGATGACAGTCCCCGAGGCCATCGAGAGCGCGCTGGAGGGCGGTGACGAAGCCCGCCTGCAGCAGCTCTGCGCCTCGCTCCACCCGGCCGACGCGGCGGCGGCCTTCACCGCCCTCGACGAAGACCAGCAGCTGCGCTTCGCCAAGTTCCTCGACAACGACGCCCTGTCGTTGATCGCCAGCTTCCTCCCCGCCCCGGAGTCGGCCGACCTCATCGCCGGGCTGCCGGAGGGCGACCAGGGGGAGGTGCTCGAAAACCTCCCCGACGACGTCGTCACCGACCTCATCCAGGAGGCCGACGAGGAGGTCAGGCAGGGCTACGTGGAGCTGCTGTCGGACGAGAAGAAGGACGCCGCCGAGCAACTGCTGGGCTTCCCGGAGGAGTCCGCCGGCGGCCGCATGACCACCGCCTTCGCCACCCTGCGGCAGGACATGACCATCCGGCAGGCGATCGAGTCGCTCGACGCCATCAAGGAGGACACCGAGATCCTCGCCCGCATCTACGTCCTGGACGACGGGGGGCGCATCATCGGCAAGGTCCGGCTCCGCGACCTCACCTTCAACCGCCGCAGCCTCGCGGTGCGCGACGTGATGGACGGGGAACGCATCGCCATCAACGCCCTCGCCGACCAGGAGGAGGCGGTCCAGATGATGCGCAAATACGACCTGCTAGCGCTGCCGGTGGTCAGCGACGACGACCAGCTGCTCGGGATCATCACCCACGACGACGCCCTGGAGATCCAGGAGGAGGAGTCGACCGAAGACCTCGAGCGGGCGGCCGCCATCGGCGGCGAACGCGACGAGGAGGGCTATCTGAAGTCCCCCGTCCTCGCCCACTTCAAACGCCGCGCCCTCTGGGTGTCCTTCCTCGCCGTCGTCGCGATCACCTCCGGCCTGGTGATCTTCTCCTACGAGGAGCTGCTCAGCAGCGTCTCGCTGCTGGCCGTCTACATGCCGATGATCGTCGCCGCCGGGGGCAACACCGGCTCCCAATCGGCCACCATGGTGATCCGCGCCATGTCGCTGGGGGAGTTCACCCCGGACGCCGTCCTCCGGGTGGCCTGGAAGGAGCTCCGCATCGGGCTCGCCCTCGGTCTCACCCTCGGCCTGCTCATCGCCGTCGGCAGCCTGTTGCTGCTCTCCCTCGTCCTGATCCCAACCGGGGCGATCAGCCTGTCCGGCGACCTGTCGCTGACCAAAGTCGTCATCACCGTAGGGGTCGCGCTCACCGTCCAGGTCGCCTCGTCCACCCTGCTGGGAGCCACCCTCCCGATGCTCGCCCGCGCCTGCAAACTCGACCCCGCCGTGGTCGCCTCGCCGGCGATCACCACCATCGTCGATTTCCTCGGGCTGCTGATCTACTTCGGCTTCGCCAATGCCATGCTCGGCATCGGCAGCTGAACACCGTCCGCCCACCTCCAAGATCCCCAAGGACAGGCGTTTACCCGAAAATCGAGGGAAAATGCGGCGAGGAGGCACGCATCGAAGCAGGGGCGCCCCTTCGGTTCCGAGCACATTGATAGTTAAGATATATTAAAAGTATTATAATCAATTCATTGTAAGTAAGTTAAGCGGCAAATGGTCAATTTTTCGTCGCACCGAAACACGTCACGACAAAGAAATACTTGGTTGTTAAATGATAACATTTATTGTATTTTCTATATTAGTCATACATGGAGAAATTCGGTCATGTCCTAGTAGTGGGCTTGATGGGAGTCATCTGCAGCTCCTGTTCCGCCCGCTTTTCGGCGGCGTCCAAAGGAACCACGCCAGCTTCTGCGGTGGGGGATGGCGGCGCCATGAGTTTGGAATCCGCCCTGCCCCACGACCGCCCCACCGGTTCCAGACCTGACCTCCCCTCCCCGGCGCTCGCCCTCCGCCTGGCGAGCCCCCCGCGGTCGGCGCCTGCCACGCCCGGCGATATGGGCGGCCGCCGCGATATCGGGACGCGCCCCGATCGGCTGCGGGTTCGCGCCACAGCCTATCACCGGGACGAGGCCGACCATTTCAGCTTCGGCAGCATGTCGGCCCTGGGCACCCCCCTGCGGGCATACGGCGACGTCCGCAGCGCGGCCGCCGACTGGTCGCGGTTCCCGGCCGGCACCGAGTTCCAGATCGCCGGCGACCGGGTCGTGTACGTGGTCGACGACTACGGGAGCGCGCTGGTGGGTACCGACACGGTCGACCTCTGTCAGCCCGACGAGTTTGCCATGGAGGACTGGGGGGCAAGGCAGGTCGACATCGAGATTCTGAAATGGGGGTCGCGCGCGCGCAGCCTCGAGATCCTCAAGTCCCGGGCGGGCCACGCGCACGTCGACACCATGATCGCGGCCATCGAATCGGAGGCGCCCCCCGGCGGGGGTGGGAGATAGATATGGCGAGGACGGCAAAGGCGGGCGCCACCCGCAACAAGATCTTCAAGCGGATCATGTTGCTCTGCTACCTGATCGCGGCAGTGACGGTCGGCATGTTCGCCTTCGCCATGATCACCTTCGAGAAACACTCGATCCGGCGCACGCTCAACACCCGCGCCTCCTCCCTCGCCACCTCGGTGTCCCAGATGATCCGGGGCGACATCGCCGGCGGCGACCTCAAGTCGGTCTCCCGGCACTGTTCGGAGGTCATGCGCGACGACGGCGACATCGACTACATCGTGGTGACCCAATCGTCTACCGGCCGCTCCCTGATCCACACGGCCGGCACCCATCGCGAGGCGATCCTGGGGGACATCTGGCTGGAGTCCCGCGGGGGCGCCGGGGGCGGCACGAACCTCGACGGAGGCGAGATCGTCGACAGCCCGCTGCTCGACGGCAGCCGCTCCTACCACTACCCGGAGCCCGTCGGGGCCAAGGATTCCAAGTGGGACATCCTCCACGTCGGCCTCTCCCTCGACAACTACTACCGCGCGCTGCGCTCGCTCTACCAGCTCACGGGGATCACCGCGGCGCTCACCTTCCTGGTCGGGACGCTGCTGTCGTGGCTGTTCACCCGGCGTTTCACCAAGCCGATCCAGGCGCTGCAGAAACACGCCCACCGCATCGCCGGCGGCGGGGAGGCGGCGCACGCCAAGATCCACACCAACGACGAGATCGAAGACCTGGCCGAGTCGATCAACGCCATGGTCGACGCCCTGGAACAGTCGAAGCAGACCATCCGCGACTCTCTCAAACAACAGGCCTCGCTGCGCGAGAAGGACGTCCTGCTGCGCGAGATCCACCACCGGGTGAAGAACAACATGCAGATCCTCTCCAGCATGATCCGCCTGCAGACCCGCAGGGCCGAGTCCAAGGAGCTCTGCGAGGTGCTCGCGGAGAGCGAGGCCCGCATCCGCTCCATGGGGCTCCTGCACGAGAAGCTCTACCAGTCGGACAGCGTCTCGACCATCGACGTCGAGGGCTACCTCCGCTCGCTGACCAACGAGCTCATGCGGATGAACACCCGCAAGAGCGCGCAGGTCGAGCTCAAGCTGGTCGTCCACGGCATCCAGATGGGGCTCGACACCGCCCTGCCCTGCGGGCTCATCGTCACCGAGCTGGTCTCCAACTCGATGAAATACGCCTTCCCCGGCGGGCCCGGCGCGATCCTGGTCAGCGTCAGCAAGACCAACGACGGCGAGTACTCGCTGATCGTCTGGGACAACGGGGTCGGTGTCCCCGAGAACTTCGACATCTCGAAGGCCAAGTCGCTCGGCCTGCGGCTGGTCACCATGCTCTGCGCCCAGCTCAACGGCGAGCTCCACGTGTCCGGCCAGCGCGGGACACGCGTCGAAATCCGCTTCAAGGAGAGCGAGTACACCACGCGCTACTAAGGCGACAACGAGGACGGACCGATGGAACACATGGAAGCCAAGGGCAGCAAGATCATGGTCGTCGACGACGAGCGGATCGTCGCCCAGGACATCATCGAGTCGCTGGAGGCCATGGGCTGCGAGGTCTGCGATACGGCCCTCTCGGGGGCGGAGGCGATCGAGAAGGCCAACATCCACCACCCCGACCTGGTGATGATGGACATCACCCTGCAGGGGGAGATGGACGGCGTCGAGGCGGCGACCATCATCCGGCAGCGCTTCGACATCCCCTGCGTGTTCCTGACCGCCTACTCGGACCCCACCGTCCTCGCCAGGGCGAAGGCCTGCGAGCCGGCGGGCTACATCGTCAAGCCCTTCGAGGAGGCCGGCCTGCGCTCCACCGTCGAGATCGCCCTCTACAAGATCAAGGTCGACCGCCGCGTCCGCGACAACGAGAAGTGGTTCCACACGACCCTGATGAGCATCGGCGACGCCGTCATCTCCACCAACCCCAAGGGGGAGGTGCGGTTCATGAACCGGGTCGCGGAGAACCTCACCGGCTGGGCGGCGGCGCAGGCCGCCGGGCGGCACATCGAGGACGTCTTCCCCATCTTCCACGAGCGCACCAAGGAGCGGGTCGCCAACCCCCTGCTGAAGGCGCTCAGGGAGCGCAAGGCCTGCGGGCTCTCCCCGCTCACGATCCTCATGCGCCCCGACCGCACCTCGGTGCCCATCGACGACTCCGCCGCCCCGATCTTCGGGGACGACGGGGAGGTCAACGGCGCCGTGCTCGTGTTCCGGGACATGACCAAGACCCGCGCCGCCGAGATCGAGGTGAAACGCTACCAGGAACACCTCGAGGAGCTCGTGCTCGACCGCACCTCGGAGATCCAGAAGACCAACGCGCAGCTGGTCGCCGAGGTCGAGACCCGCCGCCGGACGGAGAAGGCGCTCGAACACCGGGTCGCGATGGAGAACCTCACCGCCTCCATCTCCCGCGCCTTCCTCAACCGCAAACCCGCCCAGGCCGACGCCGGGGTCGAGGACGCGCTGCGGCAGATCGCGGGCTTCCTGAAGGTCCCCTCCGCCTTCGTCTACCGGTACTCCGACCAGGGGGACAGGGCCAAGCTGACCCACTCGTGGATCGCCGGGGGCGCCGGCTCGATCTGCACCGGGGCCCCCTCGCTGCCGATCGACCACCTCGCCTGGTGGCAGCTACAGCTCTCCCAGAGGAACCTGATCTATATCAAGGACGCCACCCAGCTGCCGTCCGAGGCATTCCGCGAACGGGAGCTCATCCGCGAACTCGGCGCCGGGTCGATCCTCGCCGTGGCCATGAAGGAGAGCGAGCGGGTGATCGGTTTCGTGGGCGTCGAGGCGGAGGCGCAGGGGCGCGCCTTCGTCGCCGAGGACGCATCGCTGCTCCGCATGACCGCCGCCATCTTCCACAGCGCCCTGTCGCACGCGAGCTCGGAGGACGACAAGGCGCGCCTGCAGGAGCAGCTGGCCCAGTCGCAGAAGATGGAGGCCGTCGGCAAGCTCTCCGGCGGCATCGCGCACGACTTCAACAACATGCTGCTGCCGATCATCGGCTACACCGACATGCTCCTCGACACGCTCGACGAGGACGACGGGCGCGCCAGGGACCTCACCGAGATCCGCAAGGCGGCCGAGCGCGCCGCCTCGCTCACCCGCCAGCTGCTCGCATTCTCCCGCAAGCAGGTGATCTCGAAGGACGTCTTCAACATCAACGAGTGCATCGAGAACATGGAGGCCATGCTCCGGCCGATCATCGGGGAGGACATCGACTTCGATTTCTCGCTCGACCCGCGCGCCCTCTCCGTGCTGGCCGACATCGGGCAGATCGAGCAAGTGGTGATGAACCTGGTGGTCAACGCGCGCGACGCGATGCCCTCCGGCGGCAAGATCAAGGTCGAGACGGGCAACCTCCCGGGCGACGACGAGGCGATACAGCTCATCGGGGACGGCGGGCGCAAGGAGAACTACGTCTTCATCCGCGTCACCGACTCCGGCTGCGGCATGGACGACGAGCTGGTCGCCCGCATCTTCGAACCCTTCTACACCACCAAGGGCCTCGACGGCACCGGCCTCGGCCTGTCCGTCGTCTACGGGATCCTCGAGCAGCACAACGGCGGCGTGGGCGTCACCAGCACTGTCGGCAGCGGCACCTCGTTCACCGTCTTCCTCCCCGCGGTCCCCGCCAAGGTCGTCGAGAAGAGGTCGAGGAAGATCGAGGAGGACGCCGCGGCGGGCGGCGACGGGGAGAGCATCTTGCTGGTCGAGGACGAGGAGGGGGTCAGCCGCTTCGTCTCCGCCGCCCTGCGCAACAACGGCTACCACGTCACGACGGCCGCCACCATCCGCGATGCCAAGCGGACCTACGAGGAGAGCGGCGGGGACTTCGACATGATCTTCTCCGACGCCGTCCTCCCCGACGGCAACGGCGTCGACCTGCTCGACGACATCCTGGACGACCGCCCGGACACCCCCGCCCTGCTGTCGAGCGGGTATACCGACAAGCACAACGTCATCAAGCTCCTCCAGCAGCGGCCGATCTCCTTCCTCCAGAAACCGTACTCGCTGCCGCAGCTGCTCGCCACGGTGGGCCGCGTCATCGCCGGGGAGGTCAAGGAGGTCGAGGACGCCCCGCCCCAGGAGGCCGCCGCGGACGGTGGGGACGAGTAGCCCCCGGCGGCGGCGGGTGGCACCTAGGCGTTGTCGGCCTCGACGGCCGCCAGCAGCTTCTCCTCCAGCCCCGACACCGCGGAGAAGGTGCGGTTCCAGTTGGGGATCTGCTGGGGCTCATAGCCCTCCTCGACGAAGGTGTTGTTGGCGTTGAGCAACGCCTGGCTAAACGCCTCCACCGCCTCCGCCTCCTCGTGCCGGAAGTAGTTCAGCCCGTTGACCATCGAGTCGTCGTGGTAGCGCTGGATCAGCTCCTTCGCCTTGCGCTCGTAGGTCAGCCGGCAGGCCTTCAGCGCCCCGGCGTCCATCACCACCCCCTCGGAGCTGAGGCTGGCGAACAGGCTCAGGGCGATCTCGCGCGCCATCTTCATGAGCCCCTTGTCGACCGTCGGCTCGGGGTCGTCCACCTGGCGCCCGAGGTGCTGGTGCTTGTGCTCGAAGTTCGAACCGAGGTCCACCTGGCAGATCTTCTTCACCGTCGTGCTGTGGTACACCTCGACCAGCATCCCCACCTCCAGGCCCCAGTCGCCCGGCATCCGCACGCTGCGCGCCAGGTCGGTCGATATCGAGAACTCTCCCGATAGCGGGTAGCGGTAGTCCTCCAGGTAGTCGAGCAGCCGGAGCCCCCCGAAAACCTGCATCAGCGAGCGCAGCAGCGGGATCACGAACAGCCGGGTGACCCGCCCGTACATCCGGTCGCTGACCCGCCCGTAATAGCTTTTGCAATAGTCGTATTCGAGGCCGTGGTGCGCGGTCGGCATGCACAGCCGCGCCAACATCTCGCGGTGGTAGGAGAGGATATCCGAGTCGTGCATGGCGATGATCTTGGCGTTGCCGCGCGCCAGGATGTAGCCGTAAGCCATCCACACGTTGCAGCCCTTGCCCGGGATGTAGCTCGTGATCTGCGCCGCCTCGAGCTCCTTGTAGATCTCCGCCATCCGCGGTCCGTCGTTCCAGATGATCCGGTGCGGCTGCGGCAGGCGGGAGAAGAACGACTTGGCCTTCTCGAACCCCGCCGCGTCCATCCGGTTCATCGAGATGACCACCTCGTTGATGAACTCGACCTCCTGCAGGTGGTCGAGGATCCCGGGCAGCGCGTCCCCCTCGACCTCGGAGTAGAGCGCCGGCATCACCAGGGTGATCGGCCGCCTCTTGGTGTACTCCAGCAGCTGCTCCTGCTGCACCTCGAACGGCGGTTCGGCGAGCTGGTGGAGCGTCGTGACGAGGCGGTGCTGATAGAAATCCGGCATCGCCCAGCGTTTGCCAGATCGGCAGGGACGGCAAGCCCTTTAGCGGTGCCAGAAACGCCCCGCACGGGAGCTGGATCCTCGGTGTGGGCGGCAGGATGCCGCCCTTCCCAGGAGGGGCGGCATCTTGCCGCCCATGGGGTAGGCGCGTTCATCTCTGTGGCGACGAGCGTGAGCGAGCCGACAGGAACCGGCCCCACTCGCTCACGCTCGTGGCCCCCCCCGCATCTACCGATGCGCTGAAGCCCCCCGGGCCACCTGGTGATCTCCCCGCTGGCGTCAGGGGTTCTCGACGACGTTGAAGAAGATCGCCGCCGCACCCGCCGAGGGGTTGGCGAAGGGACCGAAGGTCGTCGTCGCCCCACCGGAGACGATGTCGTCGGTGACGTCCGTGTCGAAGGCCGCCAGGTCGGTCGACCAGTTGAGCGTATAGGTCTGGTTCGGCCGGGAGGTGAAGGTCAGCGTGAACTCGTCGTTGCCGATATCGTATACGAACTCGGTGATCTCGAACCGCCCGCCGTCCGCCACCCCGTCCGGACCGGCGTCGAAGCTGGCCGCCGCCGTCGCGATGTTCATGGCGCCGTTGTAGATGCGGAACTCGTTCAGCTGGCCGTCGAAGTAGCTGTCGCCGGTGAAGTTGGAGCGCCCGAGCCAGTTATTGAGGTCGTTGATATCGCGCGGCGTAAACGTGGTGGACCCCGAGCCGACCAGCACCCCGTCCCGGTAGAGAAGCATCTGGCCGCCGCCCGCGCCGTTTGAGGTCCAGACCCCGGCGACGTGGTATTCCTGATCGGCGACCGAGGCCACGCCGGTGTCGGTCGCCTCCTCGTCGCCGTCCACCGGCCCCAGGCCGCCGCCCGGCGCGAGCGGGTCTTCGTTCTGGATGGCGAAGCGCTGCGCGTTGAGTTCGGTCCCCCTGGCCGGGGCGTAGAATATGTAGTCTAGCCCGCCGACCGCCCCGCTGCCGCCGGTCTCGAGCTCGCCCGCGGAACCCGACCCGAAGTCCCATACCCGCCCCCAGCTGAGGGGGCTCTGGACCGTGTACCAGGCCTCGAAGGTGACGTGGTCGAGCGCCGAGAGCAGCCCGTTGGGGAGGTCGACATAGGCGGCGTCGGCGGTCGCCCCGTCGCCACCGGGCAGGTCGAGCGCCGTCCCGGTCCAGAGCCCGCCAGCACCGACGATGGAACCGTGTGCCCCACCGATCGAGTCGACCACCTGCGCCCCCGCGCCGGCCGAACCGGCGGACGAGTCGAAGCTGTAGCGGTGGATCAACGTGGGGGACGTCGCCGCGTCGCTCGCCGGATCGGTTCCCGCGGCCACCTCCGGGCCGTCGTCGATTCCGTCATCGTCGCTGTCGGCATCGAGGGGGAGGGATCCGTGCACGTTGACCTCGTCGCCATCGCTCAGCCCGTCGCTGTCGCTGTCCGCGAGGAGGGGGTGCGTCCCGTGCGTGTTGATCTCGGCCCAGTCGTCGAGGGTGTCGTCGTCCGTGTCCTCCTTGTCGGGCCGCGTCCCCGCCTCGAACTCCTCCAGGTTGGTGAGGTTGTCACCATCTTCGTCGAGGCCGGCGTCGCCCGGGTCGCCTTTGTCGAGAAAGGCGAACTGGTCTTCGTAGTCGTCTGGGATCATGTCCCCGTCCGTGTCGGTGTCGAAATCAACCACGCTATCCGGGCCCGCCGCGAGGGAGGCCGAGACCTGCAGCCCGGTGAGCGCGGTGTCCCAGATGCGGAACTCGTCGATCGTCCCCCCGAGGCTCGGGTCCGGATACATCGACCTCCCCAGATAGGCGTTGGCGTTGCTAAGGGCGGAGAGTTGGAGGGTGACGCCGGTGTTCGTTGCGACGATCGCCCCGTCGATGTAGAGCGCCATGGTGTCGGTCACGTCGCGATAGGTGATCGCCACATGGTGGGCGCCGGCCGCGAGGTGGCCAGGCACATGGATGAACTGCTCCTCGGCGCCACCGGCATCGGTGATCGCCACCGCCTGGTGGGGGACCCCAAACGGCGAGCCTACCGGAGAGTAGAAAATGTAGTCAGCGTTCCCGGTATCGTCGCCGAAATCGAAGATCCGCTGCCAGATGGTGAGCGTGTCGTGTGTCCACCAGGCCTCGAATGTGACGTCGGTGTAGGTGTTTATGGCGATGGTGGCACCGGGGAGATCCACATAGTCGCCGGCGCCGTCCAGGGCCACCGCGCCACCGACGATCGAGGCGTTGTCCATGAGGGTCCCGTCGGCCGCACCCACGGAATCGGTCGCGTCGGCCGTGAAACTATAGCGGTGCCTCAGGGCCGCGTCGGCCTGGGGCATCGTGGATCCGACGAAGGCGATCGCGCCGATCAGACCCCTGAAGGTGGCTCTCTTCATGGTGGGGGTTGTGTGGGTGAGGTGATGTGTCGATGTGTGGTATGGCGATGGCGGGGGACCGGTCGTCCCGCGCCTCGCCCTCTGACCTGCAAACTAGTGAATGTCTCTACGAATAACTATTAGCGAAGCGGCAACCTTGTGTGGGATCGCGACGCCGGGACACCTTTCTGGAGCCTCCCGTTGAACCCCGGATCGCCAGGCCTGGGGCATCTGCCCGAGACGCCCTCAGGTCTCGGATTCGTACCTCTTGCGATAGGCGCGCGGGGAGACGCCCAAGATCTCCGAGAACTTCCTAGAGAACGCGCTGTGGTCGTAGAACCCGACCTCCAGGGCGATCTCGGTAATCGTCATGCCCGTCTTCACCAGCAGTTCGCAGGCGCGCAGTATCCTGAGCTTGGCGATGTATTTCTGGGGCGTCGTCTTGAAGGTCGCGAGGAACTGGCGCTGCATGCTCCGGGTCGACATCCCGAACTTCTTCGCCACCTCCGGCATCGAGAGCTTCCCCGTGAAGTGCTTCTTCATGTAGTCGGTCACCGGCAGCAGGTCCAGGTAGGGGCGCAGCTGCGAATGCGCCCCCTCGAAGCTCCTCACGATCCCGCAGAGCCCGGCGCACTCTCCCCCCCGGGTGAACAGCGGGATCTTGTCGGTCACGAACCACTCCGGCTCCCCGATCCGGTTCGGGAAGAGCTCGACGATCCCCAGCAGGGGTTCACCGCTCTCGATCACCTTCTTGTCGTCGCCGCGGAACTTCTCCGCCATCTCCACCGGGAAGATCTCGCGGTCGACATGCCCCACCATCTCCGCCTCGCTAGAGAACCCGCACCGCTCGACGAACGCCCGGTTCCCGGCCATCAGCCGCCGGTCCCGATCCTTCGCAAAATAGAGGGTGTCCGGGAGGAATTCGAACAGGCTAGAGACCGCCCCGGGGCGCAACTCGGCAAGCCACTGGCTCTGCAGCTCCAAGCTCATCAGCTACGCAATCTCACACACGATCCCCAACGTGACAAAACGAATGTCACGCCCCGACGGAATCTGATGGCGGTCTGCTGCCTCTATTTCTAGGTGTTCTAAGCGGCATTACTGCCTGAATTCCGGTCGCTGCCCATACCGCTACCCGATCTCACGTCTCGCCCCGCATCAGCGTAATCCTACACAAAGTATCCGCAATCATACAAGCGACTCCCCTGCGATTGGGGCTTACTTGACGATGGAGAGCCAGAGGGGGGTGGGGCGGTCACCGCGCCCCTGCCGCCCGCTCTCCCTACCCACCGGAATCCATCCGGCCCTTCCGGTAGATTGAAGTCCGAGAGTCCCCACCTCCACATGAGCCTCCCCCACCTGATGCTCGCCACGGTTGCGGCAGCAATCGCGGCCCTCTGCGCGCCGGCCTCACAGGCGAGCCTCATCCACCGGTGGAGTTTCGACGAGCCCGCGGGGGCCGCAGCATCCGGGGCGAGCGTCGCCGACTCGGTCGGGGCGGCCCACGGCACCGTCCGCGGCACGGGGGCCCAGTTCACCGGTGCCGGCCTCGACCTGCCCGGGGGCGCGAGCGGTAGCGCGGCCTATGTCGATCTGCCCAACGGCCTGGTCTCGGGGTTGGTTGCCGTGACCTTCGAGGCCTGGGTGACCATCGACACCACCGGCCACTCCTGGGCGCGGATCTTCGACTTCGGCTCGACCGACGGCGCCGAGATCACCGGCCCGGGAGGCTCGGGCGGCGGCCGCGACTACATCTTCCTGTCGGCGGCGGAGGGCTCCAGCTACAACACGCAGCGCCTCGAGGTGAACGATGCGGGGACGAACTTCACCAGCGACACGGGGACGGCGACGGCCGCCGGCCAGACGGTCCACCTCGTCGTCAGCTGGGAGGACACCGGCGCCGGGACGAGCACGCTCAACTACTGGCGGGACGGCGTCCAGAAGACGGCGAACTTCGCCGTGCCCAGAACGATCTCGGCGATCAACGACGTCAACAACTGGCTCGGGCGCTCCAACTACACCGGCGACGCCAACCTCGACGGCACCTTCGCCGAGTTCAGGATCTACGACCACGCCTTCGACGCCCAGGAGGTCGCCAGCTCCGCCGCCGCCGGCCCAGACGCGGCCGTCGGCGCCCCCCACATCACCTCCTTCACAGCGGCGCCCTCCGCCATCCTCGAGGGCGAAACCGTGACGGTCTCCTGGTCGTCGCCGGACGCCACCTCGATCGTGCTCGACGGCAGTCCGGTGGCCACCCCGTCGGGGTCCGTCCAGATGACGCCGCTGGTGGGCGCCACCTATACCCTCGGCGCGACCAACGCCAACGGCACATCGACCGCCACCGCCTCGGTCACCGTCGACCCCGGGGTGCCGGTCGCCGACGACGCCGCGACATCGACGGCGCAGGACGTGGCGAAGGCGATCACCGTCACCGCGAGCGACCCCAACAACTACCCGTCCCCGCTGAGCTACCTGCTGGTCGGCGGCCCCTCCAACGGGACGCTCACCGGCTCGCTCCCCAACGTCACCTACCAGCCAGCGGCCGGCTTCTACGGCGCCGACAGCTTCACCTTCAAAGTCAACGACGGGAACCACGACTCGGATGTCGCCACCGTCGAGATCTCCGTGATCGCCCCGCCCTCGCCGCCGGCGGACATCCTGCTGACGACCAACACCGTGCCCTCGACCACCGGCCCGGGCAGCCTGGTCGCCATCATCACTACCGACGACCCCAACCCCTCGGACACGCACAGCTACATCCTCGCCCCGGGGGCGGGCGACGACGACAACGCGCGCTTCTCCATCTCCGGCAACCAGCTCCTCGCCGCCCATGACTTCGCCCTCGAGGCGGGCAACTCCTTCTCGATCCGCCTGCGCAGCACCGACAGCACCGGGCGGCAGTTCGAGAAAACCTTCACCGCAAACGCGGTCGAGGTCTCCGACGCCGTCGTGATCAACGAGATCCACTACGACCCCCCGGACGGCTCGACCCCGGGCGAGTTCATCGAACTCTATAACCCAGGCGCCTCTGCGGTGAACCTCTCGGGATGGACCCTCGACGACGGCGTGCAGTACACCTTCCCCGCCAACACCTCCATCGCCGGCGGCGGGTTCCTGGTGATCGCGCAGGACCCGGCGACGGCGTTCTCCCTCTACGGGGTGAACGCGCTCGGCCCGTGGGTCGGGAAACTCGACGGCGACGGCGAGAGGGTGGCCCTGCGCGACGGTGGCGGGAGCTTGATCGACGAGGTCGACTACGGCGTCGGCTTCCCGTGGCCAGTCGCCCCGGCGGGGGACGGCGGCTCGATGGAGCTGCTCCACCCGGGCCTCGACAACGACCTCGGCGGCTCGTGGCGCGCCTCGCTGGCGCCACCGGACCTGGCCGAGGCGACGCTGCTACCCCTGGGTTCGACCACCTGGAGGTGGCGGCCGGGTGACACGGAGGCCTCGTCGCCGGTCGGGGAGTGGCGGTTGACCAGCTTTGTCGAGGACGGCTCCTGGGCGAACGCCCAGACCCCGATCGGCTACGGCTCGGTCAACGGGGTCACCCTGAACACGACGATCAGCGGGATGCAGAGCAACTACAACTGCATCTTCCTGCGCAACACCTTCACGGTCCTCCCCGGGGAGCTGCCGCCGTCGCTGCAGCTGCGATCGACCTCCGACGACGGGGTCATCGTCTGGATCAACGGGGTCGAGGTCGAGCGCCGCCGCTTCACCGGGGAGCCGACGGTCGGCGACCTCGCAAGCACGCAGCAGAGCGAGGGCGTCTACGAAAGCGTCACCCGCACGGACACCGCCAGCTTCCTCGTCGAGGGCGAGAACACGATCACCGTGCAGGTGTTCAACTCGACCCAGGGGAGCAGCGACCTCGGGTTCGACCTCGAGGTGATCCGCCCAGAGGCGATCGGGCGCCCGGAGGCGCCGACGCCAGGCTTCGCCAACTCGGTGTCCACGACCCAGGTGCCGCCGCAGGTCCGGCAGGTCGCCCACCTCCCGAAGGAGCCGCAGGACACCGACCCGGTGACCATCACCGCCAAAGTCACCGACCCGGAGGGGGTGGCGAGCGTCGAGCTGATCTACCAGGTGGTGCTGCCGGGCCAGTTCATCCCCTCCCGCACCCCACGCACGGTAGGCCAGATCCTCGCCGCGCCGGAGGACGACTCGCCCTTGAACCCCGCCTTCGAAGACCCCGCCAACTGGACGACCGTCGCGATGCGCGACGATGGGGCGGGCGGCGACGCCGTCGCCGGCGACAGCATCTTCACCGCCGCCCTCCCGCAACGGGCACACCGCACCCTGGTGCGCTACCGCATCCGCGTCGAGGACCTCGGCGGCACCTCCGCCCGCGTCCCCTACCCGGACGACCGCTCCCTGAACTTCGCCTACTTCGTCTACAACGGGGTGCCGGACTACGTCGCCTCGACCCGTTCGGTGCACCCGGACGGCGCCGGCCACGTCTGGTCGAAGGAGACCCTCACGAGCGTGCCGGTCTACCACTGGCTGATCCGGCCCCAGGACATGCTCACCCTGCAGGCCTATAACGGCAGCGAGCAGTTCACCAACAACGGCACCGACGCCGAGCTCGCCGCGCGCCGGGCGTACGACTGGGAGGGCGCCATGGTCTATGACGGCGTCGTCTACGACCACGTCCGCGCCCGCCTGCGCGGCGGCAACAGCCGATACGGCGACTTCGACGGCCGCTTCCCGCGGGGCAAGCGCCACTACAAGTTCCGCTTCAACAAGGGGCACTACTTCGCGGCCCGCGACGAGAAAGGCGACCTCTACGAACGCAAGTGGCGGGTCTTCAACGTCAGCCGCATGTTCGGCACCACGGGCGGCAACTCCTGGGGCCTCCCGGAGGAGATCGGCGACCGCCTCTACCACACCATGGGGGTGCCGACCCAACGCGCCCACTGGTTCCACTTCCGCGTCGTCGACGATGCCGACGAGGCGCCCGACCAGTACCACGGTGACTTCTGGGGGATCATGCAGGTGCAAGAGCGCTACGACGTGCGCTTCCTCGAGTCGCGCGACATGACCAAGGGCAACCTCTACAAGCTCTCCGACTTCATGTTCGACGCTGAACGGCAACGTCGATACCAGGCGCTCGGCATGGTCAGCGACGGGTCCGAGTTCGACAACATCCGCGACAACCTCCACGGCGGCCAGACCGCCACCTGGCTCAACGAGCACGTGAACTACGAGAGGTGGTACGGCTACTCCGCCGTCGGGGAGGCCATCCGCCATTACGACATCTTCCCGGAACCGACCGGCCGGCACCGCCTGAAGAACCTCGTCTGGTATTTCGAGCCGGTCGGGACCGACCCGACGCGGGGCGTCTGCTGGCACCTGCCCTACGACTACGACGCCTCCTGGGGACCCAATTTTAACAACGGCTGGGACCACGCCAACAACGGTCTCTACGGGCATGTCGCGATCGGGGGGAACCCCTACATCGACAAACCGGACATGAAGATCGCCCACCGCAACGTCCTCCGCTCCTTCCGCGACCTGGTCTGGCAACCCGACCAGATCGAGGGGTTGCTGGACGACCGGGCGGCGGTGATCGCCGAGCTCTCCGAAGCCGACCGCGACCGCTGGCGCCTCGCCCCGGCCACCGCCGGCACCGCCAACGACGACCCGCTGGCCTTCAAGCTCCAGGACATGAAGAACTTCGCCTTCACCGGCTGGAGCGGCGGCAGCGGACCGTCCGTCCCGGGGGGGCGGGACGCCTTCCTCGACTCCATCGCCGACGGGCCAGACAGCGGCCTCCTGCCGGCGACGCCGACCATCTCCTACACCGGGGCCGTGAACTACCCGACCGACGGCCTCCAGTTCCAGTCGAGCGCCTTCTCCGACCCGCAGGGGGCGGGGACCTTCGCCGCCATGGAGTGGCGCATCGGCGAGATCGAAGACCCCACGGCACCCGCCTGGGATCCGGCGGACGACTTCATCCTTGAGAACGACCTGATCTGGGGCTCCGGGGAGCTGGCCACCTTCGGCGCCACCCTCTCGATCCCCGGTACCGCGCTCAAGGTTGGCCGCACCTACCGCGCCCGCGTCCGCCACAAGGACAGCAGCGGCCGCTGGGGCCACTGGTCCTCCCCCGCCCAGTTCACCACCACCGTGCCGACCGTCCTCGACACCCTAAAGGCCAACCTGATGATCACCGAGATCATGTACCACCCCGGCGACCGGAGCGCCGCGGAGATCGCGGCCGGCTTCTCCGAATCCGATTTCGAATACCTCGAGCTGCACAACATCAGCAATACGCTCACCCTCGACCTCGGCGACGTGCGCTTCACCAAGGGCGCCGATTTCGACTTCGTCACGGGCACCATCACCAGCCTGCCACCCGGCGGATACGCCCTCGTCGTCCGCAACGCTGCGGCGTTCCAGATGCGCTACGGCAGCGGCCTCCCGGTCGCCGGCGTGTGGGAGGCCGGGCAGAACCTCAGCAACGGCGGCGAACAGCTCAAACTCTCACACGGCTCTGGCACGGCGATCCACGACTTCGTCTACGACGACGACGCCCCCTGGCCGACGGCGGCCGATGGCAGCGGCGTCTCGCTCGTCCTCGCCGACCCGGACTCGGCCCCGGACCACTCCCTCGCCGCGAGCTGGCGCACCAGCTACGCCCCCTACGGCACCCCTGGCAGGGGCGAGGCCTCCAGCCCGCTCGCCCAGTGGTTGGGGGACCACGGGGTCAGCGACCCGCTCGAGGAAGACTTCGCCCCCGGGATATCGAACCTGCTGGTCTTCGCCCTCGGCGCCGACCTGCTAGCCAACCCGGCAGACGCCATACCCTCGGCGACCTTCGTCACCTCCGGAGCCACCCAACACCTGGCCATCCAGTTCCGGCGGCGCCTGATCGCCTCCGATCTCTCCTACACGGTCGAGACGAGCACCGACCTGACCGGCTGGGCGTCCGACCCCGGCGACGGCAGCCTCACCTCGGTGGTCTCGGCCGTCGACAACGGCGACGGGACCGAGACGGTGACCGTCCGCCTCTCCGCCCCCTGGACGGGCAACGGGCGACACTTCCTCCGGCTGACAGCCGGCCAGCTCCCCTAGCTGGCGGCGGGCCACTTGACCGGTGACCGCCCGAGACAAACCAATCGGGCGTTGCCGCGATAGCCCGTGTCACGCCAAAAGCGCCCCTGGCAAACGAGACGTCGCATTCATACACAACATCTCCGTATAAATACAAGAACTATGTCTCGCCAATGTGCTCTGATGCCAATGCTGCGGGAAAGATTCTAATCCGACCAGAACCTCAACACCGAAAACTGACCGTCCAATACTGCAAAGAAATGAAAATCAATATACCTCTTCTGTCTGCGATCGCAGGCCTCTGCGCCGCCTCGGCGGGTCACGCGACAACGATCACGCTTACGAACGGCGACTTTGAAGCGACCACCGCGAACGCGTTCCCGCAGGGCTTCGATATTCCGGGGAACGATGTCCCTGGTTGGGAGAACCACGGAACCATCACCGATTCGGGGGTGGAGAATGCCGCCGCATGGTGGGGAACCTACAGCGGGTATTCTGCCTTTGCCCAAAGGGGTGAAGGCGCCAAGAACCTGAGCAGCTACACCATTACGACCGGTGACGAGTTCACAATCAGCCTGTTCGCCAAGACCTGGGATACCGTTTCCGAGGTCACGCTGACCTTGTACTACAACGATGTCAGCAATGTCATCGGCACTTATTCCTCCAACGTGAATTCGAGCTGGATCTCCTATTCCAACCCGACCCCAATCGCGGCGACTCCCGGATCGGTTGGTGGCACGCTCGGGATCATCGTCCAGAACTCTTCGACCACGGGGTTCCTCAACTTTGACGAAGTCTCTATCGAGGTGATCCCCGAGCCCTCGACCACCGGATTGCTGGGGGCAGCGATGGGCGCGTTGCTCCTCCGGCGCCGGGGGCGCAACTAGACACAACTTTGGCCTGCCTCCGACACAGAATCGAACTCCTTATAACAATGAAAACTACGATTATATTCGCATCGTCCCTCACCGCATTCTCGCTGAGCGCACAGGCGGCGCTCGTCCACCGCTATAGCTTCTCGAGCGACGCGACCGACTCCGTCGGGACCGCCCACGGCACGCTCGCCGGCGGCGCCACCGTCTCGGGCGGCCAGCTCCAGCTCCCCGGCGGCGGCTCCAGCCAGTCCGGAACGCCTGGGGGGCACCTGAGCCTGCCGGGGTCGACGATCCAGATCAACACCTTCAGCAACATCACCTTCGAGGCCTGGTACACGCGGACTTCCGCGGCGGACTGGGCGCGGGTGTTCGACTTCGGCGCCTCCACCGGCGCGGGGACCGACTACGTCTTCTACACACCACAGAACAGCCAGACTGGCGGTATCCGCACCGCCCTCACCAACGGGGGTGGTGGGGTGGACGAGGCCGTCGTCACCGGCGGCGCCCAGCCAGCCGGGGAGACCCATATCGCGGTGGTGGTCAACGGCACCGCCGTGACCCCGACCATCGAACTGTTCCTCAACGGCTCCAGCATCGGCAGTGAGAACCTGGGCGCACGGACGATCTCCGGCCTGAGCAACCAGTTCGCCTATCTCGGCCGAGCCTTGTACAACGACCCGGTCCTGGTGGGCAGCATCAACGAGTTCCGCATCTGGGACAACGCCCTCACCAGCAGCGAGGTCACGGCCAGCTTCAACCTCGGTGCAGACAACGTCATCCCCGAGCCGTCGTCGGTCGCGCTCATCGCCCTGACCGGTCTGGCGCTCCTCCGGCGCCGGCGCAAATAGCACGTCCACTTCCGTTTTTCGCTCGTCCCCGACGAGCGAAGTGAGGGATACAGAAGCCGCAACCAGCCCGCTGGTTGCGGCTTCTCTTCGTACGGCCCACGTCACCACCAGAGAAATGAGAAACTGCAGATACGCTCCCAAAATTGCGCGGGATCGCCCTTGCAGACGGCCTCTGCATGGTGCTGCCATGACGCGATTTTACACAACAATGCCGCCCCCATCCTAGCGGGGTCGAGGGGGAGTCTGCTCTAGTAGGCTCGGTATGGCTTAGACATCCGAAGGCCGGCCACCGGTCACCGCCGGGATAGGCAAGGGCCCACAACATACACAGACTACCATGAGTGATTCCTCCTCCCCCAACATCGCGATCGCCGGCCTCGGCTTCGGCGCCGAGTTCATCCCCATCTACCAGCGGCACCCCGGGGCCAACCTGGCGGCGATCTGCCAACGGACCGAGTCGAAGCTGAACGAGGTCGGCGATACCTACGGCATCGACAAACGCTACACCGACTACGCGGAGCTGCTGGCCGACCCGGACATCGACGCGGTGCACATCAACACGCCGATCCCCGACCACGGCGCGCAGTCGATCGCCGCGCTGAAGGCAGGCAAGCACGTCGCCTGCACCGTGCCGATGGCGACCACGGTGAAGGAGTGCAGGGAGATCGTCGAGATCACCCGGTCGACCGGCCTCAAATACATGATGATGGAGACCGTGGTCTACGCCCGCGAGTTCCTGTTCATGAAGGAGCTCTACGAGCGGGGCGAGCTCGGCAAACTGCAGTTCTTCAAGGCCAGCCACCAGCAGGACATGGAGGGCTGGCCGGGTTACTGGCCGGGCCTGCCGCCGATGCACTACGCGACACACTGCGTCGGGCCGGTGCTGGGGCTCGCCCAGCACCAGGCGGAATACGTCAGCTGCTTCCCCTCGGGGACGATCGCCGAGGAGATGCACGGCTGCTACAACTCGCCCTTCGCCGTCGAGACCACCCACATCAAGTTCAAGGGCTCCGACCTCAGCGCCCAGGTCTACCGCTCCCTGTTCGACGTCGCCCGCCAGTACCGCGAGAGCTTCGAGGTCTACGGGTCGAAGAAGTCGGTGGAGTGGCCGCTGGTCGAGGGCGAGCCGCTCGTCGTCCACACCGCGAAGAGGCCCGAGCCGGAGATCCCGGAGCGGGTGGAGTGCCCGGACTACGCCCACCTCCTCCCGGAGGAGGTCGCGCCGTTCACCACCGGCGGGGTCTACGGTGGCGAGAACGACGAGGACCACCTCAGCCACATCCAGGGCGGCGGCCACGGCGGGTCGCACCCGCACCTGGCGCACCACTTCATCGAGATGCTGCGGGGGGGCGGGGACGCCTACCCGAACGCCGTGCAGTCGGCGAACATCACCCTCACCGGCATCCTGGCGCACGAGTCCGCGCTGAAGGGCGGCGAGTTGCTCAGCCTGCCGGAGTGGTCGTTGTTGGAGCCGGCCCCGGCCCCGGAACCCGTCCCGGCACTCTCCTAGGAAAGCTGCCTCCAGATTCCATGAAAGCCAGACGTTCCCTCCCCCTCCTGTTCGCCGCCCTCGGCGGCGCCGCCGTCCTCGCCACCGGATCGGCGGAGAAGCCCGCACCGCGTGAGGGCGCCATCCGCGTCCTGTTCCTCGGCCACGACAGCAAACAGCACGACAGCAACCGCTACTACCCGATGCTGTCCAAGGCGCTCGGGCGCGACGCGATCTACTTCGATTACGTCACGTCCGTCGAGGAAGCCCTCGGCGACGCGGAGTACCTGAACCAGTTCGACGCGCTGCTCCTCTACGCGAACCACGAGAAAATCGAGCCCGGGCAGTGGAAGAACCTCAAAGGCTTCGTCGAGGGCGGTGGCGGCTTCGTACCGGTGCACTGCGCCAGCTGGTGTTTCAGCAACGAGCCGGAGTTCGACCAGATGGTGGGCGGCCGCTTCGACAGCCACAAAGATGGCGTCTTCACCGCCAAGGTGGTGGAACCGCGGCACCCGGCGATGGTCGGGGTCGAGGAGTTCGAGGCCTGGGACGAGACCTACAAGCACAAGAACCACAACGAGAAAGACCGCACGGTGCTGATGGTGCGCGAGGTCGCGGGCGCCGGTGACAACATCGCCCGGCCGGAGCCCTGGACCTGGGTACGCACCCAGGGGGAGGGGCGTGTCTTCTACACCGCCTCCGGCCACGACGAACGCGTCTGGGGCCAGGCGGCGTTCCACCAGCTGCTGAAGTCGGGCATCCTGTGGTCCGTCGGCGACGCGCGGCAAGCCACCTACAAGAAGTTCATCGCCGGCCGCGCCCCCCTGAGATACGAGAGGCGCGACAACATCCCGAACTACGAAAGGCGCCCACAACCCCTGCCATACCAGCTCCCCCTGTCGCCCGAAGACAGCATGGCCTACACCCAGGCGCCGGTCGGCTTCCGCCTCGAGCTGTTCGCCAGCGAGCCGGACATCATCAACCCGATCGGCCTCGCATGGGACGAGCGCGGCCGGCTGTGGGCCGCGGAGACCGTCGACTACCCGAACGAGATCACCGCCGACCGCAAGGGTAACGACAAGATCAAGATCCTCGAGGACACCGACGGCGACGGGAGATGCGACAAGGTGACGGTGTTCGCCGACGGGCTGAACATCCCGACCTCCCTGACCTTCTCGCGCGGCGGGGTCATCGTCGCCCACGCGCCAGACTTCCTGTTCCTGAAAGACACCGACGGCGACGACAGGGCGGACGTGCGCGAGGTGCTCAACACCGGCTGGGGGATCGGCGACACCCATGCCGGCCCGTCGAACCTGCGCTACGGCTTCGACAACTGGATCTGGGGCGCGATCGGTTACGCGGCGTTCAACGGCGACACCGGCGATGGGCACAAGCGGTTCGGCAACGGTGTCTTCCGCATGTCGCCGGACGGCTCCCAGCTTGAGTTCCTCCACCAGTTCAACAACAACACCTGGGGGCTCGGCTTCAACTCGGCCGGCGACGTGTTCGGCTCGACGGCGAACAACGCCCCGACCTTCTTCTGCGGCATCCCCGCCACCGCCTACCCGGATGGCAAGGGCGGGATGACCGCCAAGATGATCGCGCCCGACCGCGCGTTCCACCCGATCACGCCCAACGTGCGCCAGGTGGACTGCTTCGGCGCCTACACGGCTGGCTCCGGCAAGACCGTGCCCACCTCGGCGGCGTTCCCGGAGTCGTATCGCGACAAGGTCGCCTTCATCGGCGGCCCGACGGGACACCTGCTCGGGAAATACCACCTGGTGCGCGACGGTGCCGGATACAGGGCGGAGAACGGCTTCGCCTTCCTCGCCTCGGCCGACGAATGGTTCTCGCCGGTGGCCGCGGAGGTCGGCCCCGACGGCCACCTGTGGGTCGCCGACTGGTACAACTTCATCATCCAGCACAACCCGACGCCGAACAGGGGCCGGGGCGGTTACGACGCGAAGACCGGCAAGGGGGCCGCGCACGTCAACCCGAACCGCGACCGCGGCCATGGGCGCATCTACCGCGTCGTGTGGGAGAAGGCGCCAGAGCCAAAGATCCGTTCGTTGGCCGGTGCCGACGCCGGGCAACTGGTGGCGGCGCTCGACAGCGACAACCTCTTCTGGCGCCTGACGGCGCAGCGGCTGCTGGTCGATGGCGGCGAGTCCGATGCGTCCGGCGCGCTCAGGAAGCGCGTGGCGAAGGGCGACGCGGGCGCGATCCAGGCCCTGTGGAGCCTGTCCGGCCTGGGCGAGCTCGACAAGGAGACCCACCAGCTCGCCCTGCTCAGCGAGGACCCGGCGCTGCGCCGCAACGCGATCACCGCCCTCGGGACAGATGGGGAGGCGCTGCAGCTGTTCTTCGACACCGCGGTGGTCAAGGACTCCGAACCGATCGTCCGCCTCGCCGCCTTCAACAAAATGGCAACGTTCGAGGACTCGGAGACCGTCGCGCTGGCGGCCGAGAAGCTGATGGGCGACCCTGCCAACGCGGGCGACGAATGGCTCTCGCTGGCCCTGCGCAACGCGGGCGCCGGCGCCGTCAGGCGGGGCCCGGCGAAGCTCGGGCCGGAGCTGCTCGCCAACGGTTCCTTCGAGGAGGTCGAGGGCGACACCCCGGCCGGCTGGGAGGTGCGCAGCTATTCCGGGGAGGCGGTGCACCGCGTGGCGGACATCGGCCGCACCGGCGGGCGTTCGGTGGTGATCGAGTCGAAGGGGGGCTCGGACACCAGTTTCCACATCGACTTGCCCGTCGACCCAGACTCGGAATACGAGCTGCGCGCCTGGGTGAAGACCGAGGGCCTGAGGACGAAAGGCGGCGGCCGCGGCGCCCAGCTCAACCTGCACGCCCTGCCCGACCAGCCGCGCACGGAGGCGCTCACCGGCGACAACGATTGGACCGAGCTGGTGGTGCGCTTCGAGACCGGCAGCGCCAACAACGTCAGCATCAACTGCCTCTACGGCGGCTGGGGCCTGGCGACGGGCAAGGCCTGGTGGGACGACGTGAGCCTGAAGAAGGTGAGCTACGGGGCGGCCGAAGGTGGATCTGGCGAGGTGGCCAAAGGCGACCCCGCCCGCGGAAAGGATCTCTTCATGACCCACCCGGTCGCCGCCTGCACACGCTGCCACGTGGTGGACGGCGTCGGCGGACCGATCGGCCCAGCGCTGGACGGCATCGCCTCCCGCAAGGGGGAGGACTATCTCCTGGAGAGCCTGGTCGAACCGGGGGCGACGATCGCCGAAGGCTTCCAGGGGCAGTTTTCGCCGATGCCGCCGATGGGGGTGCTGCTGAAGCCCCAGGAGCTGGCCGACGTCATGGCCTATATGATGACGTTGAAGTAGCTCCGGCACCTCCAACCCGCTCGTGAAGACGGTTGCGACCGCGGCCGAAGCAAGATATCGGTTGTGCTCCCCGCCGATCCTGCGAGGGGGGTATCGTCCGATGAGATCGCTCTTCCTATTGGCATTCGTCCTCGGGTTCTCGGGCGCACCCGCAGCAGACCGCGCCCTGGCCGCAGGGGGGGACGCACCCATCAAGGTCTTCTTGCTCGGGGGCCAATCCAACATGGTCGGAGTCGGCAAGTCCGCCGAGCTGAAAGCCCCCTATAATAAACCGCACCCGGAAGTGAAACTCTGGCACGGCGGGAAGTGGGTGCCTTTGGGCGCGGTCGGCGGGACGTTCGGACCGGAGGTGACCTTCGGGCACGCCATCGGGGCCGCCCTTCCGGAAGACGACGTCTACCTCGTGAAATATGCGGCCAGCGGGACCGCCCTCTACAACGACTGGAGCCCCTCTGGGGGGGGACAGTACAAGCACTTTATGGGTACGGCCAAAGCCGCCCTGGCGAACCTGGACGGGGCGGGGACCGATTACGAGATCGCGGGGATGCTCTGGATGCAGGGTGAGTCCGATGCCGCCGAGAACCAGGCGGAGGCATACGACGCCAACCTCCGCGCGTTCATCGCCGACATGCGCAAACAGTTCGACACCCCGCAGATGCCCTTCGCCATCGGCCGGGTGAAGGATTTCTACGGCGGCGCCACCGGCCAGGCGGCGATCGTGCGCTCCGCCCAGCAGGAGGTGGCCGAGTCCACCGACGCGGTCGAGTGGTTCGACACCGACGGGTACTCGCTCGCCGACGGCGGACACTACAACGCCGCGGGGCTGGTCGAAATGGGCAAGGATTTCGCCGGGGCGATGGAGAAGATGCTATCGGAGGCCGAGGCCGCCCGCCGCCCAAGAGTCCCCGAGAAACGTACTTTCCGGAGCGCCGATGGCACGAAGTCGTTCACGGCGACCCTCACCGGATACGATCAGGAGAGCGGCACGGTCACGGTCCGCAGACCGGACGGAAGCACCGTCAAGTTTAAGATCGACGTCTTGTCCGAGGAGGATCGGCAATACGTGAAGGAGCGGCAGGAGTAGCTCGGGCGGAACCCTCCTCCAGATAGCGCCGCACCCGGGGTCGACAGGTTCCCGAACCTACGGGCAACCCCCGCCACTTTCGGAAAGATCATCGCTCGCAAACCTGACCGATCTGTCTAATAGTTGGGGCACTCCACTCGTCCCCCCATACGGGTAGCCCCCCCAACAAACCCAGCACCCCCCAAAGCCCGCCAGATCCACCGCCCGGATCCAGTCCGCTATCGATCCCCCAATCGATGAGCTCACCAACCCCCCCAAAAAAACCCGTTCGGATGAAGGACATCGCCGAGCTGGTCGGCTGTTCGCAAGCCTCGGTCTCCCACGTCCTGACAGGGACCGGCACCGGGAACATCCGCGTCAGTGATAAGAAGGCTGCCCGGATCCGCGAGGTTGCACGACAGCTGCACTTCAGGCCCAACCTCGCCGCCCAACAGCTCAGGGGCAAATGCCCGTCCACGCTCGGGATGATCTCCAGCGACTGGCGCGACCACCTGCAATTGCGCAACTTCTGTTGGGTCCAGGAGGCCACCTCGAAGCGCGGATACAAGGTGTTCGCCGCCGAGGCCAAATCCAAAGAACAGGTTCGCGACACGGTCGACGAACTCCAGTCGCGCGGCGTCGAGGCCGTCCTCTGCTTCGCCGCAAAGGGGGCCATCGGCGACCCCGCCGCCCTGGAGATCCTCGCGGAGATCCCCCACATCGTCTCCCTCTTCGGCCGGACGGAGATCCCGGGCAGCGTGTTCGTGAACATCGACTGGGCGGAGGCGACCCGGCTGGCGGTGGCCCATCTCGCAGAAACCGGGAGGAGGAGGATCGCCCTGTTCCTAGGCAATATGAACTCGGAGAACGACCTCGCCCAACGTTCGGGGTTCGAGGCCGCCCTCTCCGAATGCGGGCTGGGCCCGGAGGCGGGGAGATGCTTCGACGGCAGCGGGATGATATACGACATGCCCGAGGTGTGGGACCGCCTCGACGCCGCCCTGGATCTCGCGATGGACGACTGGGGCGCCGACGCCATCATCACCTACGACGACTACCTCGCCGCCCTCTTCATCCAGCGCCTGACGCTGCGCGGCCTAAGGGTGCCGGACGACCTGGCGCTCGTCGGCCAGGAGAACGACCTCGTCGCCCCCCACCTCAACCCGCCGCTGACCACTATCCAGTTCCCTATTTTGAAAGTTGTCGAGACCGCCGTCGCCATGCTCGTGGGGGCAGTCGAGAGCCCGGGTTCCAAACCGCTCCAATCGAAAGTCATCCCGCCCGAACTCGTCGTGCGCGGCAGCACTTGAGCAGGGGGTGCCCCCCCCTCCCCTCACCCGCCGTCCCCACGCCGGTCGAACAACCGGAGGTCCAGGCTCCGCTTGCCGTCCCGCCCGTCGAAAACAATGCGCGCCTCCCCCTCCCCGCCCTCGAACTCGAGTTCGGCACGGCCCGAGTCGAAAGGGTAATCGCGGAAGGCGTCCAGGCCGGCTTCGGCGATAGCCCGCCAGAGCGGCTCCCAGTCGGCGGGCAGGGCCTCCTTGACCTCGTCGAGCTTCAGGACGTGCATGGTCCCGCCGCCCCGGGTCGTGGCCGACCCGCTGGCCTTCCCCAGCGCCAACCCCTGCCCCTCCGCGACAAACCGCCCGTCGAGCACCCCGCTCATCCGGAAGCTCTCCGGCGCCAGCACGTCGGTGAAGGCGCCGAGGTCGAAGCCCTCGCCGCTGATCCACGCGTCCCAGCGGTAGGGGTCGTCGATGTAGATGTTGAACTCGCCGTTCACGTAGCCACCATACGCCTCCCCCCCGAGCTTCCCGTAGATCCCGTACTGGTCGTAGGTGACGCTCAGCCAGATCTCCGTGCCCTCGAATTGCATGAACTTGACCTCGGGCGACTCGAAGGTCTGCACGAAATTGTTATCCCTCCCCGCGACCGGGTAGTTGATGAAGGCCTTGCCGGCCAGCTTCCTCAGCTCGAGCTCGAGGTTCTCGAAGACGTAGTCGCCGGTCGGCACCTCGACGTTCAGGTTGATCTCGCCGCCGGCGAAGTCGGTCCTCGCCTCGAACGGGAACGGCACGATCCCCAGCGGCACGCCCTTGGGCGCGATGATGATCCGCCCGGCATGCGCCTTCATCTCGCCGAGCCGCCAGCCGGACAGCTCGAAGGACTTGAGGCCCTCGACGATCGCGTCGCCGGTGCCGGCGGCGCCAGCCTCACCCTGGGGGCCCGCCCCCCCAGAGGCGACGGGCTCCCCGTCGACCGGCTCCCCCGCCGCGTATTTGCGAGCGTAATCGACATACCAGAACAGCGGCTCGCCGACATAGATATCGGGGCTGACGATCTCGACCCGGCGGATCTCGTTGCGGAACAACCCCGGGATCGTGAAGTAGACCCACACCGTCTTCAGCTCGGCGGCGTTCTGCAGCGAGTTGTATGGCGAGGCGACCTGCACCCCCTTCACCTCGACCCGCTGCTCGCGCTCATCCCCCCTCGGTGCCCCCAACAACGGGACGTCCTCTAGGGAGGTGTCGATGCTCAGCGGCAGGTAGGGAAGGGCCGTCGGGATCAGGTCGCGCAGCGTGAACACGGTGTCGCGGATCTCCAGCTTCGCGACCGTCAGCTCGACCCCCTCCCCCCCCTCGTCCACGGCGGGGGCCACATCCCCCCCCGCGGAGTCCTCACCCGCGGCCGGGATGGCGGCGATCAGGCGCTCCACCTCCTCTCCGATCTCGGCGCGGATCCCGCCCAGGGTGACCTCGTCGATGACCCCCTCCTGCTGTAGACCGAGTGCCCTGAAACGCACCATAGCATCCGCACAGCGCCCGAACGGTTTCGGGCTGGAAGCACCCTCGCGCACCTCGACCCCGCTGATCTCCATCGCGTACGCGACATCGCCCTCCGCAGCCCCGGCATCGGCGTCCGTCCGTACCGCAACGGTGGCGGCCACCGCGGGCACACCGGACACGAGCCCCTCCGGATCGAAGGTCACCCGGGCGGGGCCGACGGCCAGATCGCGCACCACAAGGGCACTTGGAAGCACCCCCACCGCGGACGGCGG
>JANQMB010000261.1 GCA_028280355.1 Verrucomicrobiales bacterium
AGGCGGTCGGCGGATACTACGCCTCGGTCGCCTACATGGACGCCCAGGTGGGGAAGGTGCTCGACGCGCTGGAGGCGGCGGGGATCGCCGACGAGACGATCGTGATCTTCACCAGCGACCACGGGTACCACCTCGGCGAGCACGACTTCTGGGCGAAGGTCAGCCTGCACGAGGAGTCGGCCGCGGTGCCGCTGATCGTCTGCGTCCCGGGCAAGCGGCCGGCGGTGTGCGATTCGCTGGTCGAGCTGCTCGACCTCTACCCGACCACCGCCTCGCTCTGTGGTCTGGAGGTGCCGGACCGGCTGCAGGGCGAGGATTTGTCGCCGCTCTTCGACGACCCCGGGCACCGCGTGCGCGACGCCGCCTTCAGCGCCTCGCCGATGCAGAGGGGCTTTCTGCTGCGCGAGGATCGTTGGGCATACATCCAGCACGCCGAGGACGGATCGCGGGGCGTCCAGCTCTACGACATGGAAGGAGACCCGCAACAGTTCACCAACCTCGCCCGCGACCCGCGACACGCCGCGGTGGTGGAGGCCTTCAAGGCGAAGATGGCCGCCAAGCTGGCCTCCCTGCGGGACAACGACCTGGGGTCGAGGTAGCGCGCCGCACCGCCGCCGCTTGGCTCTTGTGAGGGCGGGGGAGTTGGGCGAACATGGCCGGGCTGCCGGCCTGGCGGGTTCAGGGGTGGGCGGCTCTGCGGCATCGAAGAACTGACCTCCAACGAACGATGGGAAAACAGTATCCGGAAATCGATGAGGAGCTCGCCGGGTGGATCGCGCGGCAGAAGATGTTCTTCGTGGCGACGGCGCCGCTGGCGGCGGACGGCCTGCTTAACTGCTCCCCGAAGGGGATCGACACCTTCAGGGTGCTCGGGCCGAGGACCGTCGGTTACCTCGACCTCACCGGGAGCGGCATCGAGACCGTCGCGCACCTGCGGGAGAACGGCCGGGTGGTGATCATGATGTGCGCCTTCGAGGGCGCCCCGAACATCGTGCGGCTGCACGGTCGCGGGGAGGTGTTGGAGAAGGGCACCGCCGGATACCGCGAGCTGGTCGGCGAGTTCGCCGAGCACCCGGGGGCGCGGTCGATCATCCGCGTCGAGGTCGACCGGATCAGCGACTCGTGTGGTTTCGGCGTGCCGTTTTACTCCTATCAGGGGGAGCGCGACACGCTCCTCAAATGGGCGGAGAAGCAGGGCGAGGATGGGGTCGCGCAGTATCAGGAGAAGTCCAACCGGGAGAGCATCGACGGGCTAGAGGGGATGAGGGGAATGACTAGGGAATGACTAGGGAATGACTAGGGAATGACGAGTTCCCGAATGACGAGGTCGCATCGGTAGCTCCGGGGGGAAGGGATTGGGCATCGGGGCTTGGCTGCTGAACCGGAGACATCCTTGGCGTGGCCGGCGGGGTGCGGGCTGGGAGGGGTTGCGCCGGTGTTTTGAGGAGTCCGCCGAAACATAGATCCCCTCCCTTCGCCCGGGCGTTTGTCTAGTCATGAACCTCTCCGAAACTCGCATCGTTAGCCCCCTCGCCTGTATGGTCGCCGTTGCTTTGCCACTCTCTTCAGGGCACGCTGGCGAACGTCCGATCACCGACTTCGGCGAGGCGGAGAACCGGAAGCTGGGGTGGTCTATCACCGACGACGGCGTCATGGGCGGCCTCTCCAGAGGCGGGGTCTCGTTCTCCGAAGCCGGTATCATGCGTTTTTCCGGCAAGCTGTCGCTGGAGAACAACGGCGGTTTCTCGACAGTGCGGACCGGTCGTCTAAAGATCGACCTGGACGACTTCGAAGGGCTGGCGATGCGGGTCAAGGGCGACGGGCGAACGTACCAGCTCCGCATTGGTAGTACCGCGCGCTACCGGGGGATGGAGGTTTCGTTCAAGGCGGACTTCCCGACGTCCGCTGGCGAGTGGCGCGAGGTGAAAGTGCCGTTCTCGTCCCTGAGGGGGAGCTGGCGTGGCCGTGACCTGCCAGACGCGAAGTTCGACGCCTCCAAGGTGAAGCGCCTCGGTTTCCTCATCGCCGACAAGAAGGAGGGGGAGTTCGATCTGGAGGTCGACTGGATCCGCGCATACCCCCCCGGGGCTGGGGCGACCGCCGGCGGGGGCGGGGCGAGGACGATCGCCGAGCTGGCCGTCGCCGACGGGCGTTTCGGAACCCTCGTCGCAGCCCTGGCCGAGGCGGATCTCGTCCGCGTCCTGGAGGGCGAGGGTTCGTTCACGGTGTTCGCGCCTACCGACGAGGCCTTCGCGGCGCTTCCGGATGGAACCGTGGAGAGCCTGCTCCGCCCGGAGAACAAAGAGAAACTGATCGCGATTTTGAGCTACCATCTCGCCCCGGGCAAGAGCGGGCTCGGCTCGCTGTTGGAGGCTGGCGAACTCGGCTCCGTTCAAGGTGAGGCGCTCGACGTGGCCTTCGCTGGCGGCAAAGTGAAAGTCAACGGGGCCGTGCTAGTCGATGCCGACATCGAGGCCTCGAACGGGGTGATCCATGTGATCGACGCAGTGTTGTTGCCCCCGGAGCGCGAGCGGCTGGATGTCGTCGCGACGGCGAGGGCGGAGGGGCAGTTCGGTACCCTGCTCGCGGCGGCGGAGGCGGCAGGGCTCGTCTCCGCGCTCGAGGCCGATGGCCCGATCACCGTGTTCGCTCCGACCGATGGGGCTTTCGCCGAGCTTCCGGACGGGGTCGTGGCGTCGCTGCTGGAGGAGGGGAACCGCGACAAGCTGAAGGAGGTGCTGGCCAACCACGTGGTGGCTGGACGGGTCTCTGCCGGGGACGCGCTCAACGCCGGTTCCGCAAAGACGCTGAGCGGTGGCGAGCTGGAGTTCGCGGTCGAGGGCGGCCGGCTCAAAGTGGGCGACGCGACCCTTACCGCGGTCGACATCGAGTGCGCCAACGGCCTCATCCACGTGATCGACGCCGTGCTCCTCCCCGCCGAGACCGGGAAGGGTGCCGCCGGAGCGGGGTCGGCGCGCGACCGGATCTATTCTGCCATCGAGAAAGGCGTCCCGTTATACAACGGCGGGGACGCGGCGGCCTGCGCCGACGTCTACAGGGAGTGTTTGGGGACACTCGCCGAAGACGAGCATATCGAGCGCAACGTGCGGCGGATGATCGCCGGTGTGATCGAGCGCGGCGAGCATGTCGAGGACGAGGCTCGCGCCTGGCTCTTCCGGCGCAGCCTCGATAAGATGCTCGTTTATCTCGAGGGGCGCTAGGGAGAGCATACTCGAGCGACCGGCCCTACCTCTTGGCGGGTCTGGACTCCGATGGGTCTTCCCGGACGAGGGGCTCCTCGCTGTTGGCCAACGATGGCCTCGGGAGCCCGTTGTCCGGGGGTGCGACTTCGAGACCGTTCTCCCAGACACCCGCCAACGCCCTTTCCTCTCGTCTGAGCGATCGTTCGGGTGTCGAGGGTTGGGAGACGACGGGAATGACGAGATCGGATCAGAGGCCTAGCGGCAGGATTCGGCATTGGACCTTCGGCATTGGTCATTCCCGAACCCCTCCTCCCCCCCTTCTTCCCTCGACCCCACCGAATGTGACGTTGTTGATCCCGGGCGGCGAAGGCTGGACGTCGGCCTGTCTTCCCATGTAGTCTATGGGGGTTCCGATGAGCTCTCCCTCCATCCGCACCGCCCTCAGCTGCATCGTCATCGCGCTCTCCGCCACCGGCGCCTCGGCCATCGATTTCTGCGGGGTCGCGGTCAAGGTCGATGCCGGAGGCAAGATCTCCGTGGTCGAGGTGGAGGTCACCGATGACGACATCGCCTTCAACAAAGAGACCGGCGGCACTGGTGCGGAGGTTGGCCAGGATCCGGAGGGGACGATCGATGGGAGCAAGTTCTCCCCGAATGGAAGGGACCCGGCAACGGGGATGGACCTCGTCCGCGTGGATGTGACAGACAGCCTGGGGACTCTCTTGAATGTTCTTGCGATGCGCTATTCCCTCAGTTCGGACAACTACTACCTCCTCTCCAGCACGCAGGGCGTGGATTACTCCAGCGTATCCTCCCTGACTCTCAATTCTGTCACCGGCAACAGCGTCACCAACATCTTCTACAAGACCTACGGGCTGTATGAGAAGCTCGACCCCGGGACGCCGCCGGCGGGGGCGGACCGGTATTGCGGCAAGGCGATGCGGGTCGACCGCCTGGGGAACGTGTTGGAGGTGGTGGACGTGGAGGTGTGGGACGACGACATCGCCTACAACAACGTCGGCGGCGGGGCGGCGGAGGTGAGCGGCGATCCTGCGGGGACGATCGGCGGGCGGGTCTTTTTCCCGAACGCGGACCACCCCCAGACGGAGATGCACCTCGTGACGGTGGACATCACCGACGGGCTGGGGACGATCAACAACATCCTCGTGATGCGCTACGAGGTCGACGGGGTCGACTACTACATCGCCAGCAACGCCAGGGGGATCGACTACGACACGGTGTCCTCGGCGGCGTTCGTATCGGAGTCGACCAACAGCATCACGAA
Source organism: Verrucomicrobiales bacterium (assembly GCA_028280355.1). GTDB lineage: Bacteria > Verrucomicrobiota > Verrucomicrobiia > Verrucomicrobiales > DEV007 > JANQMB01. The sequence continues at coordinate 4,489 of JANQMB010000261.1, forward strand.
CATCTTCTATGAGGCCTACGGGCTGTACGAGAAGCTCGACCCCGGGGCACCGCCGGCGGGGGCGGACCGGTACTGCGGCAGGGCGATGCGGGTCGACCGCCTGGGGAACGTGTTGGAGGTGGTGGACGTGGAGGTGTGGGACGACGACATCGCCTTCAACAACGTCGGCGGCGGGGCATCTGAGGTGGGGGGCGCCCCGGTGGGGACGATCGGCGGGCGGGTCTTTTTCCCGAACGCGGACCACCCCCAGACGGAGATGCACCTCGTGCTGGTCAACATCACCGACGGGCTGGGGACGATCAACAACGCCCTGGTGATGCGCTACGAAGTCGACGGGGTCGACTACTACATCGCCAGCAACACCAGGGGGGTCGACTACGACACCGTGTCCTCGGCGGCGTTCGTATCGGAGTCGACCAACAGCATCACGAACATCTTCTATGAGGCCTACGGGCTGTACGAGAAGCTCGACCCCGGGGCGCCGCCGGCGGGGGCGGATCGGTACTGCGGCAAGGCGCTGCGGGTCGACCGCCTGGGGAACGTGTTGGAGGTGGTGGAGGTGGAGGTATGGGACGACGACAAGGCCTACAACAACGTCGGCGGCGGCGCCTCGGAGGTGGGTGGCGACCCGGCGGGGACGATCGGCGGGCGGGTCTTTTTCCCGAACGCGGACCACCCCCAGACGGAGATGGACATCGTGGACCTCGACGTCACCGACGGGTTGGGGACGCTCAACACCGCCCTCGCCATGCGCTACCGGGTGGACGGGGTCAGCTACTACCTGGTGAGGAGCAGTTTGGGCGTCGATTACGCCACGGCGTCGGTGGCGGTGCGCAATTCGGTCTCCGGCAACAGCATCTCCAACATCTTCTACGAGATCTACGGCCTGTTCCGAAAGGCTCCCCTCGGGACCGCTGGGGTCCCCAAGTCCACCAACGTTCTCAGGGTGGCTCGCACTGGAGCGCTGAGCGTGGTCGTATTGCAGGTATGGGACGACGATGATTTTTTCTCCAATTTGTCGGAAGGCGATGTCGAACAGGGGCTCGACCCCTACGGGCTCATCGACGGGCGCTGTTACCTCTCCGCCAATGCCGCTGAAGGCGGCGGGACTGGGATGCGCTCGGTGGAGCTGGAGGTGAGTCTGACCGGGGGCGGGACGGGCAGGGGGCGGGCGATCGAATACACCTCGGGCGGGTGGACCTACTACCTGCCGATCCCCCTCGGTGGGTGGAACCCCAAACTCGTGGCATCGATCACCACTATCGCCGCCGCCAATGACCCGCCCGGGTTCACCTCCGGCACCTCGGTCACGGTCGAGGAGAACGTCTCCACTTCGGTGCCTGTCTACACCGCGAGGGCGACCGACCTGGAGCTGGAGGCGCCGGTCTACTCCATCAGCGGCGGGGCCGACGCCGCGTACTTCGATATCGACCCGGTCAGCGGCGCCCTCACCTTCATCGTCTCGCCCGACTTCGAGAACCCGCACGACAGCGACGGCGACAACACCTACGTCGTCACCCTCTCCGCCTCCGATGGCGCGGCGTCGGGCACGCGTACCGTGGACATCAAGGTCACCGATGTCGTGGCGGAGTACGAGGCCTGGATCGCGACCTTCTACCCCGGCGTGACCGACCCCGCAATCGTCGGTCGCCGCGCCGACCCGAACGGCGACGGGTTGAGCAACGAGTTCTCATGGTTCTACAATCTCGACCCGAGCGCTGGCATCGAGCCCGCCAAGCGCCCGATCCTCTCCGTCCGTATCCTGGCCGCGGCCGAGATCAAAGTCGTCGACCCCGCCGCTGCGGTGGCGGATGGGCAGAGCTACCTGGCGGTCAGGATCCGCCGCCCCAAGTCGGAGACGATCGGCACCGCCAAGGTCGTGGCGCATGAGGAACTGGACGATTTGAGTTCTCGTACCGCCAACGCCAAGCGCTACGGGCCGCAGGTCGACGACGGGTTCTACTGGATCGAGGACTACTACTTCGCCCACCCGACCTCGGTCGCCCCCTACGCCTTCAGCCGGGTGGAGGTGGACTTCAACTGAGCGGGAGTTTTAGGTTTTAAGTGGTGAAGTTTTACGTGCGACCCCCGGGGCCCGGTGGCGGGCTGCGGCGGGCCGTCGGGGACAGGCGGTTGACAGACGGGGATCCGCAGGCACGATGTCTGACAGGATGGGGTCGGAGGGGTCCGGAGTGAGATGGTTTGCTAGGCTCGGTGGGGCTGTTCTCGGGGGCGTTCTGTCCGTTGCCACCGTCGGGCGTAAGACGACGATTGGCGCCGCCGTCGGTGGCGGGGGGTCTCGCCGAGGGGTTCCCAAAGGCCGCTGGTCGACACCCACGATTCAGTGCCGGAGGCACTCCGAGTCTATCCGATCGCTCTCTCACCAAAGACCAACAACCCACTGAGATGAAGACCACACGATATCTTCCTGCCACGCCTGCCTTGTTCCCCGCCGCCTTTCCGTGCCGCCGTCTCGAGCGGGCGGCCCGCTGGGGGCTGGCGGTGGTCGGGATGTCCTTCTTCGCCGGCTGCGTGGTGAAACACGAACAGTGGCGGCAGGAATTCGTCACCGGGGACGCCGGCCCCTACGAGGGGGCGTTCGGGGATTCCGCGTCGGAGGAGGATCGCGAGCGGGCCTCCGGGGTCGTGGGGGACAGGGTGTTCGAACGGTACGGCGACGACTTCACCCTCGCCCACATCGAGTTCGACGACCAGGGGCAGTTCTGGCACAAGGAGCGGGAGGACGGCGAGCGCAACCAGCTGGAGGCGCTCGAGAAGCGGGTCGCCGACCGGTTGGAGAGCGACCCGGGGCACTTTGCCAACGGGGTGATCATGGTCACCTTCGTCCACGGCTGGTCGAACAACTCCAAGGAGGGCAACGACAACCTCAGGAACTTCCGCTACACCCTCGCGAAGATCGCGGAGGGGGAGAGAGAGGAGCCCGTCGGGCTCCAGCGCCCCGTCATCGGCGTCTACCTGAGCTGGCGGGGGGCGCGTTTCCACGAGCGGACGCCGCTCGGCAAGGCCGCCAAGGTGCTCAGCTACTGGGACCGCAAGGAGACGGCGGAGAACATCGGCAGGCGTTCGATGGGCGACACCCTCAAGCGCCTCTCCCTGCTGCGCGACAAGATCGCCTATGAGGGCGAGGGCAGGAACCGGGCGACCACCCGCTCCTACTCGGTGATCGCCGGCCACTCCTTCGGCGGCGCCGCGGTGTTCTCCGGCGTGGCCAGCTTCTTCGAACACGAGCTGGCCGACGCGCGCGCTTCGGACTTCGAGAAATGGGTCAGCCCGAACTGGAACCTGGTCGTGTTGGTCAACCCGGCCTTCGAGGCCCTGCAGTATTCGACCATCCACCGCTATGCCTCCGAGATCCCCCTGCAGCTCGACCGCGGGCAGAGCCCCTTCGTGCTCATGCCGAGGATGCTGGTGGTCGCCTCCGAGGCCGACTCGGCCGTCAAGGGGGCGCTCCCCCTGGGGCAGAGGCTCGGCGACCTGTTCCGGCCGAAACAGGACGACGAGCAGCGGGCGCTGATGATGACGGGCCTCGGGCACTATCCGCCCTACAACACCCACCACCTCTCCCTCGGCGGCGATGGGGAGGCCCGGTTGGGGTTGCTGCCCCACGCGGCCGGATCGGCCCCGGTTGCCGAGCTGCGACCACAGGGGCGCAGTGCTTTCCTCGACAACTTCGACCACCTCTTTCTGGACGAGACCCCCGCGAAGCGGGTTCTGCCTTTCATGGTGGCGACCGCCGACCCCGCCGTCATCGGCAGCCATGGGGATATCTGGAACGAGAAGTTCCGGGAGTTCATCGTCAAGCTGATCCACTCCCACGAGAGGGCCGGGAAAGAGGCCGCCAAGTTCGTCCCCTGAGCGCGCGGGGTAGGGGAATGACTAAGGCCTAATGACGAATGACTAAGGAATGCCTAATGCCTAATGACGAAGGGCGGTCGAGTGAGGGAACGTTTGGGCATTGGGGCTTGGTCATTCTTTAGTCATTAGGCCTTCGTCATTAGACATTCCCCAACCCCACCCCTCTTCCTCTTCGGCAAAGCTGTAGTAGGGCGTCTTGTAGAGGTCGAGATCGAGCGAGGAGCCGTCGGGCGGGGCCGGGGCGCCGGCGATGATGTGGTCGTGGAAGGGGACGCGGAGGAGATGGGCGGCGGCTTTGACGCGGCCGGTGAGGTGGCGATCAGAATTGCTAGGGCT
>JANQMB010000297.1 GCA_028280355.1 Verrucomicrobiales bacterium
TGCCCGTTCCCAGTGTGCGCGGAGATGATGACGGCCTTCGACCACCTGGTCCCCTCCGCCAGCAGTGCGTGCAGCGCCAGGCGACCGCCCATGGAGTAGCCGACCAAGACATCGCCGCTGGCCGCCAGGGCGTTGATCTCTTCGGCCGTCTCGTCGAGCCCTTCGATCTCGCCGGCATACAGATCGACGGCGACCGCCTCGTGGCCGTCGAGCAGGTCGATCAGCTGTTGCCAATCGCCAGGTTCGCCGGTTGCGCCGTGTAGGAAACGGATCATCCCATGCCCCAGTCTTTCCAGAAACTGGCCGTGGCGGCGGCGTCTGGGATTACCTCGAGGACGGTCGGCCCGGGCGGGAGGTTCGCGAGATCATCCCAGGCGGTCACCCGGCGATAGCTCATGTTCCACATCGTCGCCCAGCCTTCGAAGTCGATGCGGTGCGGGTTCTCTATCATCGTTCTGGTGCCCTCGCCGACCCCTTCCAAGGCCGGTAACCTCGCGAAGATTTTCCCACCCCCGTTGTTGATGACGACGATGCGCAGATCGCCCGCCCCGATCTGTCCGAGCATCCACGGTGCGGCGAGATCGTAGAGCGCGGTCAGGTCCCCACAGATCAGCCAGGCCTCCGTTTCGCCCACCGCGAGCCCGAGGAAGGTCGAGACACAGCCGTCGATGCCGTTGGCGCCGCGGTTGGCAAAACAGCGCAGCCCCCGGTAGGTGTAGGTCGCCGCCAAGTTCCACTCGCGGATCGGTAAGCTGTTGCCCAGGAACACGAGCGACCATTTCGGGATCGCTTCGGACAGCCAGCGGAACCAGGCGGGCTCGCTGAGGGGATGGCGTTCGAGATAGGGATCCACGTCGCGGGGGGGGAGCACCGGCACGCGCGAAGGGGGAGGCACTTCCACCTTCTCCCAGTCGACCCATCGCACGGCCTCTGCAGCCCGCCCCAGGCCGGGCAAACCGTTCGGCGTGACAGAGAGGACGTCGACCTCTGGCCGGTCCTCGAGATCCCGCCAGAACCGGCAACTGGGGACGCCGCCGATCCGCAGCACATGGGTGCCGACCTCCACCCTCAGCGGCAGGGCGACGTTCTCCCGCAGGCCTGAGGTCGCCTCGATGTACATCGGCGCGCCGCAGCGTAGCAGGAACTTGCGCACCCCGTGTCGCCACGACTCGTGCAGATCCCCCACCATGACGAACAGTTCGCTGGCGCCGCGGAGGAACTCGGACACCTGGTCGGCCGCATCTTCCGCGTCGGGGGGGCGCCCCCTTTCCGGCCTCTCGGTCTCCGCGTTCCTAACGGCTCGGAGGATCGCCTCGGGGGTCGGTTCCTCGAGCGGTACGTTGAGGTGGAGCGGGCGATCCCAGCGCCAACATTCGGGGTCGGTGGCGGCGTAGGGGCCGAACAGCGTCTGCTGCTCGATCGCCTGTGGCGCCCCCCTGCCGCGGAAGCGGTCCGGGCGATCAGCGGTCACCAGCAACAGCGACCGCGCTTGGTAAAAGGCTTCGATCGCCACCGGCAGCAGTTCGGCCGCCGCCGTTCCCGAGGTCGTCACCACCGCCACCGGCGCCCCGCTGGCGATGCTTCTGCCGAGCCCGAAAAATCCTGCCGAACGCTCCTCCGGATGGTGGTGGAGGCGGACGTCCGATCTCGCGGTCAGGGCGGCGACGATCTCGACGTTGCGGGCACCGGCGCAGATCACGAACTCCCGCGCGCCGAGACGGAGGCAGGCTTCGACGGCTGCTAGGGCGGCGTCGTCTCCCATGGCGATGTGCCTAGTCGATCCCGAAGGCGGATTTCACCCAGCGGCGTTTGAGCTCGAGCTCGGCCCACTCGCGTTGCAGCTCGCTCGCCTCGACGAGGCCACAGCCCGCCGGCAGGAACAGTTCGTCGTCCTCCCAGAACAGGCCGCGGATCGACACCGAGGCCTCGAAACTTCCACCCACCTTCACCCCGAACGGGGCCCCGAAGGCGGCCGGTACCCCGAGCCTCCCGCGGAGCGCCTGCAGCCTGCTCAGCGAGTTCGCATTGCGGGGCACGACGCCGACCGCCGGGGTCGGGTGCAGGGCGGCGATCACGTCCCGGATCTGTGGCTGTTTCGAGAGCCGGACATCGAAACGTGTCAGGAAGTGGATCATCCCGCCGACGTCGAGGATCTGGCGCTGGCCCTCGCTCACCTGTCCAAACTCGTCGAGCCGCCGCCGCAGGGCTTCGACGACCAGGCGGTGCTCCTCCCTCTCCTTGGCGTCGTTTTCGAAACTCGCCCCCTGACCGGGTTCTGCGGTGCCCGCCAGGGCCATCGTGTGCAGCGTCTCGGAGTCCATCCGGAAGAGGCGTTCGGGGGTCAGCCCGACGAACCCCCGCCCGCCCTCGCGGAAGGCGTAGAGCGAAGACTGGAGCCCCGGGTCGCGCGCCCTATCGATGAGCGCTGGGGCGAGATCCCCCCCTTCGGGGATCGGGGCGCAGGCTGCTACGGCGGGGACCGCCTTCACCAGCTCGCCGGCCGAGAGCGCCTCCTTGATCTCCGTGAACGCCGCCTCGAAATCTGCCACCCTCGGCTCCGCCCACTCCAGTGGCGGCAGGTGAGTCTCCTCACGAGCCGCCAGCTCCTCCGGCGAGTCGAGCTCGTCCCAGGAATCGGGGATCCGCCACGGTTGGGGGTCGGTGAGCGCGAAGTCGTTGGTGTAGAAGGAGACCCCGTCGGCGCTCGGTTCCGCCGCATGCCGGAACGGCGCCACCCCGACGACCAGCCGGCCGTCGGAGAGCTGCGCCAGCGCGAAATCGCCCGCGGCGAAATCCGGGTCGGCCTGGCGGGGTTCGGGGCAGGGTTGGATGGCGGGCATCGGGCGAAGTGGCTACAGAAAAGCGTGTGCGCAGATCCGACAAGGCGAAATCTACCTTGCCGCCTTCCCTGTGTAATACGTCGCCCGGGGCCGCAGAGATCCCCGCGACGCCGGCTGGCTCACCCCTCGTCCCCCATGTTTTCTCTAAGAAGCTGACCGGCCACCCGTCCTAGATCGCGATGGCCTACTTCAGATTCTCGTTGTTCGCGCTCACCGTGGTAGCCTGCCTGCTCTCCCCTGCGGCCCTGCCCCCCGCTGGGGAAGGTGGTGGCGATCCCCCGGCTTTTCGGGCGATCCCGGTGCCCCGGGAGGGAAGCGGCTATAGCAGGGGGAAGACCACGGTGATCCGCTCCCAGGACGAGCTGGATGCCCTTTTGGCGAAACTTCCGGGTTGGGACTGGAGAGGCTTCCCCCCCGGTCCCGACAACGAGGTTGGCAAGAAGGCTCTGGTCGATGCGATCCGCGTCGCCGAGATCGATTTCGCGAAGGAGGCTCTCGTCCTGCAGTTCCATGAGGAGGGTTCCGGTTCGAATCAGGTGAGCTCCCTCGAACCCGAGCTGGACCCCGCGACCGGGAAACTCACTCTGCGGATCCGAGTCAAGAGGCCAGAGGTCGGGACAGCGGACATGGCCTACTACTGTTTCGCTTTTGCGGTCTCTAAGGCGGAGGTGGGCACCGTCCGGTTCGAGGTGGTCGGGGCCGGCGGAGGCAAACCGCTGGAGCTGCCGGTGTCCAAACCCAAACCCTGAGTTGCGCGCCCCGGGGCGCGGGGTACAGGTCGGTTGATGTCCCGCGACGAATCGATCGAGAAGATCCAGGCCGCCTGCAAAGAGATCGCCCTGCAGTTCATGAAGGTCCACCCCGCCGTGCCCGGCCTGGCGGACGAGGTCACCCAGGGTGAACTGCTCGGGGCGCTGCACAAGATGACCGTCGAACTGGAGGTGATCAAAAAGAAGCTGATCCAGCTCCAGCAGCGCGACGGGAGCAGCGAGCTGTAGCGCGGCTGGAGGGGTGGTTCTTACAGATATTTCCCTTGATTCTGAAAGGGGATTTCGTTAAGTGTCAGGGCGAGGTACGACGGTTGTTCTCCAGGGAGGGTATGATGACAGCACCTCTATGTGCTAGCTATAGGATCCCAGGGGTCAACTCGTTGGCAACGAGATAACGGACATACAAAGACACACAAGGAAGGCAATCCCACCATGAGCGAATCGAGCATAGCCATTGACGCACCCCCGAAACTGACCCCCTTTGACCTGGATCCCGGTGCCCCTTGGGTGCAGGAGGAAGCAGGATCCCTGGCCGCGGCGAGTTTCGAAGAGTTCCAACAGGAGTTCAGGGAGTCCGAACAGTTCTTCGATCGCATCGACGTCCCAAGAGCTTCGGCCCCCAATATCCCGGGCCCGGAGGAGGTCCAGAGCGTACTCGTGGAGAGGGCGGAGAGATTCCGGGCAAGGGAGGAGGCCGTCGCCGAAGAGATGATCGGCCGCAACGAGAAGTCCCAGGTGCTCCCCAGGGTCGCCTCGTGCGTGCGCGGGTTCCCACCGGCCGATGGAGAGCGTTCCTATGTTATCCCGGCTGGGGTTGTGGGGATCCCGTTGGTCTCCACGGACAGGCGCATCGGATACTGTTCATCGACGGTCGCCCTCAGCGCTGCGGGTTTCGTCTACGCCTCCTCCGGTGTGGGCGAATGGGTTTTCAGCGGCTCGAGCGGAGACGCGACGTTTCGAGCGCTGGCCTCGATCTACAGCACCGCCCTGGGGGGCGGAGTCGGCTTCGGGTACGCCACAGCCAAGATCGGAACCCGGGTTTACGACTGGAGCGAACGCAGGAGTTTCAGCGCTTCCGAAACCGTCAATGACCTGTCGATCGTCTTTATCGGTGGCGGGAACAGCTCGAAGTCGCGAGTGATTTTCACCCCCGAGGTCACAGCGCCGATCAAGAGCAACAGGTGGTATTACGTCGAGACAGGGGTCGAATCGATCTCTGGTGCCGGCGGCGTTCTGGGCCTAGGGGCGAGTTGCTCTGCCTTCACACGGAGGTGGGAAATCTGTGTCTAGCCGGCCTTTGGCTATCGACAGACTTCCCCAGCCCGCGCCAGCGCTGACGCCGTCCAGACCATCGGGTAGAGCCGCTCGGAGTACCATAGCTTAGCGAAATAGAACCCGATCGGCGAGGCCTCGAAACGCGTGCCCCGCCCAGTGGCATCGACCAGCCACCGCGCGCCACCCGCGACGGTTTCCCGATCCGCGCCGGCCGAGGCCAGCGCCTCGGTCGCCAGCGCCGTCTCCTCGATCGACGACGGAGATTCCCCTGCCGCCCCCCCACCCCAGCCGCCATCGGCGTTCTGTGCAGCTTCGAGCCACGCGACCCCCTTCTCGCGGAGGGGTTCCGCTGCGCCCGTCTCCACCAGCGCCAACACCACCATCGCGGTGCCGTAGGTCAGGTTGTTCTCGGTGACCAGGTGTTGGTTGCCAAACCAGAGCGGCGTCCAGGAGCCGTCGGACGACTGGGTGCGGGCGAGGTACCCGAGCGCCCGATCACCCGCCCGTTCCACCCTCGCGGCGAGTTGGGGGTCGATCCTCCGACGCCACTTTCCCCAGGCGCGCAAGGCGTGGGCGGTGAGGTCGGGGCTACTGCGGTCGAACGGGAGCGCCCCCCAGCCCCGGCAGAAGGTGGGGATGCCGCCGTCGCGGTTCTGTAGATCGAGCAGCCATCCCACCGCGGCTTCGACCGCTTCCAACACCTCAGTCTCCGGCCCCTCGCCGGCGAGCAGGTCGATGGCCAGCAGTGCTCCGGGGGTGTCGTCCGCATCGGGGACGCCGCCGGGAAGATCGGTCCACGCCCAGCCGCCCGGGGGGGCGTTGGTGAACGGGTGGACGTCCCGGTACTGCTGGTTGAGCAACCACCCCAGTAGCTTCCGCCGGTCGTCTCGATCGAGCCCTGTCCCCGGCGCCCGCCCACCTTTTCCGGACAGCAGCCCCTTCACCGCCAGGGTCGTCCCCCAGGTGGCCAGGTCGGTGTCGATCGGCCAGCTGCCGTCCCCCCGAGCCGACTCGCGCAGGAAACTGGCCGCCCTGGCGACCACCGGGTGGCCGCGCTCCCCTGCCCCGGCCAGGGCCATGGCGACGAAGCTGGTCAGCGGGGTCGCCTCGAGGTAGCCGCCGCTGGACGGCTGGATCTCCGCCAACACTTCCGATGCCCTGGGCCATGCCCGGGCGCGAACCTGGCGCAGCGGGGGTGCTGGGGGCTGGTGCTTGAAGCGGCAGTAGCCGATGGCGATCAGGGCAGGCAGCGCGTAGCTCACCACCGGCAGGCGCAGGGTGCCGAACCAGCCCCGCGGCAACACCGCCAACTCGAAAGGCAGCGGGATCACCCGCCGCCACGCGCCGGCGCCCTCGCCGAGCTTGCCGGCCAGCGCGCACATCATCAGGATCGGCACCGCAAAGGTGCGGTCCTTCCCGTAGCGCGCGGTCACCGCCGCGGCGATATCGACCGGCTCGAGCGAGCCGACCACGCCCCGGATCCAGCGCTCCGCGGCGCGGTTTCCCGCCCCGCATTCGCGGCCCTCGCCCGCCAGCCCGATCGCCGACCAGCACAGCAGGGTGGTCGAGATATTGCTGAAGCTCTCCGTCGTGTCCCCCCAGCCGCCGTCGTCGTTCTGGTTCTCGAGGAGCCAGCGCACTCCACGGTCAATCAGGTCAGCGTGCGCCTCCCGATCGACGAGGTGCAGGGCGGTCACCGCGGTGGCGGTCGACAGGGCACTGCTGGAGAGCTCGCCGACCCAATACCCTTCCGCGACCCGCTCGGCCAACAGCGCCTCCCGCGTGTTGTCGAGCGTCTCTCTGATCCCCTCGATCTTCATAGGCTGAGGTGGCCGAGCGCGAGCAGGCCGTAATAAGTGTACTCCAGGTCTAGCTCCGGGTCGGCCCAATGCCCGTGGAAACCGCCCTCGTTCACCCACAGCGAATCGACGAAGTCCAGGCAGGCCTCCCGGAGGGGGCCGAACTCCACTTGCAGGCCGTCGAGCGCGTGCAGGACGACGGCCGTCGATAGCAGGTCGGGCATCGGCGCGCGGGGGAAGGCGCGGAATCCGCCCTCGGGGTGTGCGCAGCCGAGCAACCACTCGCCGAGCCCGTCCGGTACCGGGATGCGCAAGTTGCGGCATAGGGTCACCGCGGCCGCCGATGCTGTCGCCGTCCCCTCGGACATCCCGGGTTCGTTGCCCCAGGCGCCGTCGGAGGATCGCAGGGTCTCAAGGCAGCCGGCGAAGTGACCCAATTCTGGCGGTTCTCGCCCGTGGTCGGTGTAGGCACCATATGCCAGCAGGCACCCGTAGGCGCTCGCGAACTGGGCGCCCTCGCGCTGGTTGTATCCGCCATCCGTCGTCCGGAACGCCTCGAGACCCTCCAGGCCTGCGCCCAGATCCTCCGGTTCGCCGTCTAGCGCCGACCAGGTGCGCAGCAGGCAGCAGCGATGCACAAAATCGAGCCCCGCCCCGTCACCGAACCCTCTGAGATACCTGGCGATGTCGTTTTCGGGGAGCTCGGCCTGCAAGGCCGTCAGGCCATCAACCCCGAACACGGTGTAGTAGAGGTCGCTCTCCCCGGCGCGGTCCCGGAACCCGCCATCCGGGTTCTGTCCCTCCCGGACGAACGCTTCGACCAACCCCGCCGAATCGCCCAACACCGCGGGAGCCAGCCGCGCCACCTGCAGCATCTCGAGGCGGAGGCTCATAGGAGTTTGCTAGTGTTCAGTTGGAAGTTTTCAGCAAGAGGGGATGTCGCGGCGCCGCGCGGAAGCGTCTTGCTGAAAACTGAACACTGAAAACTTTCAGTCTCTTACCCCGTTCTTCACCTCGTACTCCCGGCACCATCCCTTGATCTCCAACTCGTTGAAGATCTTGCCAAGTACCCGGCGCAGGAGGCCCTTGAGGTTCTCGTTGTCCAGCGCGGCGAGCGAACGGACGGCGGCCTCCTTGTACATCTCCAGCAAAACGAGGCAGCGCTCGTCGGCACCGGTCGAATGGGCGAGGTCGCGGACGCGCGCCGCCCCCTCGGCACCCCCGCTTCCGCCCCGCGTCCAGAGACCCTCCATGTAATCCCTGTCGTCGCCCTTCGCCTTCTCCCTGGTCAGCGCCAGCAGGGCGTTCGGCCGCAGGCGTGCCAGCGTCTCGGCCGCGGCATCTTCGTCGAGGTCGGCCATGTCGTCGCGGATCTGATAGGCCACGCCGAGGTTCTCGCTGTATGTCGAGATCACCTCGGCGACCTCGTCGAGCTTTCCGGCATAGGCCGCCCCGAGCTGGAGCGCGACCTCGAAGGCCGGGGCGGTCTTGTGGCGGTGGATCTCGAAAACCTGTTTGTGGTTCAGGGCCTCCGGCGCCCGCGCCCACGCTAGCTCGTCTCCCTGTCCGCGGCAGAGGGCCCGTTGGCCGCGCGAGGCGGCGAGCAACATGGCCGCCTTCGCATCGCCGGGCGCCCCGCACTCCCCGATCAGCCGGTAGCCCTCCCCGATGAGGAGGTCGCCGACGTTGAGGGCGATGGCGATCCCGTGCTCTTCGTGCAGGGTCTTTTGCCCATATCGGGTCGCGTCCCCGTCCTCGATGTCGTCGTGGATCAGGGAGGCCTTGTGGAAACACTCCACCGCCACCGCGAGCTTCCGGATATCGTCCGGGACCGGTTCGCCGCGGTCCTCGCGTAGCGCCTGGTAGGTGGCGATGGTCAGGAACGGGCGCCAGCGTTTGCCGTCGCGGGCGAGCCACTCCCTGCCGATCTCCTCCGCGCCGCCGCGGGGCTCGCCCATCACCTCCGCGAGCGACCCCGGGTCGAACCAGCCCCGCACGTCCTCGTGCAGGGCGTTGAGGTTGAGCCGCCGGGTCTTGTCCTCGCTGGTCAGGTGGATGACGTCCCAGACCCAGTCGTTGTCGACGGTGGTGTTGATGCAGTCGTCCTGCAGCAGCGGGACCGCCACCGAGGGGATCGCCGCGGCCTCGACGTAGGGGAAGGTGCGCTCGAGCACCGGCAGGCAGGAGATGCCGACGATGGCCTCGATCTTGCCGGTCTGGATCAACGACATCACCACCGCCGAACCCTCCGCCACCAACACCGCGTAGCCCAGGCGCTCGGCCTCGTTCTGGAAGTCCTCGATGGTGCACAGGCCGCACTGCTTGCAGAGCAGGCCGAACTCGTCGAACGGCGCCGGGCACTTGTCCTCCACCCGCAGGCACTTCGGCATCAGCAGGAGCCGCCGCTCGTAGGGGATCGTGGCCAGGGTCTCCCGCCACATCTCGTTGTTGAGCAACACGGCCGTGTAGTGCAGGTAGCGTTCGTCGGTGCCGGTCTCTTCGAGGATCTTGCGGGCGTGGACCTCCAGCTCGTCGAGCGGCATCGGTGCCACCGGCGAGACGCGCTCGTTGTAGGCCCGGATCTGGGCCAGGAGCTCGTCCCGCGCCGCCTTGGTCTGCGGGATGTTCTCCTTCGGCGGCCGGATCCGTGTCTGCGTCACCGGGATCGGTGCCGGGAGGGGCGCTTTGGCGATGTTGGCGGCGGACGACATGCGGGGGCGGGTTCTTAAGGGAAGATGTGGGTGGCGAGAAATTCCGTCAATTCTATGAAAACTAGTCCGAACTCCGGTTGGCGGCGAGCGCTGCATTCGCCTTCTCCTTGGCCTCTTCGGCTTTGCGGGCGATCTCCTCTGGCGACGGCAGGCTGGCCAGCACCTCCTCCGGGATCTCCCCCTGGGCGGCGAGCTTGGTGAGACATCTCTTCCTCTCGCCGAGCGCCTTGTCGGAGTCCCTCTCCTTCGAGAAGCGGGACTTCGCCGCCTCGCTGCGGTCGCGCAGGCGCGAGTAGATATCGCCGCCGAGCAGCGAGGAGATATCGACCTTCATCTTCTCCCGGCTGAGGTCCTCGTCGCTGACCGGCTCGCCGTTGATCGGGCCGGCGGCGTACTTCGGGAACATGATCGCGACCTCCGGGCAGACCCGCGAGCAGGCCGGGCAGTTGGTCTTGCAGTTGTCGTTGTTCTGTACCTGGATCTGGTTGTCGCCATCGACACCGTAGACGTCGAACAGGCAGAAGCTCAGGCACTGCATGCAGTTGGTGCAACGGTCGTAGTCGATCACCGGGAACCAGGGCTTCCACGCCCCGGGCTGGTTCATGGGCTGGCCGTCGCGGGCGTTCTCGACCGCGCTCAGCACCGCATCCGGGCTCAGGCCGCTGATGTCGCAGGTGGCGATTTGCGCCCCGCCGGCACCGTCCTCCAGTCGCGGCGCCACGCCGCCCCCGAACTGGCCGATGACGATGAAGCACCGTTCCCCGGCCGATGCGGCCAAGGCTCCCCCGGTTCCGCCGCGGGCGTCCGAGACCATGTAGCCGCGGTCGAGCAGGGAGCGCAGGACGCCGGCGCGATCCGTCGCGTCGAGCGGGTCTGCGCCATCGCCCTCGTAGAGCACGACGCGCACCGGGGCGCTCTCGTTATCGATCATCATCCCCCTCCCCGGCAGTGGGCTCCGCTTCGCGGCCGGCGGCGAAATAGGTTTCCGTCCGCTCGAGGTAGTCCTCGGCGTTGCGGATCATCAGCCGGAACCTCATCTTCTTGAGGACCCCATCCGCGGAGTCGTGGCTCCCCTTGCCGAAAGCCAGGCTGCCGGAGAACTGATAGTGCAAGAAGCGCTCGAGGTAGGCCATGTCCTCAAGGCCGGTCGCGGCGATGATCGTGTTCCGCCAGACCGCATGGAGCTTCTCGGCCGACTCGAGGATCTCCTCGGGGGCATCTTTGGCCAACTGCTGGGAGTGGCGTTCCTGCAACCTCAGCGACTCCTCGAACAGTTCCCGGAGCCCTTCGTCCAAGCTGGCCAAGGCCTCGCCCTCCGCCGCGATTTCAGCGGCCCCGGCGAACAGCCGTGCTGCGTCTTCCCGGCTCCGTTCGGCGGCTGCCCGCTTGGCCTCCAACCTTTTCCGCTCTGCGTCCTTATCTTCGATTTCGTCGTCGTCTTCGAGGGCGAACAGCTCCCAGGCCACCACGTTAATGTCGCCGGCGATGGCGGTCTCGATCATGGCGTGGAGAAAGGCCTCCGAGCCGGAGTCCCGCGCGCCCTCCAGCAGCCCTTTCCACTGGCGGTAGAGGTCCAGCGACCGTTCCCGCCGCTCCCCCTCCAGGCGCCTCGCCCACTCCTCAGACCTCGCATCCGCCCTCGCCATCAGCCCTTCGACCATGCGTGCGATCTCCACCTCGCGCCCCTCGGCCCCGGGGGCCGGGCCTGCCAGGCAGACGGCGTAGACGAGCCAACCTAACATTTCGCCTCCCCCCCGAGTAACTCGCCGAGCGCGTCGTCCGCGTCGCCCTCGCGCATGTTGACGATCTCTGCGTCCTCACCCAGCGGCGTGCCCGCGGCGTGGAACAGCCAGCGCACCGCCCGCGGGTGGCAAGCGGCGATGCGCACCGGGCCGCCTTCGGCCACGGCGGCCAGTCGCGGGTCTTTGCGCGCGGACATCTCGCACAGGTCCGCGACCGAATCGAAGCCCCCGCCAGAGGCGCACAGGCCATCGAGAACCCCGTCTTTGACGGCATCCGGCACCACCTGCGCGTAGGCGCAGCGGCAATAGAGGATCGGCGGACGCTCGGACATCGATCTCAAAGGTCAGGCAACCGCCTCCCCAGCCTCCTGGATATCCCTCTCTACCGCCCCCGGAGCGTTTTCAGCGGACTGTGGGTCGAGGCGTGAATAAACGCCGAAGTCGTTGAAAAAGAATTTCTTAGCCAGGCGATACACCCAGTGTTTCTCGGCGATCTCGGCGCCCGGAGTGAACTGGCTGGGGCGGGGCTCCATCGAGTCGATTTCGGCCATGGCCTGCTTGCGGATGGTGGAGTCTTTCGCCCCGTGCCGCCCGACGAGATCCTTGACCAGATCCGGCCGCTCCAGGACGATACAGCCTCGCGTGTGTCGTGCGGCCGTCTCGCGGAAGTCGCGCAGGAAGCTGGAGCGGGTCATCGTCTCGTAGATACCGCGCTCGTCCCGGGCGCTCTCACTGGCAAACTGGATAATCGGACAGGGCTCCACCGCCCCGGTCGGGCTGATATGGTGGCTGATCCCCGTCGCCATCGGGCACAGCGCCTGCCCCTTGTGGTCGTAGTAGGCGTCGACCAGGACAAGTGGCAACTTGGCGCGCATCTCGACCACGAACTGCCGCACCCGGCGGACTTGGCCCGGGTCGAGCGCCAGCTGGGCGTTGATCTGCGGACCCACTGGCCGGTAGGTATGGTACCAGGCGTAGTGCACCCCGCGCGCGATCAGCTTGCGCAGCCAGCTCTCGGTCAGCAGCTCGTCGATGTTCGACTGGCACAGGCTGGTGGCGACGCCGGTCAGCAGCCCGTTCGCCAGGCAGTGGTCGAGGCCGCGCAGGGTGCGGTTGAGCACGTCGACGCCCCCCCGCCGCTGGTCGCTCACCACCTCGGTGCCCTCGATGCTTACCAGCGGGGTGGCGTTGCCCAGCTGGCGCAGTTGCCTGGCTTTCTTCTCGGTGATCAGCTGCCCGTTGGTGAAGATCTGGAAGTAGCAATCGGGGTGCTGCGCCAGCAGGTCGAGCAGCTCCGGGTGCATGAAGGGCTCGCCGCCGAGCAGGCCGAAGAAGCGGTTGCCGTGTTCGCGGGCGTCGTTGATGATCCGGTTCAGCTCGTCGAGCCGGATCGCCTCGCGCGGCTTGTCGACATCGACCCAGCAACCCTGGCAGCGCAGGTTGCAGCTGTTGAGGATGGAGATGTAGAGGAAGGGGGGGAACGACTCGCCGGTCTTGCGCACCCTCCGCTTGAACTTCATCACCGACAGCGGTGCCCCGACGCCGAAGTTCCAGGCGACCTTCCGCAGGCACTTCGGATCGACGCTGCGCAGGCTGCGGTAGACGAGTTGTGGGAGAACCATGTGGAGGTCGGGTCAGGCGCCGGCCATGCGGTGGGTCGGAACCGGCTGGCCAGGTCGGAAATGCTCAAGGTGATCCACTTGGTAGTCGAGCGCAAATCCCCCGCCTAGCACCGTCCCCAGTGCCGACTCCACCGTGGAGCGGAGCAGCTCCGGGGC
This sequence comes from Verrucomicrobiales bacterium, assembly GCA_028280355.1. Classification (GTDB taxonomy): domain Bacteria; phylum Verrucomicrobiota; class Verrucomicrobiia; order Verrucomicrobiales; family DEV007; genus JANQMB01. The sequence goes on from JANQMB010000297.1 coordinate 12,916, forward strand.
CGCCTCGGCGCGCAGGTTGATGAGCAGCTCGCCATCCTCGAGGGGTTCGTCGAGATGGTGTGACTGCTCCGCGCCGGCGCCGTCACGCACCAGGTTGACCGCGCCGATCGCGAAGGGGTCGCCGATCGGGGTGAGGGTCATCTTCAGGTGCGCCACCTCCGCCCCCGACCGCTCCAGCGCGCCGCCGATCCCGTCCGCCAGCGAGCGCAGGAGCGCGTTGCCATCGATCTCGGTATCGCAGGTGAAGCGGACGGTTCCGTTCAACCACCCGAGCAGGGCCTCGCCCTCGCCGTAGGTGGCGTAGTCGACCTCCATCGCCGGCCCGCCCTCCGCCTCGCCCCCGTAGGCCGCCTCGAACCAGGGCTCCAGGCCTCGACCCTCGCGCGCCGAGACCTCGAAGACCTCCGCCGAGGGGAACTCGCGCCCGAGCGCGGAGCGCAGGGCGGACAGCTGGTCGGCGTCGAGCAGGTCGAGTTTGTTGATCGCGATCAGGTCGGCCTCCTCCAGTTGTTTGCGGTAGATATAGCGCACGTTCTCCGAGAACTTTTTCCCCCCCTCGATCCCGAGGACCCGGAGGCAGCGCAGCGGGTCGATCACCACGCTCATCGGTGAAACGCGGTAGGCGTCCCCGTAGATCTGTTGCAGTGGCAAACTGACAGTGGCGACCAGGTCGGTACAGCTCCCGACCGGCTCGGCCAGGAACACGTCCGGGCGCCTGTCGTCGTCCGCCGACAGCGCCGCCGCCGCATCGACCAGCGAGTTGAAACGGCAGCAGAAGCAGCCGCCGGCGATCTCTTCGGTGGGAAACTGGTGCGCCCTGCTGAGCGCGGTGTCCACCAGCCCGGCGGCCTGGTCGTTGGTGATCAGGCCGACGCGCTCGCCCCGCTTGGTCAGCCACTCTGCGAAACGCAGGATCGATGTCGTTTTCCCGGCGCCGAGGAAACCGCCGAGCATGATATATCGGGGGCGCCCCATCGCTATTCGCCAGGTTGGACTGCGACGTCGTCGAACTGCACGACCTTCCCCGAGTAGGCCGTCCCCCACAACGAGGCCTTCCCCTGCCCAGGCGACCCCTCGTGGACCAGGGAGATGACGGGTCCCGCTGGCGCCTCCTCCCCATCCGCCCAGACGCTCCCCTCGACCCGCCAGCGCCCGTCCCCCTCGGCCGCCCTGACCGACAGCTTCAGGTGGGTCCAGCTGTCCGCGCTCCAACGGTAGGGGATCGATTTGACCGGCTCCTCGTTCTTCACTAGCTCGACCTCGCCCTTCGACGGCACCACGCGCAACCGGTAGCCCGAGATGCCGTGCAGGCCGATGCCGAACCGGGGGTAGCTGCGGCGTTTCCTGAAACTGCGCACCCGCGCCTCCACGGTCGCCGCCCCTTTGATCGACGGGCCGAGGATGACCGCGTTCTCGGTGAGCGGCTCGGCCGCCATCTCCAAATACTTCGCCCCCCCGTCGCCCCCGGCGACCTTGAAGACGCCGTCGATCTCCATCAGCCCATCGGGCAGGGCGCCCACCTCTTCGTCGTCGAAGCCGGTCGCGAACCTTGCCGGGGTCGTCTTATCTCCGCCGGCGAGGAGGGCGGTAGCCAGCGGGAGGAACAGCAACAGGCACCAGGATCTCATACGGGTCATTCGCTCCGGATAGCATCCAGGAGCCTGCCGCGCAGCGCAAGCCGCGCGGCGATAAAACAGAACAGCAACCCGCCGGCAGCGATGGCCGCCACAATCGTCGCGACTGGGAGGAGCGGGAAGCCGGCCGCCCTTCCCGCGACGTTCGGCGCTATGGCGAGAGCCGCCGCGGCGAGGCCAGCCGCCACACCGCCGGACACGAGCGGGACATGTTCGCCTAGCACCATCGCCACCAAGGCCTTGCGGCGGAACCCCAGGGCGACCATGAGGCCCATCTCCGCCCGCCTCTCGAGGACGTTCCGCGCGATCACCAGACCCACCCCGACCGTCCCCACCAGGACGCCGAGCCCCCCGAGCACGCTGAAGATCGCGATGTAGGTGTTCTGTACCTGGGCGAAGGCGGCCAGCCGGTCGGCGGCTGGCTCGAAGGACGCCCCGCGACCGCGCAGGGCTCTGGTGACGTCGCCGATCAGTTCGCCGTCCGGGTTGGAGGCGTCGACCAGGAACATCTCGTACCCGCCGGCCTCGGGGAAGTGCCTCTTGAACGCCGCCTCGCCCATCACCAGGTTGCCCTGTAGGACCGAGTTTTCTAACAAACCGACGATGCGCAAAGTCAGCTCCCCACCACGCCCGTCCGGGTAGCTGATGGTGTCGCCGAGCTTCTTTTTCAATGCCCAGGTGACGGAGGCCTTGTCGCCGACCACCGGGACGGCGCCGTCCGGGGCGTCTTCGTTCAACAGGAGCGCCCAGGGCGACCCCTCCCCGGTCACCTTCCCGGAGTAGGAGGCGAAGCGGAAGGCGCCCCGCCGGGCCAGTTCTAGCGGGTCGACGCCCACCAGGCGCGGGCGGCGCGCCTGGTTCAGGTTCAGACAACTGGCCTCCTCCCCCCCGCGGCGCACGCGGAAAGGCACGAAGCTCAAAGCCTCTAGGGTGTAGTCTTCCAGGCCGAACTTGTCGCGCCCCCCCCGGCCGTCGAGGTCCTCATAGATCGGCAGGGTGGTGTTGCCGATGTATGCGAACCCGCCGGTGCCGGAGTCGCGCCGCCCGAGGTCGCCGCCCGTCTTGAGCGAGAAGGCGTTCACTCCGATCACCAGGAAGACCCCAGCGGCCAACATCGCCACCACAGCCAGGGAGCGCCCGCGTCGCCGCACCGTATTGCGCCGCCCCAGGCGGGCGGGGGTGCCACCGCGCCGCGCCCTGTCGATCCAGCTCAGGTAGTGGGAGAACCCGCACAGGCAGGCCACCAGCAGGGCGAAGCCTGCGCCGAAGAACGCCCCCGCCAGCTTCTCGCCCTCGAGCCCGCTCCCCAGCCAGACCGTGGCGACCCCGCCGATGGCACATGCGGCCATCAGCGGCAGGGCGATCCGGCGCCTGCGCCGGCCGGTGGCCGGCGGTGCGAGAACCTCGCCAGCCAACAGGCTCCGCGGGCTCCGCCCGGTGATCTGCCGCCCCGCCAACCACAGGGTCAAGATCGCGACGAGCCAGGTTGCGGCCGCGCCGGCCGCCAGCGATGCCCCCTCGGCATGAAACACGAAGCGCAGGCCCGCCGAGGCGCCTTGCCAGACGCCACCCAGCGCCCACAGCGCGGCCTTGGTGTAGAGCACGCCGCCGAGCGCACCCAGGAGGCTCCCCAACAGGGCGACCAGGCCGGCCTCCCAGAGGAACAGGCGGCGCACCTTGCGGCGGGAGAAGCCCATCGCCCCGAGGACGCCGACCTGGGCCGCCCTCGACTCCATTCCAAATACCGCCAACAGCCCGACCAGCAGCAGCGCCGCCAGGATCAGGAAGGCGCTGAGGCTCCCGAACAGCGCGCCGAAATCGAGCGAACCATCGACTGCCGCCTCGGCGTCGGCACGCGGCGCCTGCAGCTGCATGCCGAGCCGCGGGAGGTCGACCTTATCCCGCAAGCCGACCTCGAACGCGGGCTCGTCGAAGCCGCCGCCGGGGATGTACAGCGAGGTCAGTTCGCCGAAGCGGTTCCCCCAAAGGCGCTGGGCTGCCGCGAGCGAGAAGAAAGCCTTCGGGGTCGCCCGGTAGCGGTCCCAGTAGTCCTCGTCCGCGCCGCGGATCTTGCCGGTGTCGAGCGGCATCCCGCTCTCCCAGTCCGCCAGTTTCTCGGCGGTCTCTAGCCCGGGGAATTCAGGCACCCACCCTTTTGTTAGCTCTGGATGGTCGACCGGCACGATCCCGGACACCTCGAACTCGAAGACCTCACCCCCTCCCCCCTGCCGGAACCCCCGGCCCCGCACCTCGAACTCACGCGAGTCGTCGACCTCGAAGAACTCGATGCGGACCCGCCCCCCCACGCCGACGCCGAGCCCGCCCTCCTCTGGCGGCGCGGCCAGCCAGCTGTTGATCACGACCTGCCCCTCCCCCGGGGGCTCGACTCCGAGGCGCTCTGCCGCCCGGGGGCCGATCCCTGTCCCCACCGAATACGGGGCGCTCGCCCCCTCGGAGTAGAAGGAGTTGATCAGGTAGGAAAGGACCCCTTCGGCGTCCCCCGCCTGCGCCCGCACCGCCGCGGCGGCGGCGTCGGAGATGAACACCCGCTCGCTCACGATCTCTACCCCGGCGTCCCCGAGCCGGCGCACCTTCAGTTCGGCGTCGGCCAGCTCCCACGCCCCGCCGAGCGCCGCCTCGAAACCCTCCAGGCGGTCGCCCAGCAGGAGGTTGGCCCGGCCGCCCTTATCCAGCGCCTCCTGCAGGCGCCCGATCGGCACGAACAGGTTGAGCGCCGCGGTCTGTTCCGCGAGCAGGCTGAACCGCCCGAGCTGACCGGATGGGATCAGGTGGGTCACCTGGCCGGCGATCGATGCGGCGTCAAGTTCAAGGATAAAGGGGCCGCTGGCCTTCTCGATGCCGAAATTACGGCGGCTTCCTTCGATGTCCCAGGAGCCCTCATGGATGTTGGAGGTGTATCGCTCGACGATTTCTTTCGTGCCATCGGTGCATTTATCGAGCACAACGACAAGCTCATCGCAAAAATCGAGTGATTTGAGCGCGTCCTCGATCATATCTTCTTCGTTGTGCGCTACGATGAGCCCTGTGAGCTT
>JANQMB010000306.1 GCA_028280355.1 Verrucomicrobiales bacterium
GAAGAACAAGAAAGCGGCCGCCGCCGAGGCGGCCGATGGCGGCGCGCCCGCCGGCGCCGGGGCGCCCGAAGCCCCACCGGCACCGGAAGTCAAACCGCCCACCAACGACGACCCCTTCGGGCTCGACCCCGCGCCGGCCCCGGCCGCCCCGGCCGAAGATGACGACCCCTTCGGCCTCAACTAGAACCCCACCGCGCATCGAACGCCAACTCCCCCCGAGATCATGATCAAGCTGTTCCTCGTCATCACCGCCGTCGCGCTGCTCGCCGCCGGCGTCTTCGGCATCCAGAACCGCATCGCCTTCATCGCCGACCGCGAAGAGCGCGCCACCAACAACAAGAGGATCGACGACCTGTTGAAAAAGATCGAGACGGTCGAGATCCCCGCCCTCAACAACGAGGAGGACGGGGCCTACCAGAAACTGTGGACGGCGGAGAACCTCCTCGCCCAGCACCAGGCCGACCTCGAGCAGGCGAAGATCAACATCGCCACCCTCGATACCGAGATCAACACCTTGAAGGGGCAGATGTCCCCGCTCGACGCCGAGATCGCCAAGATCGACGAGGTGATCGAGAACCTGCGCCAGAAGTTCCCGGGCGTGACCCCGGAGAACATCGGTGAGACGATCAAGAAGCTGGAGTCCGAGCTCGACGACCTCAGGCAGGAACTGGCCGCCAAGGAGGCCGAGATCGAGATCGCCGAGGGGCAGGTCGCCGCCAACAGGGCGCAGATCAAGCGCCGCGAAGAGGGTCAGGCGACGCGCCTGGCGGGCATCCGCCACAACTCGGTCGAGGGCGTCATCACCGCGGTCAACAACGACTGGGGCTTCGTGGTCGTGAACATGGGATCCAGCCAGGGCATCTCCGGCGATTCGGAGCTGATCGTCAAACGCTCCGACTCCCGCATCGCCAACCTCAATGTCGTCTCGGTGAAGCCCGGCATCACCGTCGCCGACATCCGCCAGGACTCCCTCTCCGGGACCGTCCAGCCAGGCGACCGGGTGATCTTCCAGAAGGTGATCGACTAGGGGGGCGGCTGGCGACTTCGACATGCACACGATGACCCGCAAACTGTTCCGCAACCTGCTCCCGGCGGCCGCTTTGGCCGGCCTCGCCATGGCGATCTTCTCCGGTTGCGAGTCCACCCAGGTGGGCAATCCCGACGGCACCGGCCTCGACTCCGGCCTCAGCAATTTGCCGCAGGCCCGCCACGAGAGCTGGGAGACCAACGCCCGCTTCGGCAGCATGCCGCAGTCCCGCTAAAAGGCTGTAGCGACGGACGGGCGCGCTGTAGCGACGAGCGTGAGCGAGTCGACGGGGGAGGATCTCCGACGACCCCACTCTCACGACTCGCTCACGCTCGTCGCTACACTCACACAGGACGACGGCCGGCCGCTTCGCCGGGAAGCCTACTTCACCGGGTCCCCGGCCTCCCTCTTCGCCACCACCTCCTGTACCCCGCGCACCTTGACCACGTGCCCGGAGGCCAACACCCCCGACCATAGCGAGCCCGGGTAGAGCACGCAGTCGCGGCCGATCACGCCGCCGGGGTTGATCACGCTGTTGCAGCCGACCTCCGCCCGGTCGCCGATCACCGCGCCGAACTTGCGCAGCCCGCTGCCGACCCGCTCCCCCCCCGACCCGACCCCGACCTCCGCGCCGTCGAGGCGGACGTTGGAGAGGATCACCCCGGCACCGAGATGGGCGCGGTGGCCGAGGATGCTGTCGCCCACATAGTTGAAGTGCGGCGCGGCGACGCCGTCGAACAGGAGGCAGTTCTTGAACTCGCTGGAGTTGCCGAGCACGCAGCCGTCCCCCGCGATCACGTTCTCCCGCAGGTAGGCGCCGCTGCGGACGATGCAGTTTTCACCGATCCAGGCCGGACCTTTGATCACCGCCCCGGGCTCCACCTCCGTCCCCGCCCCGATGTGCACGCGGTCGCCCACCACCGCACGCCCGGAGACCTCGCCGGCCAGCTCGAAGCGATCCCTCTCGGCCAGGTATCCACCGATCCGCCCGATCGCCGCCCAGACCGGCCCGCCGGGGGCGAACAGGCCCGCGTGCCGGGTGTGCGAGAGATCGAGGAACCCCTCGGGGGCGAAGCACTGGTCTCCCCCATCTCCCATATCCGAAATCCCAAACTTCGCGCGTAGCGCGCTACACCGTCATGATCTCGCCCTCCTTGTGCGAGACGTGCTCGTCGATCTCTTTCACGAAGCGGTCCGTCAGCACCTGGATCTCCTTCTCCAGACGCTTCTGGTCATCCTCCGTGATCGTGCTGTCACCTTTCATCGCCTTCACCCCATCCATCCCGTGCTTGCGCGCCCCGCGGACGCGGACGCGCCCTTCCTCGGCCATGCCCTTGACCATCTTCACCAGGTCGACCCGCCGCTCCTCGGACAGCTCCGGGATCGGCAACCGGATCGCCTTGCCGTCGACCGCCGGGTTGATCCCCAGCTTGGACTCCTTGATGCCGCGCTCGATATCCTGCACGGTCGACGGGTCGAAGGGGGAGATCAGCAGCAGGCGCGGTTCCGGCGAGGAGATGACCGCGAGCTGTTTGAGCTTCATCGTCGACCCGTAGGCCTGCACCTGGATGTCGATCCCCTCGACCAGCGCCGGCGAGGCCTTGCCGGTCCGCACGCTGGAGAACTCGTGCAGGGTGTACTCGACGGCTTTTTTCATGGCCTCCTCGGTGTCGGCCATCACGCTTGCTTCATCCATGGTGTTCTCGGTAGTTCGGTTTCTTCTCTCGCCCCCTCCGGGGGGCCGGCCCGCGAGGTCCCCCCCGGCGGGCGCATCGGTCACTCTGCCAGTTCGGGGGGGTCTGTCAAAGCTCTACTCTGCGGTGACCAGCGTCCCCACCGGCTCGCCGATCAACGCCTTGCGGATGTTGTCGCCCGCCATCATATCGAAAACGATGATCGGTTTGCTGTTGTCCCGGCACAGGCTGAAGGCGGTCGAGTCGAGCACCTGCAGGCGCTTCTCGATGCACTCCTGGAAGGAGACCTGCTCGTAGCGCTTCGCCCCCTCGTTCTCCCGCGGGTCGCAGTCGTAGACGCCGTCGACCTTGGTCGCCTTGAGCACCACGTCGGCGCCGATCTCGCTGGCCCGCAGCGCCGCGGTGGTGTCGGTCGAGAAGAAGGGGTTGCCGGTCCCGGCCCCGAAGATCACCACCCGCCCGAGCTCGAGGTGGCGCATCGCGACCCGGCGGATGAACGGCTCCGCGACGTTCTTCATCTCGATCGCCGTCTGCACCCGCGTCGGCACCCCCATGTCCTCGAGGATGCTCTGCAGCGCCAGCGAGTTCATCACCGTCGCCAGCATCCCCATGTAGTCGGCGGTGGCGCGCTCCATGCCGCGGTTGCTGGCGCTCACGCCGCGCCAGAAGTTGCCGCCGCCGACCACCACGCCGATCTCGATCCCGGCCTGGTGCGCCAGCTTGATCTGCTCGGCCATCTGCTCGACGATCTCCGGCGAGATGTTGTCCTCGCTGCCCGGCTCGCGCAGGGCCTCGCCGCTCAGCTTCAACACCACGCGTTTGAAATTTCGCCGGAGGATGGGATCGGACATTCTTGGGTCGGTGTCGGTTGGGTGCGAGGTTGCGCTAGAAAACAACAGACCCCGCCGCTTGCAAAGCGATTTTCCTCAACCGAGAAGCTCCCCGACCCCCAGTGGCCTACCGGCCAGCAGGGCGGCGACGTCCATCCGCCTGGCGCCGGCCGGCTGCACCTCGCCGAGGCGCAACGCCCCGCCGCCACCACAGGCCACGAGGATCTCCCCCCGCCCGGCGGCGAGCACCTCCCCGGGCCTCGCGGCGGCACCCGCGACGGTCCCCACGAAGGGGAACACCTTCAGGGCGGTCCCGTCCGGCAGGCGCGTGAAGGTCCCCGGCCAGGGGTCGAAGGCGCGCACCCTCCGCTCGAGCTCCTCCGCCGGCAGCGACCAGTCGAGCTCCCCGTCCCGGCGCTCCAGCTTCCCCTGGTGGCTCGCCGCCGCGTGGTCCTGCGGCCGCCGCGGCGCGTCCCCCGCAGCCAACAGCGACAAGGCCTCCAGCAAGACCCCCGGGCCGGCGGCCGCGAGCCGGTCGTGCAGGGAACCGCCGGTCTCGTCCGCGGCGACCGGCACGCGCCCGACCAGCAGGATGTCCCCGGTGTCCAGGCCCTCGTCCATGTACATGACCGTCATCCCCGACTCCGCGTCGCCGGCGAGGATCGACGCCTGGACCGGCGCCGCGCCGCGGTGTCTCGGCAGGATCGAAGCATGCAGGTTCAGGCACGCCACCGGCGGGAGGTCGAGCAGGGCCTTCGGCAGGATCTGCCCGTAGGCGACCACCACGATCACCTCCGGCGAATATCCGGCCAGCAGCTTCAAGACCTCGCGGTCGCGAACCTTCTCCGGCTGGTGCACCGGGATCCCCCTCGCTGCGGCGAAGCGCTTCGGCCCGGACGGCTTCAGTTCCCCCTTCCTGCCGAACGGCCGGTCGGGCTGGGTGAACACCGCCGCGACCTCGTGCTCGCCGGACTCCGCCAGCGCCTCGAGGGCAGGTAGCCCGATGTCACCGGTGCCGAGGAAAACCGTGCGCATCCGTGTCGGGCTGATCGTTCGTGCGACCGGGGGGGGGAGGCCGCCCGCTAGATGACCAGGTCCGCCGTCTCCTGCCAGACGCGCAGCGAGGTCACCGTGTAGATGATGTCTTGCAACACTTTGATCGGCGGCTGCTGGGCGTTGATGTTGGTCAGGATCTCCGGCGAATAGAAGTCGAACAGCTGCTTGGTCTCCTCCTCGTACTGGCGGATGCGGTTCTGGATGACCTCGTCGGAGGCGTCGTCGAGGCGGTTCTCCTTGATCGAACGCTTGCGGATCCGCCGCATCAGCTCGGAGCGGTCCGGGCAACTGAGGTGGAAGACCTGCACCACCCGGCAGTGCTGGTCCATCAGCTCGGCCTGCTCCTTGTTGCGCGGGATCCCGTCGAGCACGAGGAAGTCGATGTCGGGCTTGAACGCGTGCGAGTCCACCTTGGCGTCGATCGCTGCCTTCCAGAGCTTCACGGTGATGTCGTCGGGCACCAGCTCGCCGCGGCTGGAATACTCCACGAACTCGCGCCCCAGCTCGGTGCGGGTGTCCAGCGAGCGGAACACCTCGCCGCAGGCGCAGTGGAAGAAACGCGGGATCTGCCCCAGCACGCGCCCCTGGGTGCCCTTGCCGCTGCCGGGGGCGCCGAAGAAGAGGAAGGTTTTGAATTTCTCGGTCGGTTTTGGATCGACGGTGGCCATCGTGTTTAATAGCAAAGAAACCTCCCCTTACAAGCGGGGCAGCTCCACCCCGAGGCGCCGGGCCACCCGCGCGGCGACCTCCCGGTAGCGGATGTCGCCCATCCGCCCGGACGGGCTGCGCAGCACCTCGGTGCCACTGTCGGCCGGCGCCCAGACCTCCGGGTCGGTCGGCCCGAAGAGCAGCAGGCAGGGCGCCCCCGCCGCCGCCGCCAGGTGCGAGATGCCGCTGTCGTGCCCGAGGAACAGGCGGCAGCGCCCCAGGGCGGCGCCGAGCCTGGGCAGCGGCCAGTGGTGCGCCTGGGTGAAGTCGACCCCGGCGGCCGCCCAGGCCGCGCCGACCTCGGCGTGCTTGCCCTCCTCGGCCTCCCCGGTCACCAGCAGGATCCCCGGCGGACCGCAGGCGTCCGAAATCGCGCGCCCGAGCCGGACCCAATCCCCGAGGCGCCAGTTTTTCGCGGCGCCGCCGCTGCCCGGGTGGATCGCCACGCGGCCCACACCCTCGGCGCCGCCGGGCAACGACAGCCGCGGGGCCGGGTCCTCGAGGAACAGGGCCAGCGGCTCCACCGCCCGCCCGAGCTGGCGGCTAGCGTGGACACCGGTCGCGGGATCCACCTTGGCGATGCCCTCGAGGAGGGTTTCCACCCCGGCACGCTCGAGGTTGGTGCGGAAGATCCCCTCGGGGTCGTACAGGTAGCTGACGACGACGTCGAAGCCCGCAAAGTAGGCACACCAACCCGGATCGAGGTCTCCCCCGCGCGCGAAGAAGCCCGCCAGCGGCCCATGTTCGATGGACCGCACCGCATCGGCGTGGCCGCCGGCGACCGCCAGGTCGATCACCGGCCGGTAGCCGAGCACCTCTACCCGCGCCCCCGGCAGGCCGTCCCTCAGCAGCGCGATCGTCGGCAACGTCAGGATGAAGTCGCCGATCGCCCCCCCGCGGATGACGAGCACCTTCCCCATCTGGCTATCCGGATCGCCCCATGCCCGACGGAGATAGACCACCGGCCACAGAAAACAAACCGAAAAAGGGAAGCCTGACCGCCCCCCTCGCGGCGGCCGAGGTGGGGTTCCCTAGCCCCCGCTGGCGCCCCAGAACATCACCGCACAGAGCAACACGGCGCCCCCGTAGACCACGCCGCCTGCACTCAGCGCCCGCCACCTGCCCGGCGAACGGCTCGCCCAGGCGATCTGGTCACGCATCAGGTAGGGCATGCCCACCCAGAACAGGGCGACCAGGATCCATACGTAGGCCAGCGCCGGCAGCAGCAAGCGGGTCACCGGCTCCTTGAGGAAGGCGATGTCGAGGATCGGGCAGGCCAGCAGCAGCAGGAACACCCCCGCCGCGCGCACGGCGAGGAACTCGTCCACGAAGACCACGAACAGCACGAAGACGATGGGTAGCAGGATCTTCACCGGCTTCTCGACCACGTAGAACTCGCCGAGGTCGATGTTGCCGATCAGCCAGAAGGCCCAGATGAAGTCGACCGCCAGGATCGCGATGCCCACCTCCTTATGGCGCGGCAACCTCTTCAGGAGGGCCTGCGTCCTGTCGGGCATGAGCAACGCTACGGCGTGGGTGGCGATCAACAGCAGGCCGACGATGATCCCGGCGGACTGCAGGCTGAGGAACTCGGTATAGAGGTGGCGGGTCATGGCGTGAGGCGATGGTGGGGCGGGGGCGACGGGCGACGGGCCTCCAGGCCAGCGGCGCCCCCCACAACCGTTTCACCATCCGTCATTTGGAGATTCATCATCTAGCGCAACGCCGGGGTCCCGTACAACACATGGCCGGTACACTGCTCGATGTCCACGTCGAACAGCTGTCCCGCGAGGCGCCCGCGGTCCCCGTCGAAGATGACGATCTTGTTGGTCCGGGTCCGGCCGCTGAGCCGGTCGGCCCTGCGTTTGCTCGGCCCCTCGCACAGCACCTGCTGGCGCCCCCCGACCAGGGCGCCGTTCTTCTCAGAGGAGATGCGGTCG